>NZ_JBFDTP010000001.1:949689-1266252 GCF_040719375.1 Clostridium sp. AN503 | reverse complement strand
ATCCGCAGCACATTTTCCACTTCCATCGGAAAGATATTTTCCCCTCCGGATATGATCATGTCATTCTTTCTGCCCCGGACGTAGAGATAGCCCGCCTCATCCAGGTACCCCACATCCCTGGTATGATACCAGCCATCTACCACTGCCTCAGCCGTCGCCTCCGGCATCCGGTAGTAATCCACCATCATTCCCGGCCCCCGGACGCAGATCTCTCCGACCTGACCGGTCTCACATTCCTGGCCATTCTCATCCACGATCCGCACCTGATGGCCCGCTATGGGTTTGCCCACGGAATCCAGATACCTCATGTTGTCACGGAAATGATCCTCCGTAGACAGGATCGTGACAATGGAGCTCATCTCCGTCATCCCGTAGGACTGCTGAAACTCACAGTGAAACTTCTCCCGCGCCCGCAGGATCAGCTCCGGCGGCATGGGACAGGTGGAATAGCTGATCATGCGGATGCTGCTCAAGTCGTACTTCTCAAGATCAGGATGGTTTAAAAGTGCTGTCAGCACCGTCGGGATCGCACTCAGCCTGGTCACTTTGTGCTGCTCCACACTCTCCAGATACCTGGCCGGATCGAATTTACGGAATACCACAACCGTTCCGCCGCAGGCAAGGCAGGCATAGGTGCCCATGCTGGCAGAGTGGAACATCTGGCTCATCATCTGATAGATCGTATCCTCATCAAAGTAAAGGGACCCGACACAGGACTCTAACTCCCGCAGGAACTCTCCGTTTCCATACCGCACCACCTTGGGGAAGCCGGTAGTGCCGCTGGTATGCAGGTGCATCAGCACGTCTCTGTCCTCCAGATCAGCGAACTCCCCGATCGGCTCCGCATCCTCTAAAAGCTCCTCCATGATATCCATATCCAGGGACGGGCAGAGAGAAGCGGTCAACTCCCCCATCTCCCGCCGGATCTTCTTATCCTGGGAACGGAAGAATATGTATTTTACATGATTGAAAAACAGCAGGTAGTGAAGCTCCGGCGCGGCAAACCGCCAGTTGAGCTTCACCACAATGGCTCCCGCCATAACGCATCCCAGCACAGTCTCCACATAGTCCACATGATTGTTGGATATGATCGCTACCGGGTCTCCTTTTTTGATCCCGGAGCGCTCCAGATGGCCTGCGATCTTCCTGCCATGCTCATAGATCTCCCGGTAAGTCCGCGTCTCATCCTCCATAATGATAGCCGGCTTGTCCGGGTATTCCTCCATCGCTTTTGTGAAAATACTTATGAACGACTCAAATTTTCTCTCCATGTCTGCTCCTGTATATCAACAGAGTCTCCATCACGCTTCATCCAGATGCGGATACTGGGATACATCCAGCTGGACTGCCGCTTCTTTTTCTTTCATTGCCTGGATCTGCTCATCCGTATAACCGTACTCTTTTAAGACTTCCTCTGTATGCTCGCCCAGCATCGGCGCCCGCTTCCAGTCCGGAACGCCCATCTTCTCACTGCGCATGGCCGGACGGACCAGGATGGATTTCTTTCCGTTGGGGCAGGTCACCTCGTGGATATACTCATTGGCCCATGCCTGTTCACTGTGTTCCATATCCTTATAATGGGCCAGCTTGTCATTTACAATATCCGCGTCCGTCAGGATCTTACACCATTCATCCGCGGTCTTTGTCTTATAAATATCCTCAAAAAGCTTCATCAGGTACCCTCGCACTTCCGGGTCTCTCTGCCGCTCAGAGGTGTTGTACCGCGGGTCCGTGCCCAGCTCCGGTACGCCCAGGGCGTTGCAGAGGATCGGCCACTGCTTCTCGATCTGCAGGATCGTGGTCATGACCCACTCATTGTCCTTGGTGCGGAACGGGGCGCCTGTGGGCGCGCTGTTCTCTCTGGTCTTTGGATAAGTATATCCATACTGCTCCTCCGTTGCAACCGCCATAATGTGGAAACACCACAGGGCCGTGCCGTAGAGGGAGCTGCTCACATGGTCTCCCAGTCCGGTCTGGCTTCTCTTGTAGAGCGCCGCCGTGATCGCATAGCAGAGGCCCATGGCCGTCACAATATCCCCAGGGCCGGCGGAGCTGTAGACCGGGTAGCTGCCCGGGCCTTCCACCATCATGTCCGCGTTGAAACCGGAGCTTGCCCAGAAGGCCACCGTGTCAAAGCCCGGATTGTCCTTCTTCGGTCCTTTCTCACCAAAGCCGTTGACATTCGCCATGATCAGCTTTGGATACTTCTCTTTCAGGGAATCGTAATCCAGGCCCAGACGCTCCAGCGCCTTTGGGCGGGTGTTGGTCAGAAAAATATCCGCGTCCCCCAGCAGCCTGTGCATGGCCTCCATGCCCTCCGGCGTCTTTAAGTTCAGCACCACGCCCCGCTTGCCCGCATTTAAGTTGTCAAACAGAGGGTTCTCATCCATTGTACATGGAACGAAAAAGGTCTTGGGGAAATATCGGAACATATCACCGCCCGCGCTCTCCACCTTGATGATCTCCGCGCCCCAGTCCGCCAGCATCCTGCCGCAGGAACCTGCCGCCACCATCGTGGACAGCTCCACAACCTTGATGCCCTCTAAAGGTCTGTATTTTTTCATGTCTTCCATCGCATTGTCTCCTTTTTACACAATATTCGCCTTCAGAACTCCAATCACATTCTCCGCTTCCGCCACCATATCGTCCATCAGCTCTTTAACGGTCTTCACATCATCGATCAGGCCCATAGCCGGCCCCAGTGCGTAGATACCGCCGTCGATATTGCCGTTTTTGTAGCACTGCTTGCTGATCTTTCCGGAGATGACTGTCATCAGCTCCTGAAGGGTAGTGCCGCGGGCCTCCATCTCCAGAGTCAGCTTTGCCGCCAGGTTGTTGCCGACGCGGGCTGCGTTGTGGATGGATTTCTGGATCAGCACCGTATCCTTTTCCGTGTGGTCTAACAGCCACTGCTTATGGTTGTCGGAGATCGGGCATTCTGTGGTCGCTACGAACCTGGTGCCCATGACAACACCCTGGGCGCCCAGCGCCAGGGCAGCCGCCAGGCCCTTGCCGTCAGCAACACCGCCTGCCGCCAGCACCGGGACCCCGTACTCGGCGCAGACCTTTGCCGCCTTGTTGGCGATCACAAAGGTACCGATCCCGTCCAGGCTCGGATGTCCCGCCACCTCATAGCCTGCGATCGTGATCACATCGGCGCCTTTTCTCGCCATGCTGGCCGCTACCTTGGCATTGGGACTCTTGTGGATGATCTTGATCCCCGCTTCCTTACAGGCCGGCATAAACTCAATCGGTGAAGCTCCGGCAAATTCAATGGCCGCCACCTTCTCTTTCGCGCACACATCGATATACTTGAAGATCTCCTCGCCCCTGGTCAGATCCGGGACCAGGGAAATATTTACGATAAAGGGCTTGTCCGTCAGGGATTTCATCTTGATGACGTCCTCGTGGAATTCCTCGATCCCCGGATAACAGGTGATGTTCATGGTGCCCATACCGCCCGCATTGCTCACCAGAGAGGCAAAGTCCGCAACGCCCAAATGCTGCATCCCGCCCTGCACGATCGGTTTCTCAATCCCAAACATTTCAGTAAATTTTGTTTTAATCATGGTACCCTCCTATACATTTACACGGTTACGTTATGATATCACTTTATCAATTTGTCAAAAAATTATCTATGCAATTCTGCACAAAGAAAACCCGATGCCCTCCGCCGGTTTTTCGTAGATTCCTCCATAGGCTTTGTCAGCCGGTTATTATAAGATTCCCTTAAGAAAGGAGGTATCAGCACATGTACCAGTATCTAATCACATCCGTAAAAGACGGGATCGGAACCATCATTCTAAATGACCCCCAAAAAAGGAATGCACTCAGCCAGGCCATGGCTGCCGAACTGCATGAAGCGCTTTTGGCATACCGCTTTGATCCGGAGGTCCGCGTCGTGGTCCTGCGGGGCGCAGAAGGATGCTTCTGCGCGGGCGGGGACATCACCTCCATGAAAAAACGGGTGGACTGCTACGCCAACGGGCTGCAGACCGGAGACTCAGACCAAGGTGAACATGGAACATTTCAATCAGCTTATACTCGCCATCCGGCAGACAGAAAAACCGGTGGTGAGCTGGATCGAAGGCGCCTGCGCAGGCGGAGGCCTAAGCCTCGCCATGGCCTGTGATTTCTCCATCGCGGATGCAGACAGCAAGATGACCTTTGCCTTTGTAAATATCGGCCTGGCCCCCGATATGGGCAGCTCCCTTATGCTCTCCCGCCGGGTCGGCCCCGCCAGGGCCACGGACCTTTTCATGACCGGACGGCGTTTTTCCGGTGAGGAGGCTGCGCAGCTTGGGATCATCACCAAAGCTGTGCCTTACGAAATCCTGGAGGAAACCGTACAGAAGCAGGTTGCCCGGCTGGCAGGCGGCCCCACCATGTCCTACAGGGAGATCAAGGCCGCCGTCAACCGTATCTTCTATCCCGACCTGTACCAGTGCATGTCCATGGAAGCGGACTATGTAGACCGCCTGACCCACACGGCGGACCATGCGGAAGCGGTGAACGCCTTTCTCGAAAAACGAAAACCAAACTTTACGGGGCAGTAACCTTTTTTACGGACTACTCTGACGTCCCCTCATCGTCTTCATTCTCCAGCAAACTCCGGTATTTCTCATACTTTTTATTGGTCCAGAAAAGATACCGGAGCACGCGGAGGGAAAAATCCATGCGCACCACATCCTTGTGGTTCTCCAGATCGATCCGCAGCATCTCCTCGATCTTCCGGATCCGGTAGATCACGCTGTTGCGGTGCATGAACATCTGCCTGGCGGTGGCCGTCACCGACTGGTTGTTCGCCAGGTAGGCGTCCAGCAGCTTTAGATTGTTGGCGCCGCTCTTTAGATCCTTTTCCAGGATCTGGTTCAACCTTCTCGGATAGAGGGAGTGCAGAGGGATGTTATTCTCCACCTGCTTTAAAACATGATAGAGATAATAATCCCTGTAAAAATAGATCCTGCTCTTCTCCTTCGGGTTAAGCAGCATTCCCGACTCTAAGGCGGAACGGGCCTGGTCATAGGCCGTCCGGATGTCCTTTAGATGGCTGAATGCGGAGCTGACCCCGCAGTGGGCGTTGTGGATCATCAGAAGCCGGGTGACCCGCTCCGTCCAGTTCTGGCTCTCCTCCTCCGTCTGCACCCCGCGCCGCGACTGGGCCTTCAGCATCAGCACATGGTTCTGGTACTGCAAAAGCTTTACATCCGGCGCGGATGAGGCGATCGTCTCGATCAGATACCGGGCAAGGGTGATCTTGTAATCATTGATCTGGAGGCAGTAGAGCCGGTAACTGGCTGCCGGACGGATCCGGAAGGATGCCGCCCGTTCTTCAATCACCGCCAGATCCGTGACCTTCCCCTCCAACAGTCCGATCAAAAAGGACTCATAGAGAAAATGCTGTCCCTGGAACACCGGGGCATGCTTGTCCAGATAAAAATTCAGCCGGCCAAAGAAATATTCGATCAGATCCTGGATGTCCTGTCCAAAGTTCTGTCCCTCCCTTGCATAGACGCACACCGAATAAAACCTCAGCCCCTGCCGGAAATAGTGATGGATGATCGCCTGATTGCCGGAGGGAAGCATATCCCTGGTGAAAAATCTCGTATTGATATCCGTGGACTTGGCGATCAGATTCTTCCTGACCAGGAATTCCACAGTCTCCGGAAGGAAATATCCCTTTTTCTCCATCTCCTCCACGTTCTTGTTGGGCGCCTCGATGTTTCTGGTAAATGCGCAGATATTAAAGGACGCGTCCCACATCAGCAGATGATGGGGAAGCAGCTCCGTATAGGTTTCCAGCATCACGTCCATGTTCTGCCCGGTCAGGATGATCTCGTCCAGCTTTTTGTCCCAGGAACGCAGGCGGTAAAAGATCCCGCGGATCTGGTTGTACACCGCCACCAGGCCGGGAGACCGGGGCACCCAGACCCAGGACACCCACTCCGGAAGCCTCCGGGCCTGGCAGACATCCTCCGCCAGCACGATCAGATGCAGACATTTTTTTAGTCCGTTCCAGGTTCTTAGATATTCCTCCGCCTCCTCAGCCGTGCCGGTATAGAGGTATTCCCCGTGGGCCTCCTCCATATTCCGGTCCAGCAGGAGCACATCCGAAAAACACGTATCGCGGCAAACCCCCGGCCCTGTCTCAAATTCATCCCATTCAGAAAAGTAAAGTATTGTCTGTAATGATATTTTCATTTTTTAAAAACAGATCCCCATACTGACCAGTACGCAGAGTACCAGCGCAGAGATCAGCGGAAATACAACCGTGATCCAAAGATAGTGTTTGTAGATCTCGCCGATCGTCAGCCTGGAAGCGCCCGCTGCGTTACAAACGCCGACGCTGTGCGGCAGGGTGTTCAGTCCAAGCGAAGTAACCGTAGCGATCCTGTGGATCGCCGCAGCCGGAATCCCGGTTGCAAGAAAACGCTCCGCAAAGGAATCAAATACGATGGATACAGCCGATGTGGAGGAGCTGGTGAGGGCCGCCACCACATTGACACACACAAAGATCTGGAAAGCCGGCGGCAGGATGGTCGCAATGGAATCCAGACCTCCCACAACCAGCGGATATGCGGGACTTGTGGAAACCACCTTGCCAAAGCCCACCGTACAGCTGATCAGACATGCAGTCACCGCGCCTGTGGGTATCCCGGAAGCGATACACGGCTGTAAGATCCCTTTGAGCTGGTTCCAGAACAACAGCAGACAGCAGACGATGGCGCAGAACATAGCCAGTACGACCGGCTGTCCCAACACATTCATCACTACCAGCAGCACGATACAGGGCAAAACGCTCCTCCAGAGCGGATACTCGATATTGTCCTGTCCGCCGATGGACGGATCAGCCGCGATCCTGGCTCCGGTGGGAAGGAAGGTCTCTCCCGCCTTTTCCGATCTCCTCAAAGCCCTCTTCAGATAAATGCAGGCCAGTCCGAAGATAATGATGGTTGCAATGATCCCCAGTCCCGGAGCCGCCATGGGCGTGGTCCCCAGATAGCTGGTAGGCGTTAAGTTCAGCACATCCGGCGCACCCGGCAGGGCGCCCAGGGCGTATGTAGCAGAGCCAAGGGCCGCCATCCCGTAGAAGTGCCATGGGATATCCAGCTCCTCAAACAGATCCTTCGCGATCCCGACCATGATGAACACGCACACCAGGGAGGAAACGCCGCCGTAGCACAGGATCGTATTGATGATCGGGATGGAAAGCACCGCCCAGAATTTCTGTTCTTCCATGGGGCGCTTTCTGCACAGCCGCGCGATCTTAAGAGCAATGGAACGGGCCGCCCCGCATTCGCCCATCAGCTTTGCAAAGGTCGCGCTCAGCACGTACACCAGAAACCAGCTCTTGATAAAGCCGCTGAAGGTCCCCACAAAGGTTTCATTTAACACCGTGACCGGGTTCTGCAGGCTGAACACCGCAACGATCACGGATGACAGGATCGACAAAAAGATAATGTTGTATCCCCTGTAAGCCAGATAGATAAAAACGGCCAGCGCAGCCAGTACCCCTAACAAACTCATCCATTCCATAAACCTTCTCCTTTTCTTTTGTCTGTTTCAAACCCTGTCCCATCCGTTATCCGATCCGGTTTAAGCGTTCCACCGCCTCTTTAAATTCCCTTACGATTTTGCCGACCGCTTCCTTCACCGTGGGAATATCCTCGATCAACCCGACCGTGGTGCCGATCGGGAACAGGCATCCGTCGATATCCCCGTTCTGATAGCAGGTCCTGCCGCGCTTTCCCTGGATGACCGGCATCAGCTTCTCAACCGTGATCCCCGGCTCCTTCTCCAGCTCCAGACACTCCTTTGCAGTCGCATTGTCCGCCACCCGCACCATGTTGCGGATCGCTTTCTGGCAGAGCACCGTGTCCGCCTCGTCCGCCTGCACCATCCACTGTTTGAAGTTGTCGTGGATCGGGCAGTCAACTGTCGCCACAAACCGGGTTCCCATGACAACGCCCTCCGCACCCATGGCGAGAGCCGCCGCCATTCCGTAACCGTCTCCGTAGCCTCCGCCTGCGATGACCGGGATCTTACATTTCTTTGCCGCCTTGTCCGTCAGCACCACAGAACCAAGGCCCGCTGCCCCCGGATGACCACCGCACTCAAAGCCCACGACCTCCACCGCGTCCACACCGGCCCGCTCCGCGCTCAGCGCATATTTGATGCCCGGCACCTTGTGGAAATGGAGCATCCCCGCATCATGGATCAGTGGGACTAAGTCCTTCGGGCTGGTCCCGGCAGTCTCGATCACCTTCACGCCTTCCTCGCCACAGACCCGGATCACCTCTTTCGTGGCATCCCCCACGGACACGCCCGGAAGCAGGGAAATGTTGACGCAGAACGGTTTGTCCGTCAGTGTTTTCGTCTCCCGGATGGCCGTCCGCAGGTCATCGATCTCCGGGTAGATGGTTGCATTGATGGTTCCTAAGCCCCCCGCTTCGGAAACTGCCGCCGCCAGGGCCGGCACTCCCAGATTCTGCATTCCTCCCTGCATGATCGGGTACTGGATCCCCAGCATTTCTGTCATTCTTGTTTTCATGTCGCCCTCCTTAATCTGTGCATATTGCCTATGCATATTTTCTGTGCATAATTACCCGCTTCTCCCTAGTCCCAGCGGATTTGATATATTCCATTGCTGTTTTTCCGGACGGCATCTTCTTGTCCGGTCTTTGACCGGACAAGAAGCATCGGATGTCCATCCGATGTGAAAACAGGTGCAAAAACATGCTTATAAGCAAGCTTAACGCCTGTCTTTGCACCTGTTTTCCCGCCGTCCTGGACTGTTACGTTTAATTTACCAATTTGACAAAAAAATATCTATGTAGGAACATACAAATAGTAGCCTCCCGGATATGGTCGTATTTTGTCATTTCCTCCACATTTTCTTTTACTGTGTCAACGAAAAAAAGCGCCGCATCCCTTCTAAAATCTCAAGGATCTTAGAGAGTGCGGCACTTATTTTTTATTTACATGTTACAGGATCATTTTCACAAAACACAGCCTTATCAAAATTCAGCTATTTTACCAATAAAAGCCCATGGAGATCAGCACCGCCGCAAAGCAGGCCATGACGATCGGAAGCACCAGGGACAGGATAAAGCTGTTGATGTAGCCCTGTCTGTGGGTCAGCTTGGTGGTGGACAGCATGGTTATGATACCTGCGCTGTGGGGCAGGGTATCCAGGCCGATGGAGGACATGGCAACCAACCTGTGCAGCTGCGGCCCGGGGATACCGGTCGCGATGAAGCGGTCTGAAAAGTTCTGCAGGGCGATATTCTCACCGGAGGACGCGGAGCCGCAGATACCGGAGCAGATATTGACGATCAGCACGATGGTAAGCGGGCTGGTGCCGAGCTTATCCAAACTGGTCACGATATTCTGAAATCCAGGTACAGCCGCAACCATGCCGCCGAAACCGGAAGCGCAGCAGACTGTTACAAGCGGCATGATCGCCTGGGGCATTGCGCCTGCAAACACCTTCTTTAAGTTCTGTTTACGCGGGTCATATAAAAGCCACGCTACAACGCATCCGCTGAACAGGGCGATCACTGCGCTCTGCTTTAATACGTTCAGTACCACGATAACTACAACCATGGGAAGCAGGCACTGCCACAGCGGTTTCTCGTCCTTAAGATCAATTTCCACAAGCTGCTCTTTGTCGATCAGCTCGCCGGTAGGCATGAAGCTCTCGCCTCTTTTGTTGGTGCGTCTGCACTGCCACCATACATAGTAGGAGCCAAGGCCAAAGGTGATAATGGCACACAGGATGCCCAGAACCGGGGCCGCCATGGTGGTGGAACCAAAATACTCTGTCGGGATGATATTCTGGATCTGGGGAGATCCGGGCAGCATACCGATGGTCACCGTCGAAGACCCGAGGCTGGAACAGGTGTACATCCACCACGGGATATCCAGCTCTTTAAACAGAGAGCGGGCGATCGCCACCAGAATGAATACAACTACAAATACATTTACTCCGCCATATGTAAGGATCAGCTGGATCAGCGGAAGTACCATAACGGCCAGCCAGCGCTGTACGTCCCTGTTCTTCGCCTTTTTGGCAATCCTTGCCACCTTGACTGCTATGGACGGCGCAGCCCCGGTGTCCCCCATGAAACGTGCAAACAATGCACTGAACAGGAATATAAGGAAATACCCCTGCATAAATCCAACTGCTTTTGGCATGAACGCTTCCGTCAGCAGTGTAAACGGATTCATGCCGCCGAAGATGGCGACCACCATACCTGCCGCGATCGCAACGATTATCGTGTTGTAGCCAATATAGGCCAACAGGATAAATGCTGCCAGACCAACAATGATACCAAACAAACTAAGCATTTTTCTTCCCCTTTCGTATTGTGACTGTCGACACCCCTCCGCCTGCTTTTGCAGCGCCTACCACGCCGCTCCCCCGCTGCGCCGGAACGTCTCTTATGATGTCATAATAATAACAAAGTCGTTTAAAAACTCCCACGTTACTTGTCACAAAAATGTCAATTTCATTTTCGCCCCTTTCTGGTTAAAACAACCAGAAGGGTTTGTATACCTTCACCAAAGCGTGATGCCGGCTGTTTCTGCCGTCACCGGAATGTCAGGCCGCACAGCCCCGCCGCTCACCGTAACATGGCCTTGGAGATTACCACCCGCTGTATCTCGTTCGTTCCTTCCACGATGCGGTTCACCCTGGCATCCCGATAGAGCTTGGAGATCAGGTACTCATCGCACAACCCGTAGCCGCCAAAGATCTGGAGCGCATCATCGGTGATCGTTCCAAATGCCTCCGTGACGAAGCATTTGGCAACGGACGCCTCCGTGTTGCAGGGTTTCCCCTGATCCAACAGCATAGTGGCATTATATACCAAACCGCGGCTCGCCTGTATCAGGATCTCCATATTGGCAAGTTTTTCCTGGATCATCTGTTTGGCGCAGATCGGCTTACCGAAGGCCACCCGTTCTTTGGAGTACTGTACTGCCAGATCCCGCGCCAGCTGGCAGGCTCCCAGGCTGGAGGCCGCGATGATGGGGCGGGATGCGGTGAGCACTTTCATGGCGTTGGCAAAGCCGCTCTCCTCCGTCCCCACCAGGTTAGCCGCCGGGATCTTCACATCCTCAAATATAACTTCCGCCGTATTGGACAGGCGCATACCGAACTTGTCGATCTTCTTGCTGACGCTAACACCGGGGCAGTCCCGTTCCACGATAAAGGTCGCCAGGCCCCTTGAACCTTTAGACGGATCCACGGAGGCCACCACCAGGAACACATCCGCCAGGGATGCATTGGTGATGAACATCTTGGTACCGCCTATCACATAGGAGTCCCCATCCCGCACTGCTGTGGTGCGGACCGCCGCGCTGTCGGATCCTGCGCCCGGCTCCGTCAGGCAAAAAGCACTTAAATAACCCTTCTGTAAAAGTCCCGCGTAATACTGCTTCTGCTCCTCGCTTCCAGCCGCCATCACGATCTTGCCGCCCATACTGGTCACATTGAACATGCCCATGTAGGTGCTCTCTACCTTTGCCCCTTCTTCGATCATCATGGCTGTGGTCGTAGTGTCCAGTCCCATACCGCCGTATTCCTCCGGCACCTGCATCATATGCAGCCCCATATCGATCCCCATCTGGATGATCTCACGGGGATAATGCCCCTCTTTCTCCCATTCCAGGACATGGGGCCTGATCTCACGGTTCATAAAATCCCTGATCAGCTCCACCAGGCTCTGCTGGTCTTCTGTCATATGGTAAAGTCCACTCATTTATTTCCTCCCTCCAGCTTCTGGTGCGGCCAGCGCTCCTCAAGCTCCGCAATCTTCGCCTCATCATAGCCCAGTTCCTCCAGGATCTCCACATTCTGTTCTCCAAGGAGCGGCGCGCGTCCAAACTCCACTGGGGTCTCGGACATGCCGCAATTGCCGGTGCGGGTCACAAAGGTCGGCATGGATTCCATCCCCGGCATGGTGGGCTGCTCCTGAAGCCAGCCGTTGGCGCGGAACTCCTCGTCCGCCCAGACCTGATACTCGTTGTAAACCTTACAGCAGGGAACGCCCGCTGCGTCTAAGGCGGCCAGCGCCTCATCCTGGCCGGAGTAAGTGTTGGCGAGCCATTCGTTGATCAGAGGGATCAGGACCTTCTGGTTCTTCGCCCGGCCTGACAGCTCCGAATATTCCGGGTGATCCTTCCACCCGGGATGCCCCATCAGATCACAGAGGCTTTCCCAGATCCGTTTCCCAGCCGCAGCCATGACGATATCCCCGTCCTTGCAGTGAAATACGCCGTAGGGACACATGGTTGGATGATGGTTGCCCTGCCGTTTGCTCATGCGCTCCGGACCAAAATTGCAGTGGATCAACGGCGTATTGATGTAGATCAGAGTTCGCAGCAGGGAGATATCCACGTACTGCCCCTCACCCGTATCGCGCCAGTGGTACAGGGCCGTCATGACGCCGGTAAACATGTTAAGCCCGCCCAATAAGTCGCCCAGCGGGAACCCGCTCTTCTGGGGCGCTCCGTCCGCCTCGCCGGTGACGCTCATGATACCGGACATGGCCTGGGCGATGATATCATAGCCCGGTTTGGACACATATTTTCCCGTCTGTCCGAAGGTGGTCAGAGAGGCATAGACAATATCCGGTTTTATTTTTTTCACGCTCTCGTAATCCAGCCCGTATTTTTTCATGGTGCCTGGGCGGAAATTCTCCAGGATCACCGTGGCAGTTGGGAGCAGCTTTTTCACTACCTCCAGCCCCTCCGGATCTGTGAGATCCACTGCCAGAGACTTTTTTCCCCTGTTGAACCAGCAGTGGGACAGGCTCTCCCCATCCACCATGGGCGGGAACTTCCGTCCGTCTTCGCCTCTTCCGGGGCGCTCGATCTTGATCACTTCCGCTCCATAATCCGCCATCATGGCTCCCGCCGTCGGCCCCGCCGCCATGGTCGTAAAATCCAGGACACGGATTCCTTCTAATGCTTTTTTGCTCATTTCCTTCTCCTTTTCTCTCGCAGTCTATGGCTCAAAAATCCGGTTTAAACGGTTCATGCCGTTTTCTGCTTCCGCCATGATCCCTTCTATGATCTCTTTACAGCTTAAGACCTCATGGATCAGGCCGCAGGCCGGCCCCACCGCAAACATCCCATCATCCACAGCCCCGCTTTCATAGGCCGCCCGGCCCCGTTTCCCGGAGATCACGCCCATCAGCTCCTCAAGACCGGCGCCCTTCGCCTCCAGCTCCAGGCATTTCCTCGCCGCCGCATTGTCTGCCACGCGCACCATGTTGCGGATGGTTTTCTGGCACAGGACCGTCTGACTCTCTCCGGCCTTTACGATCCAATCCTTCTGGTTCTGATGGATCCAGCACTCCCGGCTCGCCACAAACCGGGTTCCCATGACGATCCCCTCACAGCCCAGGCTCAAAGCCGCCAAAAGCCCCCGTCCATCGGCGATCCCACCTGCCGCCAGGACCGGAACCTTCACCTCCTGTGCGGTGCGGTTTGCCAGCACAATGGTTCCCACACCGTCCGTATGGGGATGGCCCGCCACCTCATAGCCCGCCATGGTGATCATGTCCGCGCCCATGCTCTCCGCCTTTTTCGCGTGCTTCACGCAGGCCGCCTTGTGAATCCATCTAACCTGATCCTTGTGGGCATTCAGCACATCCGCCAACTCCTGCGGGCTTGCCCCGGCAGTCTCCACCACCGGCACCCCTTCCTCCAGGATCACCGCCACCTGGTCAAACAGCTCCTTCCCCGGGTGCAGGCTGGGGATCAGGGAAATGTTAACGGCAAAGGGCTTCTCTGTTCTCGCCTTCACCTCACGGATCGCTCTGCGTAAGTCCTCCGGGTCCGGATAAATAGTCACATTGATTGTGCCCAGACCTCCCGCCTCCGAAACAGCCGCCGCCAGCTCCGGCACACCCAGATGTCTGCATTCCCCCCTGCATGATCGGGTAACGGATACCGAGCAGTTCCGTCATTCTTGTCTTCATATTGATCTCCTTCTCCTTTCCTTAAACCGCAGCTTGCAGATGCTGTTCTGTAGTAACTGTTCCGTATCATCGCAGCCACATTCTGCTAACAAAATAACATTTCAGGGGTTTTATGGAAACGTTGGTTTATACAATTTTTTTCGGGGGTTGGTTTGTAAAGCGTTGGATGTTTTGACTAGTCAGGATTATTTAGAATGGGATGTTTTTCGCTGAAGATCAATAAGATTGTAGCGATTATCGCCTTTCTCCATAAGAGAAATGAGCGAAAATAATGCCCACCCTGTCTGCCAACAGGGTGAGCGATGTCTATTAGGACATAACAAAACCTTTTGAGAAGCATCCACTTTTTGAGTAGATGCTTTCTTTTATATTTCTAGTATGATCAATTCATCTATGAAAGCCAAGTGGTTCTTTGAAATTTCTTTCAAACCCCCACGCTGGTAAGTGCGTTCATTTTGACCGCTGACTGGCTCGGCCAGCTTTGCTATCTCCTAAACTTCATCGGGGTATATCTTATACCGTCAGTTAATTGTTCACAATCTGTATCCACGAATCCGAGCTTATGATAAACAGGGACTGCATATGGAGAAGAATTGACCGTAAATTCTTTATTTTCGCTATGATCTAAAAGATATTCCCATAGCTTTTTACCGATACCTTGTTTGTGATATTGTGCCTTTACGAAAAAGCAGCAAATGTGTTTACGATTATCATTTGTAGCTATAACCCCTTTTAGCTCTTCATTCTCATACGCTCCAATAAATTCTAATGATTTTAAAATGGCTTTGTCTTCAATAAAATCTCTAAACGATTGTATTCCTTCATCAGAATAATCGGGGGCTTCAAACTGTAAAAATGTTGTCCATATAAGTGCAACTGCATCAGCTGTTTGTTCATTGTCTATCATTCTAATTTCCATATAGATACCACCTCTCCAAGTTTCGATTGAGTATGCCTGTTCCGCCGAACGCGTACTTGTTACTTTCTTTTACCCCTTTGCTTACTTCATACTTTCTTGACACTCGCTACACTCTCTGTCATGGATAGAAATGATACCTCCGCATTTGGGACAAGTATACCCCCCTTTCTGCTGCTCCATGAACCTTTCCAGACCGTGTTGACGAACAAACTCGCTATTCTCCATAAGACTCGCCCGATACCTTTTGTTGTAGCTTTTTTCAAGGTTTTTTATTAGTTTACAAGGATAATCGGGACATTCAAAACAATAGGACAGCCCTTTGCCCTTAATACAATCTTTTATCTTGCACTTACGGCAGTGTTCCGGTTTGCCCATGTCACTGTTCAAACAGCCGGCACACGGCTTTTTATGATAACAATGCTTATAGCAGACCAGACAGTTCATGCCGCAGGGGGCAAACATAGATGTATCAATTTTTCCTGTTGGCATTTTCATGGCTCACCCTCCCAGTCAGCTTACAATTTCTTTCATTCTACCACAATTCCGAGAACGTGGAAATAGTGCGTTTCCTATTCCGTCTGCTTCAAGTGATTACGCTGGACAGCGCTTCCACAGTTTCTAAATGTTAAAATAAACCACCAACATAAACACACCCAACATATTGATATCATCTACACTTCGGGTGTATATTGGTAATACAGAAATCAAGAAAGAGGTGATAACATGCCACCAGTAAGTACGAATATCAAAATAGATTCTGAGTTGAAGAAGGAAGCTCAACGTCTTTTTGATGATATGGGCTTGAATTTGAGTACAGCAATAAATATGTTTTTAAAACAAGCAGTAAGAGAACAGGCGATACCATTCAGAGTAGGTGCTCAGATCCCCAATGCCGTTACTCTGGCAGCTTTTACTGAGGGAGAGAAAATGTTAAAGGATCCGACTGCACCGCGATTTTCCAGTGTTGAAGCACTTTTTGAGGACTTAGACAATGACTAAATATGAAATACAAAGGACCACGCAGTTTAAAAAAGATTATAAAATGGCAGTAAAGCGTGGCTTTGATACAGCACCATTAAAAAAGGTGATAACTTTACTGGCAAGCGGAGCACAGTTAGAACCATAATATCGTGACCATAGCTTATCAGGGTATTATTCCGGATACAGGGAGTGCCATGTAAAACCTGATTGGTTGTTAATTTACAAAATAACAGAAGACGTGTTGCTATTGACGCTGTATCGAACAGGCAGCCACAGCGATTTGCTTTAAAAAGTGATAAACTATCCTCCGGCTTTTCCAAGTGAATAGAAGGAGGCTGCCCCCAAAACAGGCCTCCTCCTTCCATTCACCCCTACCCCCGCAGTTTCCGCCCCGCCGTATCCGCGATCATCATCTCACCCCGGTACTTTGCCACGGTGCGCCTGGAAACATCGATCCCCATCTCCTTCAACTGATCGGAGATCTTCTGGTCGCTCAAGGGCTTTTTCTTATCTTCCTTCTCAATGATCTCCCCGATCCTGTTCTTGACTAACTCCGGGGTCATGGCCTCGCCTACGGAATCGGCCGCCACCTTCTTTACGAAAAAGTAGTTCATCGGGTACATGCCCCATGGGCACTGGAGAAACTTATTCTTCACCGTGCGGCTCACCGTCGATTCGTGGATATCCAGCCGCTCGGCGATATCCCGAAGGCTCATGGGCACCCGCCTGCCGTCCGGCTTCTCAAAAAATCCCCGCTGGATCGCCACGATCTCCTTTGCAACCTTCCGCAACGTGCTGGTCCGCTCCTCGATACAGCGCTGCACCCACTGCACCTGCCGGTACTTATTCTGGAGATAATCAAGGACCTCCCCGGTGGCGTCCTCATTCATCATGTTTAAATACTGGCGGTTCACCGATATATGCGGGATATTGGCGTCATTGACCAGCACCTCAAAATAGTCCTCAAACTTTACAACGGTCACATCCGGTTTTACATAGCGCATATCTTCCCGGGAGCTGAAGGAATTGCCGGGGATCGGGTTCAGCCTGCGGATCATCTCATAGCCCTTCAGCACATCCTCCGTGCTGATCTCCATCTGTTCCGCGATCTGGGCGAAATGACGTTTCCCCAGCGCCCCCATATGGGAGCCGGTCAGCTCCATCAGCTCCGTAAACTCCTGCTCCTCAAAATAACCGCTCTCATGCATGCGCTTTAACTGGATCTGCAGGCACTCCTCCAGGGATCTGGCCCCCACGCCTGCCGGCTCTACGGACTGCAAAAGCTCCAGATACCGGTCCATGGCCTCCTGACCGATCTCCAGCTTCTTTTTGATCTCCTCCGTGTCAACTGTTAAGTATCCTCTGGAATCCAGACTGTACACCAGAAACTCCATGCATTCATAGTCCTTTTCCGACTTGATCTGCATCACAAGCTGGCTTAGAACATAATCCTCCAGGGAATTTTCCTCCTCGGAAAAATTCCAGGCATCCCGGTTCTCCGCCTCCTCGTACTCCTCCGAATAATAGATCCGGTTCTGTTCGTCGGTGCGGTTTAACCACTCCAGCTTCCGGCAGAACTCCTCCTTGTCATCCCGGAGCTTGTCCGTGTCCCCGCTCAGAGACCCGGAGATCCCCCGCTCCATCTCATCCAAGTCGATCAGCGGGTTCTCAAGAGCCTGCTGCTGCACATACGTCTCCAACTCCTGCACGTCCATCTGAAGGATCTCCGCCGACTGGATCATCTTCTGAGAGAGAGATGTCTTCTGTTCCTGTGTCTGTCTGTATCCTATATCATACATGTGTATTTCCTCACTTAAGCGCGGCCTGCCTCAACATCCAGGCTATCCTGGCGCTTTCTTCCAGTTCTTCTATACAGTAAAATGCATCCATCAAATCTTTGCCCGGCACCACTGCCCCATGCTGCTTCAGCAGATAGCCGTCACTGTCCATGACCCGTTCACCAAACGCGTCAAATAACGCCTGGGAGCCTGGTTTTTCATACGGGACCATTCCCACCGTTCCCAGCTTCATCCTCAGGTAGGGGGTGTGCTCCGGGATCACGTCCTTTTCATTCTCCGCGGGGACAAAGCTCCACAATACCGCATAAGTCCCGTGGGTATGGATCACCGCGCCGGTACCCGGTTTTTTCTGGTACACCTTAAGATGCAGCGGCGCTTCCTTGCTGGGCCTGTTCTGGGAAAGACAGGCGCCGTCCATACCAATTACAGCAAAATGTTCCGGCTTCAGCGTGCCAAAGCAGCTTCCGCCCTGGGTGATATAGATCCGCCCGTTATGGAAAAAGCTCATATTGGCCGAGGAACCTGTGGTGCAGTTCCTGTCAAACAGGCTCTTGCCGATCCAGACCGCCTGCTGCAGTTTTAGTTCCAGTTCTTTATCCATATGCAGTTCCATCAGTCTTCCTCCATTTCTGTCATCGCCAAAACCCGTTCAAAAAAATCTTCCTGACCAAAATTACCGGATTTTAAGACCAGACGGATATCCGGATTTTCCATGGGGATCATGACAGGCACCCCCGGCGCCACACTCTGCCCGATCTGGTAAGATGAAAAGCCCAGCCGTTTTGTCACCGCGCCGGAGGTCTCTCCTCCTGCAACGATCACCCGGCGGATTCCATGGCTGACGGCGCGCTCTGCAAGCTCAGCCGCTGCCTGCTCCAGCAGATCTGCGATCCGGCTCTGACCCAGTCGCTGGCTTTCCTTTACATTGTCCGCAGTATCCGAGCTGTACACCAGTACCGGGGCGCCCCAGTGGGCCTCTACAAAGTCCCATGCTTCATCCACCTGACCCGGGTCTTCAAGCAGAGCCGCAGGATCTATCTTATAGCTAATCCCCCCATGAGCCTGGAAATAAGCGATCTGCCCCAGCGTGGCTTTAGAGCAGCTTCCCGCAAGAAGGATCGCAGCACCCGCCGCGCGGATGTCCGGAGCCTGTCCTTTCCGGCTCTGGGTGCTGATATGACGGGCTAACGGTTCTAAGAGCCCGCTGCCTCCTGACAGCAGACTTAACCCGCCAAACAGCTCCGCGATCCGCGCCCCATCCCCATCATCCTGATAATCGGGAATGATATAATAGTGCTCTGCACCGCAGGAGCGTTCTGAAAGCCAGCCCCATATGGCCCTCTCATCCTGCCCCATCTGCTCCTTCCACAATTCCACACAGGAATATCTGCTCTGCGGCTGCATCAGCCTGGCAATCCCGCAGTCCCACATGGGCGTAAGGGGATGGTTTCTCATGGGGCTTTCCTGAAGAGGAACGCCGTTCACATACAATTCCCCGTGCTGGACCACACGCCCATTGACCGGCAGCGCCGGACATAAAACCGTACACGGAACCTGTAAAAACTCCATGGCCGCATCCAGGACCGGCCCGATATTCCCTTCCGGTGTAGAATCAAATGTAGAGCAGTATTTAAAATAAAACTGCTGCACCCCCTTCTCCTTCAGCCATTGAAACGCCTCCATGGTATCCCGTACCGCCTCATCCTTTTTCTGCGTCCGGGACTTCAGAGCGATCACCACCGCCTGGACCCCTTCGGCAATCCTGCTGCCCTCCGACGGAATCCCGGAAAAAAGCTGTACAGACAGCCCTCCCTTCACCAGAAATGACGCGGCATCTCCCGCCCCTGTAAAATCATCGGCTACACATCCAAAAACTGGCATAATCTCCCTCCTGCTATCTATAATCTTGATTGACGCTATTCTATATTATATATAGCAAATTCCATGCCAGTCCGGACAACTGCTCTTAAGGCCGTTCTCTGCCCCATTCGCTGTCTCTATATTCCCCACACATGTGTTGCAAAACTGTTGACCCAGGTGTTGCATTATTGTAGAATGAAACAACAACACATTGCCCCACCGTACAGAAGGAGGATTTATGATCCAAATATTATTTATTGTACCATATCCGGAACTAAAGGAAAAGGTTGAATTTGTACTCAGCAGCCATCCCGAAAAGGCGCGGATCGCCACCGATATCCAGGCCCTGACCGTAGACCAGACCCTTGATATCCGCGTAGACGCCTACGATGCCATCATCGCCCGCGGGTTCAGCGCCAGACAATTAAAAACCATGTATCCGCAGCTTCCCATCATAGACCTTGCCATCTCCGGCTATGACATCATCCGTACCGTGGCGGAGTGCCGCAGCGCCTTCCAGTCCAGGCGGATCGCTATCTGCGGATTTTACGGAAAGATCTATGAAGCGTCCGATCTGTGTAAATTGCTGGGATGCGAGGTGCAGATCTACCCGTTAGACGACTACAAGGATTTGGAAAATGCCATAGATAACGCGGTGTCCGACGGCTGCGATGCCCTGATCGGCGGTTACTCCGCCACGGCCCTTGCAAAAAAGCGGGGCCTTCCATCCATGCTGATCCGCACCGGTGAAGACACGATCCTGCAGGCGATCAACGAAACCATCCGCACTGTGGAGCAGATCCAGATTGAACGTGTCGTGGCAGAGACCTACAAAACGATCATCTACTCCTCCAAGGACGGTGTGCTGTATGTGGATTCAGACGGCTGTATCCAGGTGCGCAACCGGGTCGTAAAAGCAATGAATAATGGGACCAGCCTGATCTCCCGCCCTCTTAAGACCACCCTGCCCTACCTATACAAGCCATTTACCGAGGTCCTGGCAAGCGGGCAGGAGATCACCGGCAGGATCCACACGATCGCCAAAAGCAATATAACCGTTTCCATCGCATTTACTCCGGTTGTGGTTGACGGGCGGATCTCCGGCGTTGTCATAACCCTGTCCGACATTACCCTGATCCAGAAGCTGGAGAACCAGATACGAAAGAGCTTAAGTGAAAAAGGGCTGCGCGCCAAATATACCTTTGACGACATCATCCATGAAAGCGCCATCATCAGTTCCACCATTGAAAGCGCCAGGCGATATGCGGCATCCGATTCCAATATTATCATTGTGGGCGAGACCGGGACCGGGAAGGAGCTGTTTGCACAGAGCATCCACAACGCCAGCCCCCGGAAAAACGGTCCCTTTGTTGCGATCAACTGCGCCGCCCTGGCGGAAAATCTGTTGGAAAGCGAGTTGTTCGGTTATGTGGAAGGCGCTTTTACAGGTACAGTCAAAGGCGGGAAAATGGGGCTGTTCGAGCAGGCCCACGGAGGCACTCTGTTTCTGGATGAGATTGGGGAAATCTCCCTGTCCACCCAGTCAAAACTGCTGCGTGTCCTTCAGGAACATGAAGTCCGCAGAATCGGTGATAATAAGGTCATAACGGTCAATGTGCGGATCATTTCCGCCACCAACAAGAGCATCGCACAACTTGCGGGAAAGGGGCTTTTCCGGCGCGACTTAATGTACCGCCTGGACGTGCTCCGGATCTTCCTTCCACCGCTGCGCCAGCGTGACAAGGATGTGGAGCTGCTGTTTATGCATCTGATGAAGCAGCGTAACTATGAGAACAACGTCCCGGCCCCCTCAATCAACCCGGCTGCCCTCTCCGTCCTCCATGACTATCCGTTTAACGGCAATATCCGGGAGCTGGGCAACATTGTGGAGCGCTCCTGCGCCATCTGCGCCGATGGCGTCATCACAAAGGATGTGCTGCTCCAGGCGTTATACCCTCAGGATCTGGATATGGAGACGCCGGTCATATCCCGTACCTCCATTCAGCCCCAGAACGAAGAGAGTTCCATTCTATGGGCTTTAAATGAGTGCGGCGGCAACCAGACGAAAGCCGCAAAGCTTTTAGGCATCAACCGCTCCACCCTGTGGCGGAAAATGCAAAAATATAATCTAAAATAAAAAGGCAGCGGTGTTGCAGGATATGTTGTAACACCGTTGCGTATTTTGTTGTAAATCTGTTGCACCCAACGATATTACAACATTGTTTCTATTCCCTTATTGTCTGCGCTTTTTCTTTATATCTCCGCTCTTTTCTTTAAAAATTATAAACTTTATACCTCTTGGCATAATAATTGCTTTACATATGAGTATCATTTGGGGGCGCCGGACGGGTTGTATCCGCACCTGCCCTACAACACGAAGAAGGAGAGGTATTCGTATGAAGATTTGTGCAACAATGAAAAAATTTCCCGGAGGTATGATGGTCATCCCACTGCTGCTTGGCTGCCTGATCAACACATTTATCCCCCAGGTACTGGAGATCGGAGGCTTTACTACCGGTCTGTTTAAATCAGGGACCTCAACCCTGGTCGGCCTTTTCATCCTGTGCAGCGGCGCGACCATCAATTTTAAGCAGGCAGCGATGCCTCTTTATAAAGGCGCCGTACTGACCATCTTAAAGTATGCCATCGGCGTGCTTCTGGGTCTGGGGCTGAATATGATGTTCGGGCCGATGGGGATCCTCGGCCTCACCCCGCTGGCTGTCATCACCGCCGTTACCAACTCCAACGGCGCGATCTATACCGCCCTGGCAAAGGAATTCGGCGACAGCACCGATGTTGGCGCTATCGCGATCCTCTCCTTAAATGACGGCCCGTTCCTGACCATGATCGCCCTGGGTACCACCGGCCTTGCAAATATCCCGGTCATCTCCCTGGTCGCCGCGATCGTTCCTCTGATCATCGGTATGATCCTGGGTAATCTGGATGAAGATTTTAAAGTCCTGCTGTCCAACGGACTTGCCATGCTGCTTCCCTTCAACGGTTTTGTCCTCGGCGCTAATACCAGCCTGTTTACGATCGCAAAGGCCGGTGCCGGCGGCATCATCCTGGGCCTGATCACCGTATTCTTCACCGGTGTCGTAACCTACTATCTCTACAGCCTGATCCGCAGGAAACCTGACCCCATGGGCATGGCGATCGGCACGACAGGAGGCAATGCCGTTGCAGTCCCGGCTTCCGTCGCTCTGGCTGACCCGTCCCTGGAACCGGTGGTTGGGATCGCTACCGCACAGGTTGCGGGCGCAGTCGTCATCACCGCGATCCTTACGCCGATCCTCACCGGCTTTTTCGCAAAAAAAGCTGCAGCAAAGCAAAAAGAGTGACCAGCGCCGCACAAATAAGATCAAGTATAGGAGGGTATTTACATGGAGCGTTATATTATCAAAGCAAATGAGATCATCGTTGGAGACGAACTGGAGACAAAGAAGGACGCCGGGCTTTTGGTGGAGAATGGTAAGATCGCAGCCATCTATGAACATATTTCCCAAATGACCATTCCGGAAGGCATCCAGGTACTTGACTACGGCGACAACGTGATCATCCCGGGCATGATCGACTGCCACAATCACCTGGCGCTGGATGCCAGGCTGCAAAACCATCTTGTGAAGATGGAGGACTGCGAGGCGGAGCAGACCATCCGCGCCATCAAAACCATGAAGGACGACCTGGTTTCCGGCGTCACCACCTCCCGCTGCCTTGGCGACCGCTTCTACATCGATGTCACCTGCAAAAAAGCGCAGAAAGAGGGCCGCCTTGCGGGACCCAAGCTGATCGTCAGCGGAATCGGTATGCGCAGCACCCATGGCCACGGATACGTGGGGATGCCGCACTGCGGCCCTGAGGCCTTCCGCAAAACATCCCGTGAAAACATTGCCCATGGAGTGGATTTCCTCAAAGTCTTCATGACCAAAGTGATCAACGCCACACCGTTTATCTATCATTTCCTCACCCTGGACGAGCTTCGGGTTGTGGTGGAAGAAGCCAGAAGCGTCAATATCCCGACCGCCTGCCACTGCTCCGGCGGACAGGGGCTGGATGACTGCCTGACTGCCGGCATCGACTGCCTGGAACACGTCTATTACATTACGCCCGGCCAGGTGGAGCGTGTGAAAAAAGAGGACCGCTGGGTTGTATATACCCCCAGCTATGCCCTAAATGACGAGCTTCTTTTCAAGTTCTCACCCCAGGACCGGGACGGCAGCCTGAGGGAAAAAGAGATCATCTGCAACTGCCTTTCCGGCGCCATAAAAGGCGGTCTTAAGTTTGGCATCGGCACGGACGGCCTGCACCAGGGACTGGCGCAGGAAGCATGTTATATCTCTGACCTGGGTGCGGCAAACCGCGATGTCCTTGCGGGCGTCACCATAAACGCCGCCCGCCTCTGCCGCGCAGATCACAGCGTCGGTTCCATCCGGGAAGGAAAGGAGGCAGATCTGGTCATACTGGAAGGGAATCCCCTGGAGGATGTAAAGGCGCTGAAAAAAGTTGCCGGAGTTATCCAGGATGGAACTGTTATTGTATAAAAGTTCAGCCGGGCGCAATGCCCGGCTTTCCATTTTTATTGACATAAAACAGGAGGGCGCTGATGCACCCTCCTTTGCTCTGTCTGTCAACAAACCGATTTTAGTTCAGTTTCAACCCTGCTTCATACAGCTCATAGGGCCTGCTTCCGCTTAAGTCTACCACATCCTTTGTGATCGGCTCTCCCTTCTTCACGTCGCTTAACAGTATCATTCCATTCAACAGATAAAACGGAGCCACATGTTCTGCATCCTTCCTCTCCCACAGCTCCGGGATCAGGCCGTCAATGGAGTGATGATGCCCCTGAACCTTAAGCACGGTCCCCTTCGGCAGATCCCGCTCTGCCACGCCTGTCATGACTGTCACCTGACGGCATTCCGGATGGGTTCCGATTCCCATCAGATCGCCCAGCAAAATAGAGATCGGTGTCTCCAGCCCCATATAATGATAGGGGAGATAAATACACGCATACTTTCCATTGCGGCTGACCACATGGCCCTTACTGATCAAAAGCTCCCAGACCGTCTCATTTTCACACCTGATAATAATGAATTCTCCGCCGGCAAAGCTCGCCTCATCCGGGGCGCGAAGGTTGCAGAACACATCTACCACCCCAGTCTTTTTCAGGATTCCGCCGTCTTCCTCCGGAATAAAGATATCAGCCAGTTCACTGATCTTTGCTACCGGATAGTTTAAGCGCGGAGCGGACGGAACCAGACCGGTGACGTTAGACACCAGATTCATCTCGCACAGATCCGCAGAAATGACCGCCATATATGCTTCAAGCAGCTTACGCCGTTCCTCCAGGGTTTCCTTCCCCTTGTAATGCCAGAATTCCCTCATTCCCGGAATGTTCTCATGGGGCTTCTCATCGCCTTCCATATAAGTAAACTCTCCAGTATCCGGATCCCATACAAAATCGTATTCACTGGCCTTTCCCGCCGCAATGATCTCCAGTCCCAGCACCTTCCCCCAGGAATACAGATCCAGGAGATTTCTCGGCTGGTCTCCGTTTACCAGCGCATAAACTGCATGATTTTCTTCTGCCGTCTGGTTAAATACCGGCCCGCATACACTGTCCGTCTCTTTAGAGACCATATACACATTGATTCCTTTTTTCAGCGCGGTGATCGCCGCATCAGAGCTGACGGAAGTATTCCCCGTGCACTCAACCAGCGCAGTAATATCGCTCTCTGCTGCCAGGCTGTAGTCCGTCACGATCAGAACCGCGTCCTTCGGCGCGCTTAAAACTTCCTCTTTTGTGGAACAGATCACGATCTCATCTTTCCCATACCCCAGCCCCGCAAGAACTTCCTCACACTCCCCGGTATGGCGGGCGCAGATCAGCCGCAGTTCCATAAGCTCTACCTTCGGGATCTGCGCTAACAGCGTGTAGCCATACCCCCGCGTAGCACCGATAATGCCGACTCTTGATTTCTTTCCATCTTTGTTTTTCAACAGGCTTGTGTAATCCATATCGCAAAATCTCCTTTACTTTTCTGCCCGGCACAGCTACAGCATGTGCAGCAGGTATTTTCTGTTATCTATATAAACAGCAAAAACCATGCCAAAATCATAAACACAACGCCGCTCTGATAAAACTCAAATAATCCTCAAGAATCAGGCTGTCATCAATCAGTGGAGCAAAACCAGCTCTGATGCAAGGCAACAATTTTGTATCACCTGCAACAAAGAAGCCACAACATGCAACAGTATGGCAACTAAAAATCACTGCTGACAACGCAATAAGGGCATCCCAAATGCCTTTTCCAAGACCTTCAGGATACCCTTATCTAATACTTACATATAGTTACCTGTCCTTACCCATAACCTGCCTATGCTTCACAGGAATCCGGCTTACACTGATTACAGCTCCGCCACACACTCCACTTCCACCAGTCCTCCCAGAGGGAGCTTCGCCACCTGGATGCAGGAGCGGGCCGGGAAATCGCCTCCGAAATAGGACTCGTAGATCTTGTTCACAGCAGCAAAATCATTCATGTCTGTCAAAAAGATCGTAGTCTTGACCACATTCTTGTAATCGCTTCCCGCGGCTTTTAAGATCTCGCCCAGATTCTTCATGGAGCAGTGGGCCTGGGCCTCCACTCCGTCCGCAAGGCCGCCTGCCGCCACATCGATGCCAAGCTGTCCGGAAACATAGACCATGCCGTTTGATTTGACCGCCTGTACATAGGGGCCTACCGCCTTCGGCGCTTTATCTGTAAATACAACCTCTCTTGCCATTTATCTGATTACCTCTTTTCCTTTTTTTCTTAATACAACGCCGTTTCTCCTGCCGGTGTACTTTCCGTTCTCAACCGCCAGCTCACCGCCGATAATCACATACTCGATGCCTTCCGGATACTGGATCGGATCGATGAAGGTTCCTTTGTCGATCACGGTGTCCGGGTTGAAGATGCAAAAATCTGCGCAGTATCCTTCCTTTACCTCGCCCCTGCCGGTCATGTTGAAAGTGGTAGCCGGTTTTTTGGTCATCTTATAAACTGCTTCCTCCAAGGTCAGGGCCTTCTCCTCACGGACATATTTTCCCAAAATTCTCGGGAATGCGCCGTATACGCGCGGATGAGGCTTGCCGCCCAGCAGGCCGTCGGTGCAGGCGTTCATTTCCGGACGCTTCATGATGCGGATCACGTGCTCCTCTGTTCCGTAGAAATCCACCATGCCTACGGCATTTTCCTCCTCGTAGAGAAGATCGAAGGTGGCCTCATAGGGATCTTTGCCTCTCAGCTTGCCAAGCTCGGTCAGGCTCAAGCCGATGGAGTCTTTGTTCTTCTCAGTCTTAACGCTGGTCACGAAGATCTGGTCCAGACCGGCGAATTCCACGAAGTTATCCCAACCGGGGATGCCGTGCTCAATATCGTAGACCATCTTTTTCCGCAGCTCCGGGTCAGCCAGGCGCTTTAACACATTGTCGGTACCGCCGTCATGTACCCACGGAGGCAGGATAACGCCCAGCATGGTGCTTCCGGCCACATACGGATACTGGTCGAAGGAAACCCGGATGCCCTCTTTCTGGGCCTTCTCAAGAAGCTCCATCACCTTGTCAACCTTATCCCAGTTCTTCTTGCCGCAAACCTTGAAGTGGGAGTAGTGGATCTTAACGCCGGACTCCCGGCCAATCTTAATGACCTCTTCCATGGAATCTAAAATGGTGTCCGCCTCGCTCCTCTGATGGATCACAAAGCTTCCGTCATACTCCGCCACAACCTTACACATCTCGATGATCTCTTTGGACTCGGAATATGCGCACGGCATATAGATCAGTCCAGTGGACAGGCCTACGGCTCCTGCCTCCATCTCCCGGCGGGTGATGGCGCGCATTTTCTCTAACTCCTCCTCGTTGGGAAGACGGTTCTCAAGGCCCATAGCCTCCATGCGGATATTGCCATGGGGAACCAGATAGCACTCGTTTAAGCCCGGTTTTACCGCGTCGATCATCTTTAAATAATTCTCAGTAGTCTCAAAATTCCAGTCGATGTCATCGCTGTCACCGTCCAGCCCCGCCAGATTCTTTCTCCAGGGGCTGATGTACTGCTTCGGGAGCGGTGCCATGGAGATGCCGTCCTGACCCAGGATCTCGGTGGTGATACCCTGCATTACCTTGGGCATAACCTCCGGCTCTACCAGGATCTGCAGATCGCTGTGGCTGTGGGTGTCGATGAATCCCGGCGCCACCACAAGGCCTGACGCGTCGATCACCTGAACATCCTCTGCCGCCGCCAGTTCAATGGTTTCTGCTATCTTTTCAATGATACCGTCATTTAACAACACATCTGCCTTATACCCCGGATTGCCGCTTCCATCAACAACAAGGCCATTGCGAATCAGTTTTTTCATGATTTTATACCTCTCCTGCTATATTTTTATAAATCTTTATCTTACATAAATCCTTATGCTACAGCTCATTTACACTGCTTCATTCATATCAGCGCTTAGTCCTCGTCAAATTTGATCGCCGGTGCAGGCGCTACGCCGTTCTTCCGATCCAGCCAGGAGAAGAAGAAGATTGCGATAAATGCTGCGATTCCGCCCGGAACCATTGCGCTCAACCCCCACGGTGTATTCAGGATATAGATCCAGACAGCCGCAACGATCGTTCCGGTCACGATGGAGATAAATCCTGCCCTCTGAGTCACATTCTTATAGAAGATACCGCAGATAAATGCTGCGAACGGGCCTGCGCTCCTGAGTGCAAATGCGCCCATCATTACGCTGATGATATTGGATGCGGTCAGGGCCACGGTCAGGCCTACCAGGCCCACTACAACCATGGTCACACGGGAGATCCACATCTCTTTCTGGTCATCTTTTTTGCCCTTATTGATATAAGGGGTGAAAATATCGTTGGTAAACATAGTTGCTGTACCGATCATGTTGCCGGATGCGCTGCTCATGGTCGCTGCTACAATCGCTGCAAGCACCAGGCCTGCCACGATGGACGGGGAGAAACGGATGGTTGCTTCAGCCAGCGCGTTCTTCTGTGCTCCGCCCATTGCGAAACCGTCGATGCAGGTGTAGGCCAGAAGGCCGATGATAGCCGGAACGATGGCGTACGCCGCTGACAGCAGGCCTGCGATCACAGAACCGGTCATAGCTGCTTTGCCGTTTTTAGCGGAACAGTAGGTCTGCACGATCTCCTGTCCGGTCGGGAAGGTCATAAAGTACATGGCGATATAGCCGGCCACGGTAGGAATACCGATCTTGGTCATACTGGTCAGATCCAGACCATTTCCTGCCTCTGCTGAAACTGCCTTTGCCTTCTCAAACAGTGCGCCAAAACCACCTACCGCACTGTTGTTCACCATGATGAACATGGCGATGGTCATGCCTACGGTAATGAACAGCACATGCATCATGTTGGCTGCCGTAACGGATTTAAAACCGCCGACCATGGTGTAAATGATAACTACAATGGTGGTCACGATCGCTGCTGCCTGGAAAGAAAGCCCGGTAACCACATTGATGATGGACGCAGTCGCGATGATCTGTGCTCCGGTCGCCATAAAGAGGGCCGCGATGGAGGTAAAGGCCGTAAAGATATGGGACGCTTTGCCGTACCGCTTGCTGATGATCTCCGGCACCGTGTTGGCCTGTGCTTTTCTGAAGTAAGGCGCAATAAAGGATACCAGGACGAAGCCGATCCCTGCCGCGATCACATACCAGCAGGCGGAAAGCCCGTATGTATGGACGTTGGTGGCGATACCTGTAGTGCTGGCGCCGCCTGTGTTGGCTGCAAACAGGGTTGCCGCAAGAACTACCGGCCCTAAGGATTTGCTTGCCATCAGGAAATCATCGTTGCTCTGCTTCGCTTCTTTGGACTGTTTCATGCGTGATGCGATCAAACCGATAGCTACGGTTGCTGCCATGTATAACAGGATAATAACTAATGCTGTTGTCTGTGTACTGCTCATTGTAAATCCCCCATTTCCTTTTTCTCTTTATTTTAACAGCGCTTCCATAACCCCGTAGTAGCACTCTGTTACTTTGGTAAGCTGTTCCACTTCAATGTACTCGTTAAGCGTGTGGGCCAGATTCTCCTTGGACGGCCCCAGGCCGAAGGTCTTGATCCCGGCTTCCCCTGCGTAGTGGCTTCCGTTGGTGCAGAAGTTATACTGGGTGATCTCCGGTGTAAATCCTTTCTCCATAAGCTTTGCGTATACATCCTGGACGAAATCGTCGTTCTTGTCATACAGCCAGCCCGGGAAGAAACGCTCGCCCTCGATCTCGCTGCCGGTGTGGCATTTTTCCCTGCCTACCGCGTAGGAAACCTTTACCTTGAGCTGCGGGTCCTCCGCCATCAGCTTATCTAACAGCTCTTTAATCGGTGCAAGCACGCTCTCTTTGGTCTCGCCTACCAGAAGGCGTCTGTCGTAGGTGGCCCGGCAGTACTCCGGCACTACGGACGCGCCCGGATAGGGAGCGGATTTGATGTCGGTAAGCTCCAGGATGCCGTCGCCCAGGGTGTCATGGTGGGTCGGCTCCAAGGTACGGATGGCCTCGATGACCTTTGCCATCTTATAAACGGCGTTGATGCCCTTCTCCGGATTTGCGGAATGGCACGGTTTTCCGATGGTCTCAACCACGATCTCCGCTCTGCCTCTCTGCCCGATCTTTAAGTTTAACTGGGAAGCTTCACCGATCACAACGTAATCAGGCTGTACCTGTCTGCTGATCTCCCGGGCTGCAACGCCTTCAAAGCACTCCTCATGGACAACGCCCGCCACATAGATCTCACCTGCAAAATCCTTACCGGTATCTTTTGCAAAGTTTGCTGCCGCGCAGGTCATGGCTGCAACCGCGCCCTTCATGTCGCTGGTGCCTCTGCCGTAGATCTTTCCCTCATGGATCTCAGCTGCGAACGGCGGATACTGCCACTCGGCTTCCTCTGTCACCGGCACTGTATCAATGTGTCCGTCAAACAAAAGCTTCTTGCCCGGACGGCTGCCCTTAATGCAGCCAATGATGTTGCCGTACCTGTCAACCGTTACCTCATCGAAGCCCATCTCCTTCATGTTGGCGGAAAGGACTTCCACCACTCCGTCCTCATGCCCGGAGTAGCTCTTCTGCTGCACCAGCTTCTGACATAATGAAACCACCTGATCGTCTCTCTCTTTTACCATCTTACCATCCTCCTGAATTTTATATTTTCCAATGCTGCCTTTACATTTACCGTCTCGGGTATAAACCGTCCCAGACGATCGCTTTATAATTTTCCTTATCCGTGTCGCCCTCGGTGCTGAAGAACAGTACCCGGGAATTTTCATCCAGCTTAAGTTTGACTTTCAGCTCTGCCAGCTCTGGATTCCTCATGATCTCCGCCACACAGCCAAATGCCGCCGCGCCGCTCTCCCCGGACACCACTTTGTTATCTCCGGCTGCCGGGTTTCCAAGGATCCTCATGCCCTGGGCCGCCGCGTAATCGGGGCAGGAAATGAAGTTGTCGGCATAGTCACGGAGCACGTTCCAGCCGATACTGCACGGCTCGCCGCAGGCTAAACCTGCCATGATCGTATCCATATCGCCTGTCACAAAATGGAGCTTGCCGTCCGCCGCCTCTGCGGTGCGGAACACGCAGTCCGCCTTATTCGGCTCTACCACGGTGATGATCGGTCTGTCCTCGCCGTACACTGCGGAGAAGAATCCTGCAACCGCTCCCGCCATGGACCCAACGCCTGCCTGTAAAAAGATGTGGGTCGGTTTTTCCGGAAGCTGTGTGTATGCCTCGTATGCCATGGTCCCGTAGCCCTGCATGATCCAGGTTGGGATGTCTTCGTATCCGTCCCAGGCAGTATCCTGAACCATCACCCAGCCTTTTTCCTCCGCCTGGCTGTTGGCAAGCCGCACGGCCTCGTCGTAATTAAGCTCCGTGATGGAAGCGTCCGCTCCCTCCGCCAGGATGTTGTTGAGACGCTCTGCGGCGCTGCCCTTCGGCATATAGACTACTGCTTTCTGCTGCAGCTGGCGTGCGGTCCACGCAACGCCTCTGCCATGGTTTCCGTCTGTAGCCGTCACAAAGGTGATTTCCCCCAGCTCTTTTTTCACATCCTCGGACACCAGCTTTTCGTAAGGCATCTCAGAAATATTCTTACCCAGGCGTTTTGCCAGGTAATTACCGATCGCGTAGCTGCCGCCCAGCACCTTAAATGCGTTGAGCCCAAACCGGTAAGACTCATCCTTCACATAGATATCCGCAAGCCCCATATCCTTTGCCGTCTCTTTCAGCTCGGCGAGGGGGGTCTCTTTATATACCGGGAAGCTTGCGTGGAAATGATGCACTTCCTTTGCACTCTCAAGTCCCAGGAAATCCAGGTTGTATTTCTGACCAGCTTTGCGGTCATACTGGACTAATTTGAACTCCTCTTTCATATCAACTCTCTCCTTTAAGTTTGTTTACTCGCAACGGTTCTGGATCATCACCGCTCCGTCTACTCTTATTTAGAGCAAGTAGCGTGCCAAGTTTTCGGTTTTGGCTGAATTTTGATCTTGGGACTTTGGTTTTGTGAAAAGTGTGCAAAAATAGGTTTTCGGTTTTGTGCGTTTTGACATGAAAAACGCATTGAAATCTTCAGATGATTTCAATGCGCTTTTATAACTGCCATTTTGTTGGATACGTCTATTGTTTCTGTGTTATCATTTTGAGAATTTATTATCACTTTGAGAATTTATTTTTCTCATTATGAGAATGCCCTCAATCCGCCTCCATCCTCCGGTACAAGGTCGCCAGTCCAATCCCCAGCATCTTAGCCGCCTTCTTCTTCCCTTCCGTGTCATTTCCGCAGATACGAAGAGCTTTCTGGATCTCCGCCCGCTCCAGTTCTTTAAGCGGCACGACCGTATCCTTGGGTTGTTCCGGCCTGTCCGCCCCGGCCAATATCTCCGGGCTCTGCTGACCGGAGATATTGGCCGGCAGGGTCCTCACATCCAGTATGCCGTCCTCCTCCATCATATTGATCATGAACTCCACCGTATTTTCCAGCTCCCGGATATTGCCGTACCATGGATATTCATGGAGAAGCTTCATGGTCTCCTCCGATATCTTCATAAGATTCTTCCCAAAAAGGCTGGAATAACGGTTCGCAAAATAATAGACCAGATCCTTGATATCTTCCCGCCGCTCCCGCAGAGGCGCGATCTTAAGGGGGATCACGTTCAGGCGGTAATACAGATCCTCCCGGAACTTGTTTTCCGCCATCATCTCCTTTAAATTCTTGTTGGTGGCCGCTATGATCCTCACATCGATGGGGATCACCTGGTTGGAACCGATGCGGATGATCTTGCGCTCCTGGATGACCCGCAGAAGCTTCACCTGAAGGTACAGCGGCATGTCTCCGATCTCGTCCAGGAATATGACGCCCTTATTGGCAAGCTCAAACTTGCCCATGCGCCCGTTGGGATCCGCCCCCGTGAACGCGCCTTTCACATAACCGAACAGCTCCGACTCCAAAAGCGGTTCCGGTATGGCTCCGCAGTTGATCGCGATAAAACGATTTTCCCGCCGGTCGCTGGCCTTCCAGACAGCAGTCGCCACCAGCTCTTTTCCCGTGCCGCTCTCCCCGGTGATCAGCACCGTGGATGTGCTGCGGGCGATCTTTTTGATCTCCTCCTGCATCTGCAGGGTCTGAGGGCTGCTTCCTATGATATGGAAGGTACTGAGCGGATTCACTGTGTTTGTGATCTCGTAAAAACGCTGCTGCATAGCCCTGGTGCTCTCAAAGATCAGAACCCTGGAATACCGTTTCGGATCCTGGTCCAGATCATACAGATGCCCCATCACAAAATATTCCTTTCCATCCAGCAATACTTTATATTCATGCTGGCGGCTGAAGGTATCTCCCGTGGCCGTGACCACCGCCCGCTTCCCCTCCGGCGCCTCCACGGAGAGCTGGCGCCTGGCCGGTTCGTTGGCCATGGTGATCACGTCGTCCCTGCCCAGGATCAGGATCCCCCGCTCCACATGGTTGGTCACGCAGTCCAGCGCATCCAGAAGCGCTGCCCGCTGCTTTGCCTCTGTCAGCTCCCCCGCCTTTACGGCGATAAACTCCGCGATCTGTTCCAGAAGCTCCAGATACATCCTTTCATTAGAAAGGATCCGCTCCCGCTGCTCCTCACTGCTCCCCACCAGCCCGATGACGCCGATGATCTCCCCGTTCAGCCGGATAGGCATGGAAATCTCGATTTTCTCGCTGCAGATGTCTTTCTTCGGGCAGTTCTGGCATAGGTCCTCTTTACCCGGATTGTAGATGATCACTTCATTCCCAGTCCGAAGGATATGTCTGTATACATACCCTTCCTGGGCCATGTCCTCATTCACATGCTGCCTGAAGATCCCGGTACCCGCCACGCGGTAAAGGGTCTCATCCACAACCTCCACCTCGATCTGCGCGATCTTGGACATGATATCCGCGTATTTCATTACCGTTTCCTGGATTTCTAAAAGTATGCTGGGCATAAATGCTGTCCTTTCCATGTATTTCCGTCCATTTTCCTGTTCTATTATAGCATCGGGAAAATAGAAAAGCCACCGGATCTTTCAGTATGTACCATTTACCTGATCAGGCCCTTTCCTCTGATTCAAGCTCCAATCTCTGTAAAATATCTTTTATAAATGATCCATCTTCCAATAAGGTTATCGCAAAGCACTTTTTTCCTGCGTCTTTTAAAGACGCCCCTACATGATATGCTCTGTCATCATCTATAATAAGAAAACGGTCATGGAACGCTCCCGTATACTTTATATCCAGTTGAGAATATTGGCTGTTAAATTTTTCCACATCAATCCCTGTCAATTTAGTACGCTTTGCTGTGTAAATGCAGACAGATACTCCCATTTTCTTCTTTGCTAAAATATTCAAAGTCCCTATGTCCACGTAATTGTCAACCAGAATAAGTGATTTCTCTGCACTGCTCACCAGATTAACCAGCAAACTAAATGCATCATAAATCTGTCCATCAAAGAATATTTTTTGTGTCGATTCACCATATTCAGCGATATAATCAAACACCTGATCAAACTTCCTGTCCGTATCCTTTTTATGCTCCAATTGCCGAACTTCAATTTCATTGATACGTTCAAATAAAAGTGCATTATTCACCAGAAATTTTCTCATAGCTACAAAGGCATTCATAATATTAATACTTACCTGTATAGCCACATCACTTCTTAAAACCGCTGAAAGCATCGCTATTCCCTGCTCCGTAAAAACATACGGCAGATATCTTCTTCCACCTTTGCCCTCCGCATTTTCTGCCAAGTTCATAGTTTTGGACTTTAGCAAACAATATTCTTCCTCTGTTAACTGAAAACGGAACTCCGTTGGGAATCTTGCAATATTTCTTTTTATAGCTTCATTCAGTCGTTTTGTCTCTACTTGATAAAGGTTTGCCAGATCACTGTCAAGCATAACCTGCTGATTGCGTACTGTAAATATCAAGTTTTTTACCGTTTCTTCTGATACAATGAGTTTCTCTGTCTGTAATTCTTTTTCCATATAATATCCCTCATTTTTCTTTCAAATAGCTTTGAGGTCGCAAATTGCGACCTCAAAGCTTCGCCGCACACTTCATTGAAAATTTGTCTAAAACGACATTGACCTGTTTCTGACTGGAACTACCGCCATCTAGCGGAAATCCCAAAGAATACTGATTGCTGACTGCAATCGAACTCTATATAAAAAGATTATAACATCATCAAAGCAGAAAATCCATCGCATATTTCAATATCCAGTTTCAAATTCTATACGTAAAAAACAGGACCAGGCTCCAACAGACCATATTCGTTTGCCTCGCCCAGGTCCTGTCCCATTCAGCGCCAACCGGATGCAATCACAGTTTCTTCCCGCTCCGCCCGAACTTCTTTTTCTTGAAAAACGGAAGCTTGGTAGCCGCTGCCTCGGCCTTTCCTTTGCTCTCCTTCTGATAGCTGCGGAGGGTCTCATCCAGCATTTTAAACCGTTCTTCCTCCCGCTCATCATTGATCCGCATCATATATTCCAGCTCCTGCACCATCCGGTCGTTGACCTGCCGGCTGATCTCGTCGCTAAGCGCCTCGTTGTTCTGCTCCATGGCCTGTCCGATCGCATTGCCGATGATATGGTTCATCAACTGCTGGAACTGTTCCATTTTCTCCTGCTGGGAGATCACCTCCGTACTTTCCCTTTTCTGTACCATTCTAAGTTTCCCTTCCCCGTCCATCTCGTCCTCCGCGCTTCCTTCTTTTAAGATATTCACTGCATTTTGCTCCAGCACCTCATCCGGGTCGGAGATCTCGTCCCCGTCCAGCATTTTCTTAAGCACCTGCTCGATCGCTTTGAGCTGATACCCCTTCTCTTTCAGTTCTTTTACCTTTTTTAGCAGTTTGATATGTAATTCCGTATAATAACGGTGGTCTTTTCCATTGCGTGGTATTTCAAGCTGAAGCTCGTCCTCCCAATACCGGAGTACATGGGCTTCCACCCCGACCAGCTTGCCGGCCTCCGATATGGAATAATGTGTCTCGTCCATTTTTTCTCTCCTTATGTTTTCATTGATAATGTAACTTACTTATATATTATGAGGGGTACTTGAGAATTATGCTTAAGACTTGTTCTTTTTTTGCCAATCCTTTATAATAAATTATCGAAGTATTTTCAGGGAGGGAATGATCATGATCCGGATTGCGATTGTCGAGGATGACAACAATGACATGCAGATTCTGAGAAACTACTTAAGCCGCTATGAGAAGGAAACCTCCGCCCATTTTCAGATATCCGGCTTTTTTGACGGGCTGGACATCATCTCTGACTACAAGGCGGAGTATGACATCATCCTGTTGGATATCCAGATGAAGCATCTGGACGGGATGCGCACTGCCGAGAAGATCCGCGCTCTGGATGAGGACGTGATCTTCATCTTCATCACCTCCACGGTTCAGTTTGCAGTCCAGGGATATACGGTTGACGCCCTGGGTTATGTACTAAAACCGGTTCCCTACCTTGCCTTTTCACAGATTATGAACAAGGCCTCGCGGCTGGTCCAGAAAAAGCAGAGCAAAACCTATCTCACCCTGGAAGTGGATGGCTGCCAGCTTAAGCTGGATACCAGTCAGATCACCTACATCGAGAGCCAGAAGCACGACATCCTGGTTCACTGCGAACGGGGCAGCTACCGCACAGCCGGACCATTAAAACGCATGGAGGAACTGCTTTTATCCCAGGGCTTTGCCAAATGCCACAACGCCTACCTGGTCAACCTGCAGCACGTTATGGCTCTGATGCCGAATATGGTACGCCTGTCCGACGGTGCGGAACTTGCTGTCAGCCGGGCACGCAAAAAAAGCTTTCTGGATTCATTTACCGATTATATGGGAGGGATACAGCGGTGAATATAGCAGATTTGATGGACACCCCCAGGATATGTACGGCCTTTGCCGAGTGGGCGGCCTGTGTGACCTATATCATGATGCTTCGCCGGAAGCTGTCCGGCGGAAAGCTGTATGCGGCCCTGGCCGGGCTATTGGCATGGTTCCTTTTTTACCAGCACATGGCCGGGGCGGCTCCGCTGGTTCTCTGGATCCCGGGAATGATCGGCGCGATCGCCTGCATGTACTTATCGATCCGGATGATCTGTGACGTATCCCCGCAGGACGCCGGTTTCTGCTGTATCCGCGCCTTTGTCCTGGCGGAATTTGCCGCTTCCCTGCAATGGCAGCTGAACGTATGGCTGGTAGTTCATTTTAATCTCAGGAGCCTGGCCCTGACCGCAGCCCTCATGTCCTTTATATACCTGATCGTGTACACCGGCTACTGGTTTCTGGAACGAGAACATATCCCGCAGGACGAGAGCTTAAATATCACAGGCAAGGAGCTGTTTGGCGCAGCCATGATCGCCCTTGCAGCCTTTACCATCAGTAACTTGAGCTTTGTTATGCCGGATACGCCATTTTCCAGCGCCACCAGCTCGATCCTCTACGTCCGCACGCTGGTGGATTTCGGAGGGCTGGTCATGCTGGTCACCCAGATGGAGAAACGGGAAGAGCTACGGATGCGCAGCGAGAACCAGATCATGAACGTGATGCTGCAGCGCCAGTACGACCAGTACCGCATGTCCATCGACAATGTAGAACTTCTGCGCCGGGAGTTCCATGACCTGAAGCATTATATGATCGCGATCCGCGCCGAGGACGACCCTCAGAAACGGGATCAGTATTTAGAAGAGATGGAACAGGCCATTCTCGCCCAGGAAGCCCTCACAAACACCGGAAACCGGGTCTTAGATGTGGTCCTGACCACCAAGAGCACCTACTGCTCCCAAAAACAGATCAACTTCACCTGTATGGCGGACGGCAGCCTCATATCCTTTATGCATGTAAAGGACATCTGCTCCATTTTCGGAAATGCCCTGGACAACGCGATCGAATGCGTCTCCCAGTTTGAAGATCCGGAGAAACGGCTGGTCACCCTGTCCATGTTCCGGAAGAACCAGTTTCTGATGATCCAGTTTGAGAACTATACGGAAACACCGCTGGAGCTTGGCGCTAACCGGCTCCCGCTCACCACGAAGGGCAACACCCAGTACCACGGCTACGGCCTCAAAAGCATACAGGCCGCCGCACAAAAGTACGGCGGCTCCATGACCCTTCAGTCTAAAGACAACTGGTTTACTCTGTCGGTTTTGATCCCGATGGAGTGAGCAGTTTCTTTTCGTATGCTTTATTGTCCCGCCTGTTCCGGAAGAACCCTCCGATCAGGCATTTCATCCCTTTGAAGAAGTGTCCGTTGACCACGTCGGTCATGCCATACGCCATCTCCATGCTGACTATGCCGCCAGTCATTTTGGCAATGGCGCGGAACGGGATGTTGTACTGGAACAGGAGGTTCAAATCCGGAGTGCCTTTCGCTTCATTTTTTTCCAGCATCCTGGTCAGTACCTTGTAGATCACCCTGGCAAGCCTGCTTTTCGCATAATACATCTGGCATACCGCATCGTTGATCCCCAGCTCTCCGGACCACTCACCGGACGGAACCGGATGGCCCAGCAGGACTTCAAATTCCTCTTTCCCTACGTTCTGGATCAAACCGGTGCGGTAAGAGGGCAGCCGCTCCATGTCATAAGGCAGTACGGCGTCCGTCCCCTTAAGCTCGATGCTGCTGCTGAGCCGGATATCCATCACGCAGGAGCCTACCAGGATCTGATAAATCCCCGCCTCAGTCTCCCATCGGTCTGTCTTCACATTCCAGTAACGGAAGGTCTTATCGTCAAATGGGATCGTAACCTGTGCCTTTTCCCCTGCCTTCAAATACACCTTCTTAAAACCCTTCAGCTCCTTTTCCGGACGGAACACGCGGCTGTCCCAGCATCCCACATACAACTGGGCCACCTCTGCGCCGTCCCTGTCCCCGGTATTCTCAAGGGTGAAACTTACGCCCTCCCCAGTCACCTCAAGGCCGCTGTAGGAAAATGTGGTATAGGAAAGTCCATAGCCAAACGGATACTGTATCCGCACTCTGCTGGTATCGTAATACCGGTAGCCCACAAAAAGGCTTTCACGGTACTCGGAATTCCTTTCCACGCTTGGGAAGAACCGGAATGCCGGCGTGTCCTCATAACGGAGCGGATAAGTCTCACTGAGCCGCCCGGAAGGGTTCACGTTTCCGGTCAGCACATCCAGCATGGCGCCTGCGCCCGCTTCCCCGCCCAGATAGCCGTGCACGATCGCCTTACAGCAATACTGCCAGGGCATCTCTACTGGGGACCCGGCGCTGATCACGCCTGCGATGTTGGGATTCACCTTCACAAGAGCCTCCAAAAGCCCAATCTGATTCTGGGGTATCCGCATGTGGCTGCGGTCCATGCCCTCCGACTCGCTGATCTCGTCCAGACCGAAGCAGAAGATCACAAGCTCCGCCTGTCTGGCCAGATCCAGCGCCTCTTTCACAAGGGCCTCATCCGTCTCCCCGGTACGGCGGTAGCCGGATACGCAGCCAACACATTCAAACGGATATTCACGGATCAGCTCTGCCATCGTCTCCACCTTAACCGCATTGACCATGGAGGAACCCGCCCCCTGATACCGCGGGGTGATGGCGAAATCCCCGATCACTGCAACTTTGCAGTTTTCTTTGATCGGAAGCATCGGTTCCGGGTCTGCTGTATTTTTAAGAAGGATAATGCTTTCCGACGCGGCGCGGCGCGCCAGGGCATGATGGGCCTCCGCATCAAAACCTGCCGCGTCCTGCTCTCTTTTCCTACGGCTCTCTGCCAGTGTCAAGACAGCGTCCAGCAGATCATCCACGCAGGTATCCAGCTCCTCCATGGTCAGACGTCCATCCTCAAGCGCCGCCAAGATCTGCCTTGCAGAATCCAGTCCGGGCGTCGGCATCTCCAGGTTGGACCGGTTCGCCACGCCGCGCACATGGTCGTTGGAACCGCCCCAGTCCGTGATCACGATCCCGTCAAATCCCCAGTCCTCCCGGAGTATGTCTTTCAAAAGATGCTCATTTTCATTGGCATAGGTGCCGTTGACCTGGTTGTAGCTGGTCATCAGCGCCCCTGCCCCGCCTTCCTTCACAGCGATCTCAAACCCGGTCAGATAGATCTCGCGGAGAGTCCGCTCATCTACTACCGCGTCCATCGCCATCCGGCGAAGCTCCTGGCTGTTCACGGCAAAATGCTTCGGGCAGGCATAGACGCCTTTCCTTTGTATCCCCTTCACATAGGCCGCCGCCATCTTCCCGGAGAGATAAGGGTCCTCCGAAAAATACTCAAAATTCCTTCCGCAGAGCGGGCTGCGCTTGATGTTCAGCCCAGGGCCGAGAACCACATCGACGCCCAGAGCCGCCGCTTCCTCCCCCAGGGCCTCCCCCACTTCCTGCGCCAGTTTTTCATCCCAGCTTCCGGCGACCGTCGCCGCCGTAGGGAAGCAGGTCGCCGGAAGAGAAGGGTTCAGCCCCAGATGATCGCCGGTCCCTGCCTGTTTGCGGATCCCGTGAGGGCCGTCCGCACAAAAGATGGACGGAATGGACAGCCGGGGAATATCCCGGCTCTGCCACTCATTTTTACCGCTTAAGATTGCCGCTTTCTCCTCCACGGTCATTTTTTTGATAATGTCTGCATGCTTCATGACGCTGTCTGCCCCTCCTTCTCCTTAAAAATGATCTTAAGTATCGGGTAAAATACCCAGAAGGAAATGACACAGTTGATGAGCATGGTGATGATATCCGCCACGGTCATTCCCACGCCGTCCCCCATCATATTCATAAAGAATGTGTAGATCGGCGTCTTGTAAAGCCCCTGCAGCGCTGCCGCGCCCACAGAAATGATCACCCATGCGATAAAATACCATACCGCCGCCCGGGTAATGCTGGTGTTGGACTTGAAGGTCACATTGCGCTGAAGGAAAAAGTTGATCACCTGAGCGATCAGGAGTGTGATCTCCACAGCCAGGAAATATGCAAGCCCGCCTCCGCCTCCGGAGGCAATAGTCCCTGCCGCATAGTCAAACACATAGTAGATGCCGCCGTCCAGATTGTGCCCGATGGGCAGCACCTGGAAGTTGGCGCTCACAAGCGCCGTGAAGCCAAACAGGTACTTGATAAGCGGCATCAGGACCATCTGCAGCACGGTCACGCCGTTGCTGATTATAAAAAATACGATAAACCGGGCTATTTCAGGGTGCTTCTGTTTCAGCTCCCCCCAGAAACCCAGACCTGTTGTCTTTTCCACGTTATCTCTCCTTTATCATCCACAGGCAGCGCGGCAGTCTTCTTACCCGCCGGACGCTGCCCTGACTGAATATGGCAGCCTGCCCCAAAATGGCGGGCCGCCATATTCATTTTTTACATGTTCTGCTCAGATGTCTCTACAGATGCTTCCCCGGCGCTTCTCTTTTTATATCGCTTCAAAGCCACAGCTTCCAGTCCCAGAAGCCCTGCTGCCAGGATGACATCGGCCACGATCGCCATAATCTGCCATGCCATCAGTCCGGTCTGTAAGTTCTCCGGCGCATAAGCACGGCTGTTTACTACAGTGTACATCACATTTTTGCATGCCTGGCGCATAGCCTGGACACCGGTTGCGCTCTTCGTATCCTTCACATGGTTGGTCTCCGTGTCATAAGCCACCAGCATGGCGTCGGTGCCGTTACGGATCGCCTGGTCAGAGCTCATATAGCCGTAGACGCCGAAATAATCTGTCAGAACAAATCCCTGGAAGCCCCATTCATCCCGGAGCACCGTATTGCACAGCTCCGAAGAACCGCCTGCCCATCTGGTTCCGATGTAGTTGAAGGAGGACATCACAGCCTTGGCTTTGCCTTCTTTCACAGCAATCTCAAACGGCTTTAAGTAGATCTCCCTGATCGCCTGTTCGTTGGTCCAGGTACAGAGCATACTGCACCGGTTGGTCTCCTGGTCATTCAGCGCAAAATGCTTGATATAAGCATATACGCCGTATTTCTCAGCGCCGGTCACAGCATTTGCCGCAATCCTGCCGGACAGAAGCCCGTCCTCAGAATAATACTCAAAGTTTCTTCCTGCAAATGCGCTGCGGTGGATATTCATAGCCGGTGCATACCATCCGGATACGCCCATCTCATCCGCCATCTTGCCGATGCTCTCGCCAAATGCCTCCGCAATATCCGTATTCCAGGTACATGCGATCATCACCGCCGACGGGAATCCGATCGAACCGGTCCCGGTAAAGTTGTTGTTGATAGATGCCGGGCCGTCACAGTCGATGGTCTGCACCTTCCCCACGCTGCCTGCCGCGGCGGTCTGGTAGCCTCCCAGCGCGATCACCGTGTCCATATCGGAGATGGTCATATTGTCAAGCAGGGTCTCCCACTTCGGATCATCATATTCCGCTCCCCGAAGATCTGCGAGCTGTATGGAGTTCTTCGCTCCGGTCGTGGGCATTGTGTCCTCCGCCAGGTTGTAATCCTCCAGGTGATAGTTGCTGTTGTTGATAAAGGTCGCCTTAACATCCTCTTTCATGGTCAGGCTGGCCGGTGCCGCGGTCGCCTCTTTATAGTTGGCAAATCCGTCTGCCCTGGAGAGATAAGTGACCTCGCCTGCCGCATAGTCAAATACATTGGTGACTGCGGCTGTATCGCTGGAACGCCCGTTTTCACCAGTATACTCCACAGTGGTATCCACAGTAAAGGTCTGTTCTGCCAATACATTGTGCGAGTCGCTGTTGATGCTGATCCTGTAATCACCAGCTTCCAGAACATAGCCTTTTACATTCTGATAATCGTAGGATGCCATGTCTTCCTCTGCAAAAGAGATGGTCAGCGTCTGGGACGCTCCCGGCTCCAGGATGTCTGTCTTATCAAACGCGATCAGGTTCGCCGTCGCTTTCTCGATCCCCCCGTTTGTATAAGGCGGATTATAATATACTTCTATGACGTCCTTACCGTCGGTATCCCCGGTGTTGGTCACTGTCACGTCAAAGGTGATCTGCCCGTTATCCTCGGTAATCTCCCCCATGGTCTGCTCAAATGTGGTGTAAGACAGCCCATAGCCAAATGGATACAGTACCGTGCTGTCATAGTCGATCAGGCCTTCTGCCGCCGCAGTCTCATAGAAACGGTAGCCTGCATAGATACCTTCCACGTAGTTGACAAAGGACGGCCAGGTGATCTCCTCTTTGCCGGTAAATCCGGTCTGGGTAACCTTGAACTCCTCCATATTGTCGTAAATAAAGTTGCCAAAGTTATTGGCGGTAGGAGTCGTGGTCAAGTCCAGTACAAACGTATCACTGGTCTTGCCGGACGGGTTTACCTGTCCGCTTAAGATCTCGCCCAGGCCATTAAAGCCGGACTGTCCGGTTCCAGGACACCATAACACGCTCTTGATCTGCTCATACTCATTTACAAAACCAAGCTCCATTGCATTTGCGCCATTGTACACGACCACTACCTTGTCAAAATTGGCGCACACCAGATCCAGCATATCTCTCTCCGTTTTATTGATCTGAAGGAAGTGCTCGCCTGGCTCAAAATCCGCATAAGCCTCAGAATTGTTGTGATAGGTTACCTGGCTTACATCGGTGGGCAGGTCCGCTCCCTCACCGCCGACACGGGTGATCACCACCATGGCCGTATCCGAAAATGCTTTGGCGTTGTTGATCAGATCCGCGCTGTAAGAATCCGCTGCAGGTTCCGGCAGCGTCCAGTCCTGCTCCCACATCCCCACCACCGGACGGTCCGTACGGTATGTGGTATAGAAGTCGGACAGCTCTTTGTTCAGGCTGAAGCCCGCGTGCTCTAAGCCCTGAAGCAGGCTTACGGTCTCATACGCGTCGGACAGGGAACCTGAACCGGTCCCGCCGTAGCAGGGATTGGTGGACGCCCAGCCAAACACATTTAAGTTCCCGCCTGCTATGGGAAGCGTGCTCTCTTCATTCTTTAAAAGCACAATTCCTTCCTCGGCGATCTCCGTGCAGAGATCCGTGGCCTCGCCTGAGGTCTCCTCAGAGATCGTGCCATTGCCGGTTGCCAGCGAGATCAGGCTGGACATAGGGCCCCAGCAGATCATGTTCACCGTGACGATGAGAGCCAGCAGGATCGCGATCCCCGCCTCCGCTCTTATGAGTTTCCGTTTTGCGTTCTTCATGCCGCGCACTGCGATCATTGCGATGACTGCAAGAACCAGTACCACGGCAAAGCCGATGAGATATGGTTTGCATGTATTAAGTACGTTTACCACATCTGCCATGTTGATTGCTAACATTGTATTTCCCTCCCTGGTTTATTTAAGTGAGGTAACCTTATCATATTTTTGATAAAAATTGCGGATTTCTGCACAACCGGCACAGATGGGGGCACAACTGGTAACTGGGCAGGGAATGGAATGCCTGAGATTCCTCCTGAATATATATCACTATGTTCCCATTGATCTTCTGACAGGAGGTTTATCCATGTGTACTGCTATTACTATTCAGTCGCCCAGCGGAAATATCTGGTTCGGGCGCACTATGGATTTTTCTTACCAGCTCGATCCCAAAATGTATCAGGTCCCCAGAAACTACCGTTGGGGAAATCTCTGCGGCACTCATACCATACAAAACCGTTATAGCTTCCTTGGTACTGGTCAGGATATCAATCCTGTTGTTTTTGCCGATGGCGTGAATGAATCCGGTTTTGCCGCCGCTGCCCTCTATTTCCCTGGATATGCAAGCTATGAACCGCCGGAATCAGCGGGTTCTTCCAATCTTTCCATTGCCGCCATCGAGATCGTAGGTTTCCTTCTGGGGCAATGCAGCTCCGTCCGCCAGGCCTCCGGAATCCTAAAATCAATTCAAATTGTTGGCATTGAGGATTCCGTGACAAAATCCGTTGCGCCCCTTCACTGGATCATCACAGACAAGGATGGGGGCTGTCTTGTCATCGAAAAAACTTCGGATGGCCTGCATCTATGGAATAATCCCATTGGAGTATTGACAAACAGTCCGGATTTTCCATGGCATATGTGCAATTTGCGCAACTTTGCAGGACTGTCACCACGGCAGAACGAAGACGCCGAATGGCTGGAAGCAAAACTGTCACCTTTTGGACAGGGCGCCGGGAGTACCGGGCTTCCAGGTGATTTTACCCCGCCGGGGAGATTTGTGCGGACAGCTTTTATTAAAAGTTTTATGGAGATCCCAGAGGAACGAAATGAGCTTCCCGCCGCGTGCTTTCATGCTTTAGAGGGTGTCATGATCCCAAAAGGGGTTGTGGTCACTGGACGGGAAGCCGCAGATTATACACAGTACACAGCAGTTATTGATCTGGCAGAACAGGAGTATTTTGTCAGGAGGTATGATGAGCTGGATACTGTGAGGGTAAAGGCGGATTGGTCGAAGTGCCGTGAAATCGTTGTAATGGAATGAGGTGTGCAGGACGGACGCCTCGCTGGTTCGCCGGAACAACTTCGATTCCGCTTCGCTTCATCTCAGTTGGGGGCGTTCGCCTCATAGAAAAAGGGGTGTGGGAGCTGGGAAAAATGAACAAAAGCAAGTTCATTTTTCCCAGCTCCCACACCCCTTTTCCTACCCGTCTCATCACTTGGCCAAGTTTACAAACTTCGTAAACTCCGGCTGCCACAGCAGGTTCACGGTTCCGATCGGGCCGTTTCTCTGTTTGGCAATGATGACTTCCGCTATATTCGGTGTATCAGTATCTTTATTATAGTAATCATCCCTGTACAAAAACATTACTACGTCGGCATCCTGCTCGATCGCGCCTGACTCTCGTAAGTCGGACAGCATCGGACGATGGTCCGTCCTCGTCTCACAGGCACGGCTCAGCTGGGACAGAGCTACTACCGGGGCGCTCATCTCCCTGGCCAGTGCTTTTAAGGAACGGGAGATCTCAGATATCTCCTGCTGACGGTTGTCGCTGTTTTTGCCGCCGCTGCCTGACATGAGCTGTAAGTAGTCTATGATAACCATACTGAGACCGTATTCCAGCTTCATTTTTCTGCACTTGGAACGCAGTTCTGTGATGGATATACCAGGGGTGTCATCGATGATCAGCTTGGAATTGCCAATGACCCCGATGCCTTCTACAACGGCATCCCAGTCGGAATCTGTCAAGTTGCCAGTCCTCAGCTTCTGAGAGTCTACATTGGACTCCATGGCAAGCATACGGTTGACCAGCTGTTCCTTGGACATCTCCAGACTGAAGATCATGCATGGCAGGTTCTTCCGGACCGCCACGTGATCCACCAGATTCAGCACGAAAGCCGTTTTTCCCATGGACGGACGCGCTGCGATCAGCACGAAATCCGAAGGCTGCATACCCGAAGTCTTGTAATCCAGATCTATAAAACCAGTAGGGATACCGGTAACAGTTCCCTGGGTCTTGGATGCGGTCTCTATCTTCTCCAGCACATTCAGCGCCACCTGCCGGATCGGGACAAAATCACCTGAGCTGCGGCTCTGGAGCAGATCAAATATGGTCTTCTCCGTGCCCGCCAGGATCTGCTCCAGCGGTTCTTTACCTACATAGCAGGTATTAGCTATCTCTTCAGTTGTCTTGATCAATCTTCTTAAAACTGCTTTCTCACGGACGATATTGGCATAGGACTTCACATTGGCAGAGGTCGGCACTGTGGTTATGATATCCCGGACAAACTCCAGGCTGCTGACCTCCGGCGGTACATCCTTCTCCTTTAAACGGTTCTGGAGGGTGATCAGATCCACTGGCAAGCCTTCGTTAAACAGCTCCACCATGGACTCAAACATAACGCCGTACTGCTGCTGGTAAAAATCCGCTGCCACTACAATCTCGGATGCCGCAATGATCGCTTCCTTATCCATCAACATGGAACCGATCACCGACTGCTCCGCTTCAATACTGTGAGGAAGCACCCGTTTCATCAGGGCTTCATCCATCTGTCTGTCTTTCTCCTATCACAAATCCTGTACCGGCTTTTATCCTCCGGTATCTGTCTCCTGCCATACGGCAATTAAGCCCTGGGCATCTGCATCTAATACCCGCGTTTAAGCCTCTGTCACTTTGACCGCCAGCTTCGCCGTCACATCCTTGTGCAGCTTTACCGGTACCTCATGAGTTCCGAAGGTCTTGATCGGTTCCGGCAGCACCATCTTCTTTTTGTCAATATCCAGTCCCAGCTGCTCGGACGCCGCCGCCGCGATCTCCTTGCTGGAAACAGAACCGAATGCCCTGCCGCCTTCCCCTGCCTTCATGGTCAGGGTCACTGCCAGCTTTTCAATCTTTGCCGCAAGCTCCTTCGCCGCCGCAAGCTGCTCTGCCGCAAGCTTATCTGCGTTGGCCTTCTGGAGCTTTAAATCATTTAAATTCTTCGCGGTGGCTTCCACTCCCAGGTTCTTCTTCAGAATGAAATTCCTCGCATAGCCGTCATTTACCTTTACGATCTGGCCCTTTTTCCCAAGAGCCTTTACATCTTCCAATAATACTACTTCCATTATGATATATCTCCCTTCTGCAACATCTGGTCTATTACTTCTTTTACCCGGGTCTTGGCTTCCTCAACGGTCACGCCCTCAAGCTGCGCCCCGGCTATGGTCCGGTGTCCTCCGCCGCCGAGCTGCTCCATCATCACCTGCACATTGACTTCGTCGATGGAGCGGGCGCTTAAATAGATGACATTGTGGTACTCAGTCAGCACGATCGAAGCCTTGATACCCTTGATCTCCAACAGTTCGTTGGCTGCCTGCGCACCCACGATCGTCGGGCTCTGCAAGCCATCCGCCGGACAGATCCCGATGGAAAATGCTTCCCGGAACACTTCCGCCGAGGTGATGGTCGCAGCCTTCGCCTTGTAATCTGCCATATCATCCCGGAACAGCTTGCGCACGCGGGTCACATCTGCGCCATTGCGCCGCAGGTACGCCGCCGCCTCAAAGGTACGCACGCCGGTCTGATTGGTAAAATTGTTGGTATCGATCACAATCCCCGCATACATGGCGTCCGCCTCGGCTGACTTGATCTTGATGCTGTCAGCAATATACTGAAGCACCTCCGCAACCATCTCACAGGCTGAGGATGCATACGGCTCCACATAGGAGAGGACCGCATTGCTGATGATCTCGCTGCTCTGGCGGTGGTGATCCAGCACTACGATCGTCTTCACCATACGCAGAAGCTCCGGGGCATCGGTGATGCTGGGACGGTTCACATCCACGACCACCAGCATAGTATTGCTGTCCACCAGCTCCGCTGCCTGCGCTCCAGTCAAAAACAGATCCTCCGGGTACTCCGGATTGTCCAGAAAACGGTTCATCATCGGCTGTACCGATGAAGTCACTTCATTGATGATGATATGGGACTTTTTATTGAGCGCTGTAGCGATCCGGTAGATACCGATGGCCGCGCCAAAGGAATCGATGTCGCTGAGCTTGTGCCCCATGATCAACAGACGGTCCTTCGTCTCCATCAGCTCCCGCAGGGCATGGGCTTTCACGCGTGCCTTCACGCGGGTCGCCTTTTCAAGCTGCTGGGATTTGCCGCCGTAGTACTGGATCTTGCTGCCGTCTTTAAGTACCGCCTGGTCGCCGCCCCGGCCCAGCGCCATATCGATGGCCACCCGGGCATAGTCGTAGTTCTGGCTGTAGCTCTCACCGTTCATGCCGATGCCGATACTCAAGGTGACCGCCATCTCATTGCCGATATTGACTGCCTTCACATCCTCCAGGATCCCAAACCGCTCCTCCTGGATCTGTTCCACATACTTCTGCTTGATGGTGAAGAAATATTTGTCCTTCTCCATCTTCTTCACGACGCCGTCCATAGCGCCGATATACTTGTTGATCTTACGGTCGATGAGCGCTGTCAGCAAGGAGCGGCGCACTTCCTCCACGCTCTCTAAGGCCTCCTCGTAGTTGTCCAGATAGATCAGTCCGGCAACCATCTTCTCATCGGTGATCTCCTGACGGTAACGCAGGATCTCCGTCTCATCAAACAGATAAACTGCCAGCAGCTTCTGCCTGCCGACAACCGCTTTGATCTCTTCCTCCTCTGTACCGCTCACATACATGGGATGCAGGTCCAGACGGAATTTGTGCTCTCCATATGAAGTGTGCACACTGGCTATGCCATCGTCCGTGGCAAGATCCGTCTTTGTCATCTCCGGGAACAGGGACAGCAGATTCTTTCTGCTTCCTTTTTCCTCCTCCATGACCTCCTGGAAGGCCTTGTTCATCCATACTACCCTGCCGTCCTCATCTGCCAGGGCATAAGGCAATGCCATATCCGCCAGAAGCTGCTTCTGGATCCACGCATATTCAGAAGAAAAGTCCACCAGTCCGCCCAGGATCCTTTTGCGGCTGTACACATAGATCCAGACTGCTATCACGATATAGCAGACCGTGAATGCCAGCATGAGCAGCGCGCCCATCCGGCTCACAAATGCCACAGCCACATTCGCAAAAACCAGGAACAGGGACAACAGCAGCGGCCATGCCAGATATCCGTTCAACTGCCCCTTTACCTTTAAGTTTTCTTTCATATTCTGTCTCCTTATCGAATTCATTGAATTCGTTTCAAGCAGTAACCTGTATTCTTCGCTAAGTGTTCATATTATACCATGGTCACTAAACTCGCCCTGCGCCTTACGGCTTTGCCTCGCTAAGTGTCCAGGTATATATTCTCACTAAGTTCAGCCTGCGCCTTACGGCTTGTCTTCGCTAAGTGTTCATATTATACCATAGGAAAACTGGTTCGTCCAGAACAAGGATTTGCCACCCGGAAACTACCCGCGGAAAAACACGCACAGCAGATACCCCAATGTCAGGCACAGGCCGATGCAGAATAACATAAGTCCAAAAGAAAAGCTTTCCTCCACCAGTCTGATCGTGTGACGCATCCGCTCCCCGGTGCTTGCAAGCCTGGCCTGCCCGGCAGCTCTCATTTTGCCTCCGGAACTCGTTCTCTCTGCTGTAGCAGGACGCTGGCTGTGTGTCGTCTTCCTTGCCGCCAGGACCAGCCCGTCCGCCATATGATCCATCGCCCGGCACAGGACGGAAGATACTGCCAGGAATACAGTCACAACCACAGACACCAGATACCGGTCAATAAATCCAAATACCGCGCCGCAGATCCCCGGAAGCGCCGTCGCAAGAACCGGACGGTAGATCAGATTTTCCAGGTCCATCCATGCAGGCCATCGGTCCACATACCGTCTGCCTGTTTCTCCCTCGCGCTCCATGAGCACTCCGCGCACCAGTACCGCATAGAGAGCGATTCCGATCCCGATGGAAATCATGCTTCCTTTTAAATTGCCAAAGGAAAACCAGGAAACCGGATGCCCTGCGCCGTTTACTCCGAAAAATCCCTCTCCCAGATCCGCCAGCCGCTCCATCGTCTGACGTGGAAATATACCAAAGACAGGGAGCAGTACCGCCGTCCCAACCAGCACATTTCTGCTGGACGGCTTCATATAAGAGTCCGACATGGCGTCAAACTCCGCCTGCCGCGACGGATGCTTCTCAACAAACAGGGCCACCGCCAGCTTCAGCATATAAGCCGCAGTCATCCCGCCTGTCAGCAGAAACAGCCACTCCGCCGCCGTCCATACCACAGGATTGCCCAAAATCCCTCCGTACTCCACAATGCTTTCATGCAGCAGGGTCTTACTCACATAACCACTCCAGAGGGGAACTCCGCTGATCCCCAGCGCCCCCATCAGGAAGCAGAAGGCCAGCGCCGGTTTCTTTCTCCCAAACCCCCTGATATCATTCAGCCCCAGCTGGTGCAGGTTCATGAACACCGCGCCCGCACAGAGGAACAGCACCAGTTTAAACAGGGAGTGATTGACCATATGGAGGAATGCGCCCCGCACTGCCAGGACATTTCCCTCCCCAGCGCTTTTAAGGAGACACGCCATCCCAATCCCGGTCAGGATAAATCCGATCTGGGAGACCGAGGAGCAGGCCAAAGTCCGTTTCAAATTCACCGAAAACAGCGCAAGGAGCGCCCCCACAAACATCGTCAGAAGTCCCAGTCCCGCGAGCAAAAGTCCCCATGGCTTATCCTGTCCAAACATTCCGCAGGATACCACGATGATTCCAAACACACCGGCTTTCGTCAGGATTCCGGACAGCAGCGCACTGGCTGGCGCAGGAGCCTCCGGGTGGGCTTTCGGCAGCCAGATGTGAAGAGGGACACAGCCCGCCTTCGCCCCGAACCCAAACAACATCAGGCCTCCGGCAATGTAAAGACGCGTCACAGCCCTTGCAGTCAACGCACTGGCTTCTATACTATTGACAGATTTTTCCAGCGCCAGCAGTTGCCCCGCAGCAGTTCCGACCGCGTCCATTTCCAGCGTGCCGAACAGATCATACACCATAAACAGGCCCATCAGCATCGCCAGCCCGCCGATCACCGCCACCGCCAGATAAGTCTCCGCCGCCCGAAGACTCTCCTTCCGTTCATCAAAAGCAACCCACACATAAGAAGTGAAGGACATGATCTCAAAAAAGAGAAATGTGGTATAAAAGTCCGCAGACAGAAACACCCCGGCTGTAGCCAGAAATGTGAGCCAGAAAAACACATAGTACCTGCGCCGTTTCTCATAATGGGCCATGTACTCTAAAGAGAACACTCCGCTGACACACCACATCAGCACCGCGATCCCCAGATAGACCAGGCGGAATCCATCCAGCCGGAAATGCAGCCCCAAGCCGCCAAAGCCCGGGATCAAAACGTCAAACGGTCCGATCATCCCGCCTCACCTCCTATCGCTGTCAGATACTCCATAAGCGGAGCAGAATGGAGCCCGATCACCAGAATCACCACCGCAAATGTGATGAGCGGGACCAGCATCATCCAGTTCGGATCTGTAACAGGCCGTCCTGCGCCGCCCACCGGATCACCGGAGGCCGCATTTGCTCCGATGCCGGAACCACCTTGCAGACCATCCTCCTTAACAACAGCCGCCTGCGGCAGTATCTTTGGAAAATAAGCCCGTATCAGCACGATCAGCATATAGATCCCCGTCATCAGAGCCGAATACAGGATCACCCCGACTCCCGCATAAGGCAGCCAGCCCATGGAAGAAACGCCCACAGCCGCTGCTGTCTGGGCCGCCCCATACGCCGCTGCACTCCCACCGCAGTCAAAGGCCGCCTGAGCCAGATTCCATTTGCTGATAAACCCGGCAAACAGCGGAATCCCCATAAGTGAGAAGCTCGCCACAGTCAGGCAGGCGAAGGTCACCGGCATTTTCCTGCCCAGGCCGTCCAGCTCATATACATATGTTTTTCCTGACTGGTGCATCACCGCCCCGGCGCAGAAAAAGGAACAGATCTTCATAAACGCATGGGCCACCATATGGCTTAGAGCCGCCGCCAGCCCAAGAGGCGTCATCATTGCCGCCCCAAACAGGATGTAAGATAAATTGCTGATCGTTGAATATGCAAGACGTCGTTTCCAGTGGATCTCCCGCACCGCCATAGTAGAGCCAAACGCGATCGTCATAAGCGCCGCTCCCATCACCACCCACTGCGCCCAGCTTCCGAACAAAAAACGGGTTCCAAAGCTGAAATAAGTAAACCGCATGATCGCAAAGGCGCCGGACTTCACCACCGCCACTGCATGGAGCAGCGCCGTCACTGGGGTGGGAGCCACCGTAGCCCTGGGCAGCCAGCCGTGACAGGGCAAAAGCGCCGCCTTGACTCCAAACCCGAAGAATGCCAGCACATAGATGAGCAGCAGGATATTTCTGTCCGCCTGCGCCATAGCCAGATCCAGCACCCCGCCAGCGATAAATTCCGTATTGCCCGTTGCCGAATACCTCAGCACAAACACCAGGCCGATAAACGCAAACGCAGCTCCGCCGATGGAATAATAGAGGTATCTGCGGCTTGCCCTCACCGCTTCCTTTGTCATGGGGTACAGCACCAGCGGAAACGTCACCAGCGTCAGCATTTCATAAAACAGGTACATGGTAAGCAGATTGCCCGCCAGGGCAACCCCCGCGGTCACGCCATAGGTCATAGTATAGTAGGCGAAAAATTCCGACTTTCTCTGTTCCTTCCTCATATACTCAAGCGCATAGAGCGTGGCAAGCGGCCACAGAAACGCGATCAATCCCGCAAATACGCTGCCCATACCGTCCAGCTTGAACATCACGATCAGATTACCGTACAGCCTGAAAAGTACCATCCTGCCGCCGTCCTCCGGCCTGTGGAACAAAAGCCATGCGATGATCAGGCTGTTGACCAGCACCAGACCCTCCACGTACAAAGCCAGCTTCCGACTGCCGCCCACTCCGCCGCGTTTAAAAAGTCCCGACGCCAGCAAAAGCATCCCTCCGGCGATAGGAAGCAGCACCGGCGCTGCCAGTAACATTTTATTCATAAGCCCCTCCGTCACAGCACGGACGCCGCAATCGTCTCAATCATGGAAAGAAGCGGTCCCGGAAAACAGCCAAAGAGCAGCGCGCCCGCCGTCAGGATGATCACCGGCCCCAGCATCAGCAGAGGCGGCTCTTTTCCCGCAAGACCCCGCTCCCGGATCTCTTTTCCGTCAAAATCTGCTCCAGGAAAAAATCCGTTTATGGTGAGCGGCAGCAGATAACCGGCTGTCAAAAGCGCGCTGACTAGCAGCACCACCGGACCGATCCAGGTGAAGGCTCCCGTACCCGAAGCCAGTGCCCCGGAAGCCAGATACCATTTGCTCACAAATCCACTGGCCGGGGGAATCCCCACAAGCGCAAGGGAAACAATCGTGTAACAGCCCAGGAGCACCGGCATCACAGTCCCAAGTCCCCGCATCTGCGAAGCCCTTGTCCACCCAGTCGTCACAATCACCGCCCCTGCACAGAGGAACAGCGCATTTTTGATCAGAGAATGGAACACCACATGGGAGAGCGCCCCCACAAAAGCCACAGGCTGTAAAAGGCTTAAGCCAAACAGGATATAGGAAACCTGGCTGACCGTTGAATAAGCCAGACGCTTTTTAAGGACCGGCTCCTTATAGGCCAGCATAGAACCCATGAAGACCGTAAGCAGCGACAGCAGGATCCATACGTTCTGCACCCAGGTGCCGCGGATCCTGTCCGGGCCGACAATATAATAGATCACGCGTACCAGCGCCAGCACGCCCGACTTTGTGATCAGACCTGAGAGAACCGCACTGGCAGGTGCAGGCGCTACCGGGTGCGCCGTTGGAAGCCAGCCATGAAGCGGAAACATGCCCGCCTTTGTGCCAAATCCGATCAGCATACAGCACACCGCCGCCAGTAAAAGCCCTTCCTTCCCAGCCAGAGACACGCCGCCCAGCACCCCACCGGGCGTGAAGGTCAGGGAAGGCGAAACATTTGCCAGGAAAAAAATACCAAACAATGCAAGAAATGCTCCTGCCACCGAATAGAACAGATATTTTAATCCTGCCATCACCGCTTCCTTCGTCCGCTCATGCAGAACGAGCGGAAGGGAGGTCAGGGTCATCAATTCATAAAACACATACATGGTCACCAGATTGGAGGAAAAATCCAGCCCGATCAAAACTCCCAGCACCACCAGATAAAACCCGAAGAATCGGGATTCCTCTTCCTCATGCTTCATATAAGAAACCGAATAAATCCCCACCAGCAGCCACACGATTCCGGTCAGTGCGGCAAACAGCCGGCTCACGCCGTCCACATGAAACGCGATGGTGATGGTGTCCGTAAGTTTCCAGAGCGCAAGGTCTCCCCCCGCAGACAACGCGGCAAATACAAGCGCAGCGCTGACAACCAATGAAACAAGAACAGTCCCCACAAGCGCCTGACGGTTTCTTTTCAGTCCCTTTAATGTCATCACCGAGACTCCCATAAGTATCGGCACAAGCACCGGCAGCAGCAATATCATATGTCCTTCCATCTCACGCCCCCCTTTTAATCAAACATGGCAAGTCCGTCCGCGATCGCCTGTACGATCGGCTGGGAAAACAACCCCAGCGCCAGGTTCAGCAGGACAAAGCAAAAAATCGCAGTCCGGAACTTTATAGAACTTCTCGCAGGCTTTTCAGCGCTGGCAGGCTTCTCCATGCTGGCAGGCCGCGCATACAATGTTATCACCATCCGCAGAAAATAGATTGCATTCAGCGTCGTACTGACCGCCAATGCGATCAGTGTCGGCAGCATTTTATGTGGGCTTTGCAGGGCGGATGTGGCAAATAAAAGCTTCGATATAAAACCTGCAAGCATGGGAAATCCAACCATAGACAAGGCTCCCACTGCAAATCCCACCCCCGCCAGCGGATGCCGGTATCCGGCCCCCCGCAGGCTTTTGTAATCCTTCCGGTCCCCCGATACCCCGTAAAGCCCCACCGCGCTGATAAACAGCAGCGCCTTGGTGGCGGAGTGGGTAAACATGTGAAACACCGCCGCGATCATCCCCGCCTGGGTCCCCAGGCCGATGCCCATGTAGATATAGCCGATCTGCGCCACTGAAGAATAGGCGATCATCCGGCGCAGGTCCTTTTCCATGATCGCATGGACTGAGCCAAGGATCATCCCCGCCAGGCCAAAGATAAACAGCACATTGACGATCCGGCTGGCAATGACATTTTCCCGCCCCAGTACCCGGTAAAATATCTTGATCAGCAAAAAGATATAGCCCTTTGAGACCAGACCCGACAGGATCGCGCTGGCTGTGGGCGTGGCATATCCATAGGTATCAGGGATCCAGTAATGAAATGGATACAGGCCGCTCTTGATCGCCAGGCCAACACTGATGACTGCAAGGATCACAAGCATTGGAATCTCATAACTTCCTGCCGCCTCGATCGCTGCCACCGCCGCTTTTGCCGGACTCATCAGAAGATGACCGGTCACATCATAAAGCAGGCTGAGCCCGATCAGAAACAGGCCGGAACCCAACTGGCTCATGATCATATACCGGATGGCCGCAGACAAACTCCGCCCCTTCTGACGGATCATGATCAGGCCGCATCCGGCGATCGTATTGATCTCCACAAACACATAAGCCGTAAACAGATCGTTGGTGTAGATAAGCGCCAGCAGGGAGCTCAGCATTAAATCGATCATGATATAAAACAGGTTCAGCTTCGTCCCTTCCACGTCCCGGAACGTATAGTCCATGCCGCCCACCACCGCAAGCAGCATCACAATGCCAAACAGGACCGCCGTCAGCCCTTCCAGCACTCCCGCACGGATCTCATTCCCCCATGGAGCCGGAAAATGCCCCATCATGTAGGTATAACTCTCTCCCGTACCCATACAGAAAAACAGCACAGCCGCGGACATGGCCGTGGTCACAAGGATCGCGGCCACACTTAAGTCCCTGGCCCGTTTCCCCGGAAGCACCGAGGATACAATGCCCGAAAACATGGCAATGATAATGGAGAAGAAGGGAAAGTTCTGCACAAATGTCATGTCTCTTCCTCCTTCATCTGCTCCTCCTCTTTCGCCCGCATCAGGATCTCATCCAGATCCAGGGAATGATACCGCTCATACAGACGGATCGTCAGGGCCAGCATCAGCGCCGTGGTGCTGACCGATACCACAATACCCGTCAGCACCAGGCCGCTGGGCACCGGATTGATGTAGGCGGAAGCTTCCAGGATGCCGTCGGTCACGATGGGCACCATCCTGCCTTTGATATACCCCTTCGCCGCCAGGAACAGATACACCGCCGTGTCCATGATATTCATACCCATGATCTTTTTGATCAGGTTCCGGTGAAGCAGAAGCATGGTAAATCCGATGCCAAACAGCACCACCGACACAGTCTCTTCTATATTGGTGATCAGGTGTGCCGCCATGCTACATCCCTCCCTTCCGAAACAGCGTATAGAATGCATAGAGCGTACAGGCCACCACCAGCCCAACACAGATGTTGAGCGGCAGGATCAGGCCGCTGCTTAAGATCGCCCCCGGCGTCCCTAAGGGGATCCCGCTCTTTAAGTGGTTCGCCCCCGTAAAGAAGGAATAGCTCTTTGCCAGACAATAAAAAGACAGCGCCCCCAGTGTGATCCTCCGGTAGACCTTCTCCGTGAAAAACTGCTCCGTCTTCTGGAAGCCAAACGCGTTAAGGTACAGGATGAGCCCCGAACCCAGCACCGCGCCGCCGGAGAATCCTCCTCCCGGCGAGAGATGCCCGTTCAGCACGATATAGATCCCGAATATAAGGATCAGCGGCACCAGGATGCAGGCGCATTTTTGCAGGATCACATCATTTTTCGGCTCAAACAACCGGTCATTGGCCTCCTCCAGCCGCTTTCTCGCTCCCTCGTCCCCGCTGTCCTTATCGATGCGCAGCAGCGCCAGCACGCAGCAGGACGCGATGAACAGCACGCAGGATTCCCCAAAGGTGTCAAAGGCCCGGTAATCCAGGATCATCCCTGTAACGATATTCACCGCCCCGGTCTCCTTGAGGCCGCTTTCAATGTAACGGGCAGATACTTCATTGTTGTCAGGATTGCCCGCATTGCCAAATACAGGCAGATATGCGATGGTCCACAACAGTACAAAGATGATGCTGAAACATAGTAGAACTGACATCACCTGGTAAAATCTGCGGAATCTGCGGATGCCGCGGCTTTCCAGGGGATTGGAGGACTGGGGCGCGGTTGACGGGGAGGGCTGGGGCTGTGGCTGCACTGATGCAGGTTCCTGCCCGGGTTCCTGCGCTGCCTCCGCCTCCGGCGCTCTTGTCTCCATTCCCTCTGCCAACGGATCGATCTCCCCGTCCACCCACCGCTTAAACTTCAGCCACCGGCTGTTCTCGTAATTATCCTTCCTCCTGCTCATGGCGGCCCTCCTTCTGGATCGCCCTGATCTTCTTCAGGGTAACAAAAAACAGGATACTGGTAACTCCTGCGCCTACTGCGGCTTCGGTGATCGCCAGATCCGGCGACTGCAAGAGAACCCAGATCACGCACATGATCAGGCTGTAGGACATGAATATGACAATGGAAGTCAGCAAATCCCTGGTGAACCCGACTGAAACAGAGCACACGATCAGGCAGACCAGCAAAATGATCTCAAACAGTTTCATGCTCTTCCCCTTCTTCCTCTTTTCTGATAATCTGGATCTCGCCCAGAGCTTCATCCGTCATAGCCTCCAGACGGCTGATCATATGCCCCGATACAGGAGACGCCGTCCAGAAGAACAGCACCACCAAAAACAGCTTCAGGGCATCCATGGAGAATCCCCGCATGATCATCAGCCCCAGAAACACAAACAGGATACCCAGTGTATCCCCCATGGCTGCCGCATGCATCCGGTTCAATGCCTTATGAAAACGGTTTACCCCAAACACCGCAAGGATCATAAAAATAATTCCTATCAGAAGGAATCCTGCGGAAACCACAAAACGAATCCATTCCCCGATCATGATGAAACCTCCTGTTCCTGTGCCCGCTGGTCCTGTGTGCTCTGATTCTGCCTGTTTAAGTTATCCTCAATGGCCCCTAAGTCGGCTTTTAGATTCTTCTTCTGCAGATACACGCCCGTATACACTTTACAGAGCACCACAACTCCAAGGAAGCTGATCATGGCATAGATGAGGCACACATCCACCAGGTAATTCTCATTCAAAAATACCGAGAGGATGGCGATCACCATGATGATCATCGTTCCAGTCATGTTGACCGCAATGATCCGGTCTGAGATGCCCGGTCCCAGCACCGAGCGGATGATACTGAATATGATCAACAGCGCCAGCACGATCAGCGCACCTGTCAGCAAAATTCTGTATGCCTGTCCTATCAGCTCCATAATGCCTGTTTCTCCTCCATTTCCCTAAGCAGTTCCACAAACACCGACGCCTCCATGCCCTCCGCCAGCTCCCGATCCAGGCAATGGACACAGAACCGGTTCCCCTCCACAGACACGGTGATCGTTCCCGGCGTCAGGGTAATGGAATTGGCCAGCAGCATCCTGGCCGTCCCGGTGCTCAGTTTCGTGTCAAAATACACAAAAGCCGGTTCCGGCTGCAGCTCCGGTGACAGGATGATCTTCAGCACACACACGTTGGCTTTCACGATCTCTTTTACCAACACCCAGAAATACCGGAAAAACAATGGCAGCAGCCGGAATAGAGCCAGCTCCTTTTTTACGCTGTAATCCATGTAGCGGCACATAAAATAAAAAAGTGCGGATGATATAAATACACCGAATATACAGATTTCCACTGTCACCCTGCCATTTAAGATCATCCACACAAGAAAGAACAAAAGATACATATCCCCGCCCCCTTAGGCAAACCATATTCCGATTTGCAACTTTCTTCATATTTTACCACGTAACGGGATTTTTGGCTATCTCTTTAACATCAACCATTATTAAACTCAAATGCAGCTTAGAGGGCAAAAAATGCAGGTGGCGTGTTTTTGTATTGCGATTTTTTATAAAACCAGTATACTAACATCACAGCCAATGCTCACACGCCCACAAGAATAACACCCCCTACAGGCAAGGAGAACATGTATGGAACTTAAAATCATGCAAAGCCCAGAAGTTAAAGAAACCCGGATCACGATAGAATGCCAGTCTGTAACCCAAAATCTCCGGCATATTATCAACGTGATTCAGAATATGGAAACCTTTATCATTGGATATCAGGAAAAATCCAGCTTTAAAATTCCGGTTGACTCGATCCTTTATATCGAATCCATCGAAAACCGGACCTTTCTTTACACCCGTTCCGATACCTTTGACAGCAGACAGCGGCTCTACGAACTGGAAAAGAAGCTGGCTGATCTGGATTTTATCAGGATCAGCAAAAATACGATTGTAAACCTGCATCAGATCGAACAGGTCCGATCCATTGGAATCTCGAAACTGGAACTGGTGTTGGTAAACAAAGAACGTTTGATTGTAAATCGTAATTATTTATACAACTTTAAACAGAAATTCATGGATTGAGAGGATAAATATGAAAAAACTTTATGATCTTATCAGTACTTTTTGTATCTTAATAACAGCCTCTGTAATAGCTTATTTTTCATTTTATACGGATTCCCACACTGCTGTGATTTCATATGACATTTTACTAAAATATGCCGTAATCATTGTTCTCGCCATGCTGATATTTGAGGGGGTAGCCCTCCTGCCGATCCAGAGTGCTGTTCTGGCCTATATGCTTACAGCTTCACTCATTACGCTGGAAACCGTTTTATTAGAATGCATAGTCTGGAACTGGCTTCCGCTCACCGTGGTCAATACTCTGCTTCTAGCTGCCTGGATATTTATTGTCAGTGGGATCATAACGCTCCTGTTTCTGAAAAAAAACAGAGAAGACGCCAGATTGATAAACCAGCAGATTGAGAAATGGAAACGCCGCGCTTCTGCTGAAAACAGTTAACCTTAATTGTTCCTCAAATTCATAAAAAGCAGATGGTAATAATAATCCTGAGTGTCATATTATCCCGTCTGCTTTTTACTTTTATTCAAATGTTGTTCTTTAAATTTTATAATACAAAAAAGTAAAATAAATTTCAAAAGCTATGGACAGCTTATAGAAATTCTGCTAGTATAAAAGAACATTTCGAGTGAGATCAGGTTAATCCACTTTCTTGCAGTCTCTGCAAAACATTTCTCAATCGATACAATCTATATTCAGGAGGTATTTCTATGACCGATGTAACACCCCATGCAGCAAACCGGGAGGTAAAATCCAGTGCATTCACCACCTTATTCGGGACTCCGGAAAATGCAGCAAAGCTGTACGCTGCCTTAGATGAGCAGGAAACCGTATCGCCGGAAGATATTGTTTTCCAGACGCTGAGCGGCGTTCTGTTCATGGCGCGCAAGAATGATCTGGCGTTCACAGCAAGAAATAAGGTACTGGTGATCAGCGAGCACCAATCGACCCTCAACGCAAACATGCCGCTTCGGGACGCGATCTACTATGGACGCACCATGGAAAAGATGATCGAACCGAAAGCGCTGTACCGGACCGCACAGATTCCCATCCCAACCCCGGAGTTTTTTGTATTCTATAATGGTACAAACGCTTTTCCCTCTGAGAAAATCCTGAAACTTTCTGACGCATACCTTGAAAAAACAGACTCTCCTATGTTAGAATTAAAAGTAAGGATCATCAACATCAATCTGCCGGTGAATCACCCGATCCTCAAGCGGTGCCGGCCACTTTACGAGTATTCCTTTTTTATCCAGAAGATCCGGGATTACGTCGAAAGCGGGAAGAACCGGGATGAGGCGATCGTCCTTGCGATGAAGGACTGCGAACAGGAAGGGATCATGGCAGAATTCCTGAAAGAGCATGGAACGGAGGCGGTGAATATGCTGTATACGGAATTTAATATAGACGACGCTCTGGATGTGCGGTTTGAAGAAGGCATGCAAAGGGGACAGCAGGTAGGAATGGAGATTGGGCAAGAGATCGGCCAGGAGATCGGCCAGGACGCCATGCTGAAGCTGGTCAACGCCATGATAGCCGATGGTCATTCGGAAGATCTGCCGAAGTTACAGCAGGATCTGGATTTCAGAAAATCCATGTTCGATAAGTATCATATAGACAAAGTACAATCTCTGCCAGAAAAGCAGATCTGACCGAAACCCTGAAAGAGCATGGAACGGAGGCGGTGAATATGCTGTATACGGAATTTAATATAGACGACGCTCTGGATGTGCGGTTTGAAGAAGGCATGCAAAGGGGACAGCAGGTAGGGATGGAGATTGGACAGAAGATTGGGCAAGAGATTGGCCAGGAGATCGGCCAGGAAGCCATGCTGAAGCTGGTCAACGCCATGATAGCCGACGGCCATTCAAAAGACCTGCCAAAGTTACAGCAGGATCTGGATTTCAGAAGATCCATGTTTGAAAAGTATCATGTAAACGAAGTATAATATCATATGCTAGTAAAAGTGACAGGCGTGGTTCGTATGAATCGCGCCTGTCATTTTGTAGGATTATCTATTTCCCAACAGCCCCTTGCGCTGTCACCTCTGCCGCCAACGCCTGGGCCGCCTCTCCGATCCCTTCGGCAAATGTTGGATGCGCCATAACAACGGCTGCCAGATCTGCGGCTGTCATTTCACTGGCAATAGCCAGTTCCACTTGCCCGATCATATCCGTAGCACGGGCGCACATAAGCTGGGCACCTACCAGTTTGCCGCTTGATTTCTCCGCAACCAGCTTGATAAAGCCCCGCTCCTGAAGGGTCAGCACGGATTTTCCGTTTACGGACATAATATATTTTGCGGTAACCACATCGATCCCCAGCTGTTTTGCCGCATCCGCAGTCATACCCGCGCAGGCAATCTCCGGATCTGTGTAAACGCAGGACGGGATCACTCCAAGATTCTGACTGTACGGGATGCCAAACATATCCTCCACCGCCCGGCAGCCTTCCGCCGTCGCCACATGGGCAAGCTGAATGCCTCCCACAACATCGCCCACAGCCCACACGCCGGGAATTATGGTCCCGTATGCTGTATCCACAATGATATGCCCTTTCGGAGTGAACAGTTTTTCCCGGGAATAAACATCGATCACGGACTCAGCGAACAGTCCGTCCACATTTGTCTTCCTTCCAACAGAGACCAGGATTTTCTCCCCTGTTACGGAGAATGTCTCTGTCTCTCCTTTTTTATTCACCTGCTCATAGTGACAGACCATACCTGCTTCTGTCTTCTCCGCAGCGGTGACGCGGGCTGAGGTGATGATCTCCACACCGCGTTTCTTGAGAATCATCTTCAAGTTCTGGGCAATCTCTTTGTCCATACCCGGCAGAATCCGGTCCATAGCCTCCAATACTGTCACCGGAACGCCCAGATTGCTGTATACTGTCGCCATCTCCATGCCGATCACGCCGCCGCCTATGATAATGATCCCACCGGATTCAGAGGCGTCTCCCGGCAAAGTCACGCCCAACTCATCGCCATCCAAAACCGTATCACTGTTTAAAACCCCTGGCAGGTCAAACCCCGGAATTGGCAGAGAGGCCGGTGCCGAACCAGTCGCGATCAGGACATGATATGCCTTAAATGTCTCTGTCTTATCATCCTGCCCCTGAACCGCAACAGTGACTATCGTCTTTCCGTTCCCTGTTCCTGCCGTTGCGCTTTGCTGCGCCGCACAGCTTTCTGCTGCATCGGTCACGCCCACAACCTTTCCGACGCCCTGGAACACCTCCACTTTCTGCTTCTTCAATACCTGCGCTATTCCATCCCGCAGAGATGCCACTGTCTTATCCTTATGCCCCCACAATGCGGCTTCATCCAGAACAGCGTCAGAGCACCGTATCCCAAAACGCTCCGCGCCTGCGATCTCCCGATACAGCTCCGTACTGTGAAGCAGCGTCTTTGTGGGAATACACCCCCGGTTTAAGCAGGTACCGCCCAGATCCCGCTTTTCCACCAGCGCCACTTTTTCCCCCAGGCCCGCCGCCTTGAGGGCTGCCGGATATCCTCCCGGCCCTGCTCCGATGACCAGCAGGTCGTACAATTTCTCCGCCTGATCCAACCTTTATCCCCTCCCCACTCATTAGTTTTATGTCAACTATCTTGTATACTATCCGCCATCAAACATTCTATCACATCTGCCAGCATACTCAGCCTGCCCTCTTCCAGCCTGTTCGCTTTCCCTGCCTCAGGCTGCTCCGCTTCCGACGGTTTCGCTTCCGGCTGCTCAGCCTCCAACTGCTCTGCTTCCGACGTTTTCGCTTCCGGCTGCTCCGCCTCCAACTGTTCCGCCTCAGGCTGCTCCGCCTCCAAGCTTTGCTCAAGCTTCCTCATCAGCTCCTCTTTCCGGTACCGCACACCTTCCAGCCGTTTCTCCGCATACGGTGAAAATCCCACATCCATGGCATCTGTCCAGACCACCGCGCGGCGGATCACTCCCTCCGACACCTCCAGTTGGATCTGAACCTCTCCCCATGAAAACTTCCGCGAGACTTCATACTGAAACGGAATCTTTCTTCCATACAGCCATTCCCAGGACCCGAATCGCTCCTGCCTTTTTTCCAGCTCCCCGCTGTCAATCCTCCGCATATCATACGGCTCCGGCGCAACATGCTCAGCCCCCGAGACAGCCCCATCCTCCAGCGCCTTCCCGATAATCTCCGCCGCTCCGCCATAGACGTCCCCAAATGCTCTGACAAGCGCCTCCTCCATCTGCGAAACCTTCAGCTCCGGGACATATTCCTCCAGATTCACCACCCGGCTTTTCACCGACTCCACGCCCTTCGACTTAAGCTTTTCCTTCGAGACCGTCAGATAATTCCCCATCAGCCCCTTATCGGCACGGATCAGGATCGTTCCATGATGGTAACAGCAGTCCCCTCTGCGGTAAAATGCATTGCCCGAAAACTTCCGGCCTTCCACAGTCAGGTCATTGCGTCCATTACGGATGGCCGGAATCCCGAAGGACTGTACCGCCCGCAGGATCACCTCAGACTGCTTCTCCACATCATAATCTGCTCTCCGCGCCAGAAACGTAAAGTTCAGATTCCCCAGGTCGTGGAAGACAGCTCCCCCGCCGGAGAGACGGCGGGCCACAAACCCGCCGTCCTCCGAAAGAGCCTCCACCCGGCACTCCCGCCAGGCATTTTGATTGTATCCGATCACCACCGTTTTCCGGTTCTGCCACAGATAAAGGATGACCTCATCTTCAGCCACATGGTCCAGGAGATATTCCTCCAGCGCAATATTATGGTAGGGATTCGTCTCCCGGTTGATCATATAGGATAACCGCTTCATGGTTCAAACCCATACCGGAGCTTCGGGCTGCGCGCCGCCTGCACCTCATCCAGCCGTTTTACCACGGTCGTGTGGGGCGCGGTGCGGATCTTCTCCGGATCCGTCTTCGCGGTCTCATGGATCTCCAAAAATGCATGGATCAGCTCATCTAAGCTTTCCTTTGACTCCGTCTCCGTTGGTTCCACCATCAGAGCCTCATGGACGATCAGCGGGAAATACATGGTCGGCGGGTGGATCCCGTAATCCAGAAGGGCCTTCGCCACATCCATGGCATTTACCTCAATATCATGCTTCTCCTGCTCCAGGCTCATAACGAATTCATGCATACAGGTCTCATCATAGGCCATCTTGTAGGCGTCTGAGAGCTTCACCCGGATATAGTTGGCATTCAGTACCGCATTCTGGCTGGCCTGGCGGATGCCCTCATGACCCAGCATCAGCACGTAGGTCAGCGCCTTCACTACCACCAGGAAATTGCCGTAGAACGCTTTTACCGAACCGATGGATTCCGGATAATCAGCAAAATGATACACGCCTTCCTCATCCATGACCACCTGATGCCCCGGCAGATAATCCTTTAAAAATCCCTTGCAGCCCACCGGCCCGCTTCCCGGGCCTCCGCCGCCGTGAGGCGTGGAAAAGGTTTTATGCAGATTCAAATGCACCACATCAAATCCCATGTCTCCCGGACGGGCCACGCCCATGATCGCGTTTAGATTGGCCCCATCGTAATAATTCAGGCCTCCCGCCTCGTGGACGATCCGCGTGATCTCCAGGATATTCCGGTCAAACAGCCCTACGGTGTTGGGATTGGTCAGCATAAGACCCGCCGTATCCTCCCCCACCGCCTGGCGCAGCACATCCAAGTCCACGCAGCCGTCTTCCCGGGACGGGATATTGACCACCTGGTATCCAGCCATCACAGCGCTGGCCGGGTTGGTCCCATGGGCGGAATCCGGCACAATGATCTTGTTCCGCTTTTTGTCTCCCCGGTGATCGTGGTAGGCCTTGATGAGCAGCAGCCCGGTAAATTCCCCATGGGCTCCCGCCGCCGGCTGGAAGGACATGTGATCCATCCCGGTGATCTCAGCAAACAGCTTATCCGCCGTGTGCAGCACCTCCAGGCAGCCCTGTACCGTCTCCTCCGGCTGGAAGGGATGAACGCCAGTAAATCCAGGCAGGGAAGCCGTCACTTCATTGATCTTCGGGTTGTATTTCATCGTACAGGAGCCCAATGGATAAGCTCCGTCATTGACTCCGTGGGTCTCCTTTGCCAGCTCCGTGTAGTGGCGGCTGATGTCATTTTCCGACACCTCGGGCAGATGCAGCGCCTGCTTCCGGCCCAGCTCCTCAAGCTCCACGACCGGCACATCACATCCGGGCAGGATAGAGCATCTGCGCCCCGGTACGCTCCGTTCAAATATCAGCTTCATACGGCTGCCACCTCCTTTGCCAGACGGACCAGCTCATCCATCTCCTGTCGGGTATTCATTTCCGTGGCGCACCAGAGGATCCGGTTGCCCGGCAGGATCAGCCCGCCCAGATAGCCCCTCTGCTCCAGATGTTTCATCAGAACGCCTGCATCCGCAGGACACTCCGTCACAAATTCATGGAAAAATGGTTTCTCGTATACCGGGGCATACCCCGCCTTCTTTAATTCCTCCCGCAGATAATGGGCCTTGGAGGTGCAGAGTGTTGCCGCCTGCTTAAGCCCTTCCGCTCCCATGGCGGATAAATACACCGACGCTGTCAGCGCGCAGAGAGCCTGGTTGGAACAGATGTTGCTGCTGGCTTTTTCCCGGCGGATATGCTGTTCCCTCGCCTGAAGGGTCAGCACAAAGCCGCGTTTGCCCTCGCTGTCCACTGTCTCTCCCACGATCCTGCCGGGAAGCTTGCGCATCATTTCCTTTGTAGCTGCCATAAATCCCAGGTACGGTCCGCCAAATCCCATCGCCATGCCAAGCGGCTGCCCTTCCCCGACCGCCACATCGGCGCCGCATTCCGCCGGGGTCTTCATGACCGCCAGCGCGATGGGATTGCAGCCCATAACGAACTTCGCGCCTTTCTCATGAGCCATCTGCCCCAGGGCTTTAGCATCCTCCAGGATCCCATAGAAGTTGGGCTGCTGCATATAGACGCAGGCCACGGTCTCATCCAGCATGGCTCCAAGAGCCTCCATGTCGGTGACGCCGTCTTTTTCCGGGATCACGCAAAGCTCCGTATCGCGTCCGTAGCAGTAGGTCTTCATAACCTTTAAAACCTCCGGCGGCGTTGTTGCCGACACAAGCGCCTTCACCCGTTTCCGCTCCTTACACATGAAAATGCTCTCCGCCGCTGCCGTCGCCCCGTCATAGACAGAAGCATTGGACACATCCAGCCCGGTCAGTTCGCAGATCATGGTCTGAAATTCAAAGATTGCCTGAAGATTGCCCTGGCTGATCTCCGCCTGATAAGGCGTATAGGCCGTAAGGAAATCCTCTTTAGACGTCACACTTTTTACAATGGCAGGTATGTAGTGATGATAAGAACCTGCGCCCCGGAATATATGCGCAAACACCCGGTTCTCAGCCGCCATGGCCTCCATCCTGGCCCCTGCCTCCATCTCGGAAAGCCCCTCCGGGATGGACACCCCGTCCTTTAAAAATACGCTCTCCGGCACATCGGCGAATAATGCGTCGAAGCTGTCATAACCGGCAGCCTTAAGCATTTCCTCCTGCTGCCTGCCGGTGCTGGAAATAAAATCCCCCACAGTCTTTCTCCCTCCCGTCTATGCCTCTTTGGTAAATGCCTCGTAAGCGGCGGCATCCATAAGCTCCTCCGTGTCCGTAACATTGGCAGCGCGGATAAACCATGCTCCGTAAGGATCCGTATTGATGCTCTCCGGCACGTCCAAAAGGTTCTCGTTGATCTCCGCAACCTCTCCGGTCACCGGCGAATACACATCCGATACCGCTTTTACCGACTCCACATCCCCAAACGCCTCGCCCGCGGTCAGCTCATCCCCCTCCTCCGGAAGATTGACAAACACCAGATCCCCCAGCTCATTCTGCGCGTAATCCGTCAGACCGATCAGAACGGTCCCGTCCTCCTCCTCTTTTACCCACTCGTGTGATCTTGTGTACTTTAACTCCTCTGGAAAATTCATAATTCTGCCTCCTGCATTCATTTTATTGGTATTTATTCTTTCTTGTTTCTTTGCTTCTATGACGGTTATTTCTTTTCTCTCTTATAAAATGGCAGCGCCACGATCTCAGCCGCCACGCGCCTGCCACGCACATCCACCTCTACGGCAGTCCCGGCTTCCGCATCCGCCGCGTCCACAAGCGCCATGGCTATGGGATACCCCAGAAACGGCGCATGGGTCCCGGATGTGCTGACGCCGATCTGCCGGTCCCCGATATAAACAGCCTCGTGCTCCCGGATAATGCCCCGCCCGGTCACTTTAAGGCCGACCCGCTTTCTCTGCGGCGCTCCCGCTTTTTCCAAAGCTTCCTTACCGATAAATGCTTCCTTCCCCATCTTTACGGCAAATCCAAGGCCGGTCTCAAGGGGAGTGATCGTCTCATCCATCTCGTGTCCGTAAAGAGGCATGGCCGCCTCCAGCCGCAGAGTATCGCGCGCACCCAGCCCGCAGGGGGTCAGGCCGTCCTCTTTCCCTGCTTCCATGAGCGCCTCCCACATCTTCGGCGCATCCTCCGCCGCCATGTAGAGCTCATAGCCGTCCTCCCCCGTATATCCGGTCTTCGATATCACGCAGGGGATCCCCGCCGCTTCCGTGTGCGGGTTGCAGCTGTAGTATTTCTTCGGTATATCCTCCTCTTTTGCCAGCCTGCAAAGGATATCGTGAGCCTTTGGCCCCTGCAGCGCGATCTGCCCCACCGTATCGGAAATGTCCTTAAACTCTGCATTGCCGAACTCATGCTCCTTCATCCAGGCAAAATCCTTATCCTTGTTGGACGCATTCACCACGATAAAATAATGGTCCTCCCGGATACGGTACACGATCAGATCGTCCACCACGCCGCCATTCTCATAACACATGGGGCTGTAGCGGGCCTGGCCGTCATACATGCCGGTAAAATCATTGGTCAGCAGCCGGTTCAGATTCTCAAGCGCATCCGGCCCGATACAGGTCACCTCCCCCATGTGGGATACATCAAACAACCCGCATGCCGTCCGCACCGCCAGATGCTCCCTGATCACGCCCGTGGGGTACTGCACCGGCAGAAGATAACCGGCAAAGGGTACGATCTTCCCGCCGCTCGCCGCGTGGATATCGTACAATGGTGTCTTCCGTTCCATACTCCCTTTTCCTCCTTTTCATTCCTTTGTTAAATATAAGACACATAAAAAGGACATATAACCGCGCACTGATGCAAAGTTATATGCCCTGTCTTCGTACCTGAAAGATTCATCCTCGTCGGTGGTGCTGCGCCTTTTAACGCCTTCACCTTTCCAGGGGTTCGTCCAGATCCGGTCCTTTTGCCTGAGAGTTTCTCTCCCCTTCGGCGCCGCGTGAAATGCTCCCCGCAGTCTCTCCCGAACCCTTCAACCGATTGTTCTTTTGTAAGTACATCGTACCATAAAAGCAGTTCGTCTGGCAACCGGAATCTTTGTTAAATATTTGCTTTGCACAATGTCCTATTGACATACTGCCTCAAAACACACTACAATAAAACGCAAATAAAACAGAAACGAGAAAAACCATGAACATCGACATGATCACAGCATTAAAGAAGCCCTCCATTTACACTAAATCAGAGTCTGCATTTTGGGATGATGAATATATCTCAAAGCAAATGCTGAAAGCCCATCTGGACCCGGATTTTGAGGGAGCCAGCAGAAAGCTTGATTTTATTGAACAATCCGCATCCTGGATCAAAGAGCTGCTCCCGCCCGCCCAGTATCCGCGTCTCCTCGATATCGGATGCGGCCCCGGTATCTATGCCGAGAAATTTGCACAGGCAGGATATAACGTAACCGGGATTGACTTTTCCAGGCGTTCCATCGAATACGCAAGACAGTCCGCTCAAGACAAAAACCTGGATATTTCTTACCTGTATCAGAACTACTTAGAGATGGACCTCGACAGCCAGTTTGACCTTGCCACCATGATTTACTGTGACTACGGCGCCCTGTCAACAGACGACCGGCGAATTCTCCTTGGCAGAATCCATCACCACCTGAAACCGGGCGGAAAACTGCTGCTGGACGTGTTCTCCATGAAAAAATTTAACGACTTCCAGGAACGGCAGACCTGGGAGATCTCCCCCGGCAACGGCTTCTGGAGATCCAGCCAATATATGGAAATAAACGGCCAATACAAATACTCAGAAAATGTAACGCTGGACCTCATCGCCATCATAACCGAGCAGGAAATAACCCCCTACTATCTATGGAACACCTGCTTCTCAGAAGAAAGCCTTACAAAAGAAGTGACACATTCCAATTTCAATGTGTGCAAGCTATTCGGAAATGTAGCTGGCGGTCCCAGCCATACCGAAAGTGATACGATCGCAGTTCTGCTGGAAAGACCTTAGGGATTCCCGTACCTGCGCTTCCGCATTTTGCGGCGGCGATACCGGATTAATTTCATTGTCTTTTCCTCCAAAATGATATAAAATATAAGTCCGAGAGGAGAGAGAAACCTATGATAAAGAAAGAAATATCCGAGATCAAACGCCAGTTCACCCCGTCCAACTGCTCGATCACCCGCATCTGCGGCTGCTATGTGGACGGTGAAAAAAATAAGAAAACAGAGTTTAAGGAGGCCTTTTTATCCCTGCCGGAGGACGATATGTTCAAGTATTTTGAGATCCTCCGCAAGAACCTTTCCGGCACCCTTGGGAAAAACCTGCTGAATCTGGAATTCCCCTTAGACTCCGAGATGGAAGGCGGCCCGCAGGAATTTCTGCTGAAGCTCCGTAACAGCAGGCTACAGGATGACGAGATCCTGGATGCGTTCTACGACCGTATCATCGAGACCTACGATTATGTGGGCAACTACTTGATCCTGCTGATCCACGACGCCTATGACATCCCCGGCAAGACCTCAGACGGCATCGAGATGGAGGACGCCTCCGACGAGGTGTACAGCTACATCATGTGTTCCATCTGCCCCGTAGACTTGTCAAAACCGGGCTTAAGCTACGACGAGCTGGAAAACAGCTTTAAGAACCGGGTCCGCGACTGGGTCGTCGGGATGCCGGAAATGGGCTTCTTATTCCCGGCGTTCAACGACCGTTCCACCGACTTACACGCGACCCTGTACTACTCGAAAAACGGAGACGACTTACACGACTCCTTCATTGAGCAGATGCTTGGCTGCCCGCTTCCGCTGCCCGCCGGATACCAGAAAGAATCCTTCCAGGCAATCATCGAGGAGACCCTGGGCGACGCCTGCAGTTATGAAACAGTGAAGACCATACATGAGAATTTAAGCGAGATGTTGGAAGAGCACAAGGACGCCCCGGAGCCGCTGGTCCTGGACAAATACCAGGTCAAATCCTTACTGGAGCACAGCGGCGTGGAGGAAGAACAGTTAGAGACCTTTGACAAGACCTTTGACGAGACCGCCGGAGAACGGGCAGCCATCTTTGCCAACAATATTGTCAACACCCGTGTGTTTGAGGTGAAGACCCCCGACGTCATAGTCAAGGTGAACCCGGAGCGCACCGACCTAATCGAGACCCGCGAGATCGACGGCCGCCAGTGCCTGGTCATCGCCATCGACGGCGGGGTGGAGGTCAATGGGATCATGGTGAAAGGCGGCGCGCAGGGAGAAGAAGAAACCCAATAGCCTGCATATTTTCCAAACTCTTGTGAAATATCAATCGGCACCCGGAAACGGCTAAAGAAAACGGTTCCCGGGTGCATCCTTAATTCACTATCAGCTCTCATCATTATGCATTTCCGGTAATTTCCCCGCTTGCTCAATAATCTTCTTTTCCTGAGATTTTACACGCCGCTCTAACTTTTTAATATCTTCAGAAGGCGGCAGATTTTCCGGTTTAATTCCTCGTTGCCCAAGCATATCCCGGACTGAACGATTATTTTGAATATGCTCTCCGGTGATGGATCCTTCGCCCTGTAAATCCTTTTCTTCCACATTGTAATTCGTCATTTCTGTTGCAAGATTTTTGGCTGCAATAGTAAGTGTTGGAAGAAAATCTGCTAATGGCCGTTTATCTTTTACACCAAGCCGCTTTTTCATTTCCTGCGTAGAATAACCTCCAAACAGAGCTTTGTCGCCTTTGGAACGAATACGCCCAAAACCTGCATCATCTACACCTCGCTCATAAATATTTTGAGACAAGCGTTTTTCGGATTCTCGAAGTCTGACACGAGCCTCTGTTCTTTCAATCAATGCTATCCGTTCTTCGATTAATTCCTGTTTTCTTGTCTGAACTGCGAAATAGCTTTGTGCAAACGCAATTTCTTCTTTTTTAGGATCTCCATTTTGTGCAATCAAGTAGCAGGCATAACGAGTGAGCATATAATCTTTAACATTCCTTTTTGCACCACTCCCCAATTCAACCATTTTCGTGACCTCACGAAAATGGTCTGATACCGTTATACCTGATGTATCACACGATTCCATTGCACGACTAATTGCTTTATCAAAATTTTCCCACCGCTCATAACCAAGTAATAACATCAGTTCACGAGCATACCAAAATTCAATATCTGCATCAACAACATTGTGTATCACACTGTCATATTGCAGACGAATCTGTTCGATTTTTCTTTTATCCATATTCTTACCCTTTCCTTCTATACAAAGTCCTCTTCACTCTTATTCAAATATCTCCACAACGTCGTGCGGCTGATACCCAGCTGGCGCGCTGCCGCCGCCCGGTTGCCATTATGGGCTGCAACCGCCTGCTGCACCACCCCGCCGATGATCTCCTCCAGTGTACACTCTATATCCAGCGAAGCTGCCGCCGGGACCGGGCTAAGACGCAGGGAGCGTTCCTTTGCCAAAAGCTCCGCCACCGCGTTGCTGCGTATGTAGGTCGAAGCCGTGAGTGTTGCCAGTGTCCGCAGCACATGCTTGAACTGCGTATAGTTGTTCGGCCAGTCGTACTGGCGGAGCATCTCGATGGCCCTCGGCTCAAAGCCGGAGATCTGCTTGCCCAGCTCGATCTTTAAGTTGCTGAGGTAAAGACTTGCCAGCGAAGGGATCTCGTCCGAACGACTGCGCAGGGACGGCAGGTTTAAGGTCAGGCAGCCCAGCCTGGTGCTGAACCGGCGCATCATATCAGGGACCGGTTCCCCATCGCGGCAGACAAATGAAAAGAGCAGCCGCACCCGGCGGGCCAGACCCGTTTCCAGGATAGCCGCCAACAGTTCCGGCCCCCGTGTCTCGGGCAAAGATTCAAAATTCTGAAAATACACCGTATTTCCGGTTGCATTCAAAGGCGAATTGTCGTGTCCCAACAGAAAATCCCAGCTTTTTTCCGTCATCAGCTCACAATTGACCAGCACAAACGGTTTATTTGCCAGTGGACTGTGCAGATACAAATACCGGGCAATCTGCTCCTTTCCAGTTCCCGCCTCTCCCCGGATCATGACAGGCTGCCGTACTGCAGCCAGCGTCCGGATCTCGGAATCCAGCGTCCCCATCGCCCCGCTGATGCTGTAAAAACTGGTCATAAACAGATACTCGCACTCTCCCCTGTTCATGGAACGCAGCCCCCGTCCCCATTGGGAATGCAGGGAAATCCGCGACGGCACACAATAAAACAGGCTGTACCGCTCATCATCCATCAGAAGCGTCTGCGCCGTGATCCTGTACAGCTGATCCCGCTCCGTATGGTAGAATTTGAGCGACCCGGCGGACGGCACTTCCCGCAGGCGTTCCCGCAGCGCTTTTAAAAGCCCCTCCGCGGGCTTAGTCGGACTGCTGTAGAATACGGCCCCGTCATGCTCCAGAACAACCACGCGGCCGTTCTGATCCTGGGTGATGCTGCGCAGGAACAGGTTTTCCTGCCGGAGGCGCTGGAACCACTGGCTGATATTGACCGCCTGGTCGATGGCTGTATGAAGGCTCTCCACACCCGATGTGATCAGGAACGCGTCCAGTCCCATCTGCCGGGCCGCGGTATGGGTGACCATGTCACATACCACCATGCGGTAGCCGTCCTGTTCCAACCGTTCCAGAATCTGAGGAACCTCGTCAGCACTGTGCACGGTCAATATATCCAGATGGTAACCCAGCAGGTCGCACAGAGTATGCGCGGGTTCCGTAATGCTGGGGAACCCCACGATCGCATACAGGTCCGAATAATTCTCAGCCAGCTTCATGGCGCTCAGCACATCGTAGACTGAAAGGTGGATATCCACCACTGGAAGATCTGTCACCTGGCGGATCAGCATTGCGGTGCCGCCCCGGGAAATGATGCAGTCATAAGAATTGGGCGGCATACGCTGCACAACAGCGGCTCCTTCCAACAGGTCGCCGATATAAACATCCAGCTGAACATCCGGGTAAGCCTGAGCCGCGCGTTCCATGACCGTGCGCATTCCCTCATATGGGGCAATCCCCAGAATCCGTGTACCTGTTTTGACCATCGCAAATCCCCTCCGTTTCATTTTGGGACTATTATAACAGATATTTGTGCAAAAAGCATTATCGCAACGTTTTGTTTTGAAACATTTTGTAATTAATTTTGTGTTAAAATTTTTAAATGTTTCAAAATGAAACTGTTTTTGCGCATTTTCCCGATGCACAGCGTCATTAAATCCCCCATAATGGTAATATGAAACAAAAAGAAACTGTCCCGGCGGCTGGCTGCCGGGTTGGAAATGAAGAGAGGAGGGGACACATGATCCTTCTTTTGATTATCGCGGACGATTTCACCGGAGCGCTGGACACCGGCGTACAGTTTGCAGCCCACGGGATCAGGACCCGCGTTGTCGTGGACCCGGAAGTGGATTTTGCCGCGCAGGAAGCCCAGGTTCTGGTCATCGATACGGAGACCCGGCATCTTCCGGCCTCCAAAGCCTATGAGGTGGTCGCGGGACTGACCAGGCGCGCCCTTGACGCCGGAGTGCGGTATATCTACAAAAAAACCGATTCCGCGCTGCGGGGCAACATCGGAGCCGAGCTGACTGCCGTTTTTAAAGCCAGCGGCGTGGGCCAGCTCCCATTCCTGCCCGCCTTTCCGCAGACAGGCCGCATCACCAGCGGCGGCGTTCATTATGTGGACGGTGTACCGGTGACGGAAAGCCCCTTTGGGCGTGATCCATTTGAACCGGTGACGCACGCTGTCATCACCGAACTGATCGCGGAACAGAGCGACCTGCCCGCCAGAAGCTTCCCTGCGCTGACAGACGAGGACGGCATCCCGCAGGACAAAGGCATCCTGGTGTTTGACGCAGCCGATGCCGGTGACCTGTTGCGAACAGGCCGTAAACTTCTGGAACATCACACGCCGGAACATCAGCTTCTGGTCCAGGATAGCCCGCACATTCTGGCAGGCTGCGCCGGTTTCGGAGCTGTATTGCCCGAGCTGCTTGGACTAGCCGGAGAGACGGCACATCCGCTGCCAAAGCTCGATCCAAGGCTTTTAGTGGTCTGCGGAAGCGTCAATCCCATCACATTGGCGCAGCTTGACCGTGCCGAACAGGACGGCTTCGCCCGCCTGCGGCTCACTCTGCGGCAGAAACTGGAACCAGGCTACTGGCAGAGCGACGTGGGGAAAAACGACCTGATCCAGATCGAGAAAATGCTGGCTGCCAACCCGCTCTGTATCATCGAATCCAACGACTTAGGCGGCAACCGGCCTACCGCGGAATATGCAGAGAAGCTGGGCATTGACTTAGAAACCCTGCGTGTCCGCATCGCAGGAAGCCTGGGATACTTAGTCGGTGAGATCTTCACCAGTCCCTCCCTTGGCACCCTGCTCCTGACAGGAGGGGACACCCTGCTGCAATGCATGAACTGCATCGGCGTCCGGGAACTGGAACCGCTCTGCGAACTGGAAAAAGGCGTTGTACTGGCAAGCTTTACTTACAACGGCTGCACGCGCCACGTTATCACCAAATCAGGCGGCTTCGGACAGGAGAGCCTGCTTACCGATCTGACAAAAAAACTGGAGGAAAAATTATGACGTATCCAAAGCTTCCCTGTCTGACCTGGGACGGTACCATCTATGAAAATGAAGAAATGGGCACCTTAGAAGCGCTGCTTCCCACCGGAGGTTATCCCACCGCACACGCCCCGGCCCTTCTGGAACTTCCGGACGGCAGCCTGCTGTGCTGCTGGTTTGCCGGCACCTATGAGGGCAGCGCTGATATCCATGTGATCTGCTCCATCCTGCCAAAAGACGGCGCGGCATGGCTGCCGCCGGTGGATATCTCCGGCGACCCGGCCCGCAGTGAGCAGAACCCTTCCCTGTTCTATGGTCCCGACAACGCCGTGTGGGCCATGTACACCGCCCAGCTGGACCGTCAGGAGGGCAAGGACAACATGCAGTTTACCTCCGTGGTCCGCTGCCAGAAGAGCACCGACGGCGGACGGAGCTGGGGCCCCTATGAGACCTATTTCCCGGAGGAGGGAACCTTCTGCCGCCAGCCGATCCAGATCCTTTCAAACGGACGGTGGATCTTGTCCAACTGGATCTGCACCGATTCCGCCGACGGCCTCTCCGGAGACCCCACCGCATTCCGCATTTCCGACGACCAGGGCAAGACCTGGCGCAAGGTCATGATGCCGGAGAGCAACGGCCACGTCCACGCCAATGTGGTGGAGCTGGAGCCTGGGCACCTGGCAGCCTTCATGCGCAACCGGGAAGCCTACCGCATCCACCGCAGCGAGTCCTTTGACTGGGGTGAGACCTGGAGCAAGCCGGAGCCGACGCCGCTGCCCAACAACAATTCCAGCATCAGCGCCGTCAAGCTCCAGAGCGGGCGTGTCGCCATTGCATACAATCCGACCTGCACGCCTGACCCGCAGCCCGGCAAGGCGGCCTGGCCGGGACTTCGCTGCCCGGTAGCCGTGGCCTTATCCGAGGACGGCGGCCTGACCTTCCCGGTCATCCGGTGGATGGAGCGGGGCGAGGGCTTCATCGGCGACGAGAACAAGACCAACAACAAACAATATGAATACCCATACATCATGCAGAGCCGGGACGGCATGCTGCATCTGGCATATGCCGCACGCACCCGCCTGGGTGTCAAATACATCCGCTTCACCGAGCAGGACGTGCTGGGAGCCAAACGGGAGCGCGTAGGCTTATACAACCCCACCGCTGCCCAGAGCCACTGATCCACACCACAGACCAAGGAGGTTTCTAGAAATGCTTACCACCTATAATTTAAAAATGCCCCACGCCGTCTACGGCGGTGAAAACGCAATGGAGCAGATCACCACGATCTTAAAAACTGCCGGAGTCAAACGCGTGGCGATGTTCACCGATAAAGGGATCGAAGCCGCCGGACTGTTCCGGCTGCCGGAGGAGGCAGTTAAGGCCGCCGGAGCCGGCTACTATGTGCTGGACGACCTTCCGGCGGAACCGAGCTACATGGCTGTTCAAAAACTGGTCGACCAGTTCAAGGAGAGCGGGGCCGACATGATCGTGGCCTGCGGCGGCGGCAGCGTCCTGGACGCAGCCAAGCTGGCCAGCGTGCTGGTGACCGATGAATACGGCGTCAAGGAGCTGCTTGACGATCCGGGACGCGCCAAAAAATGCGTGCCGATCATCCTGATCCCCACCACCGCCGGAACCGGAGCCGAGGTCACCCCCAACTCCATCGTAGCCGTGCCGGAAAAAGAACTGAAGGTCGGCATCGTCAACGAGAACATGATCGCAGATTACGTGATCCTGGACGCCCGCATGATCAAGAACCTGCCGCGTGGGATCGCTGCCGCAACCGGCGTTGACGCCCTGGCCCACTGCATCGAATGCTTTACCAGCAACAAATCCAACCCGTTCAGCGACCTTTACGCCCTGGAGGGCCTGGACCTGATCTTCAACAACATTGAGAAAGCCTGCGACGACCCGGAAGCCATGGAAGCCAAGAACCGCATGCAGATCGCAGCCTACTACGGCGGCCTGGCTATCACCGCCAGCGGCACCACCGCAGTCCACGCCTTAAGCTATCCTCTGGGCGGCAAGTACCATATCGCCCACGGCGTTTCCAACGCGATCCTGCTGGCCCCGGTCATGCGCTTCAACGAACCCGCCTGCCGGGAACGATTCGCCATCGCCTATGACCGCTGCTGCCACGATGAGGTTAAGACCTGCAAGACCGCAGAGGAAAAATCCGCGTGGATCATCAGCCGTTTGGAACAGATCGTAAAGCACCTGGATATCCCCACCAGCCTCAAAGAATTCGGCGTGCCGGAGAGCGACTTGGACAGCCTGGTGGAAGCCGGTATGCAGGTTCAGCGCCTGCTGGTCAACAACCCGCGTACCCTTACGGCCGAGGATGCCCGCGCACTTTATAAAGAGATCATGTAAACGGCTGATGCAAACTGATACGCAGTCGTAAAAACTGCCCTGCAACATGCAGATTTAAAATGAAAATATAAGATAAACCAGTAGGAGGAATCTCATGAAAGCAATCGAACTGAAAGGTATTATCCCGCCGATCATCACCCCCATGTATGAGGACGAGAGCATCAACGTGGCAGAGCTCCGCCGCCAGGTAGACCGCATGATCGAGGGCGGCGTCCACGCGCTGTTCCCCTTCGGCACCAACGGAGAAGGCTATATCCTGACCGCGGCGGAAAAAAAGCTTGTTCTGGAAACCGTCATCGAGCAGTGTAACGGCCGTGTCCCGGTCTACGCAGGCACCGGCTGCATTTCCACCAAAGAGACCGTCGAGCAGAGCAGGATGGCCCAGGCCGCAGGCGCGGACGTGCTGTCCATCATCACCCCCAGCTTTGCAGCCGCCAGCCAGGAAGAGCTGTACACCCACTACAAGACCGTAGCAGAGGCCGTGGATATGCCGATCGTACTGTACAACATCCCTGCCCGCACCGGCAACGCCCTGGCTCCCGCCACCGTGGCCCGTCTGGCTGAGATCGACAATATCGTAGGCGCCAAGGATTCCAGCGGCAATTTCACCAACATCCTGGGATACATAGACGCAGGCAAAAAGAAGAAAAACGGGTCATTTTACACCTTGTCCGGCAATGACCAGCTGATCATCTGGACCCTGATGGCAGGCGGTACCGGCGGGATCGCAGGCTGCGCCAACGTCTACCCGCACACCATGGCTTCCATCTATAACCTGTTTATGGAAGGCAGGATCGACGAGGCCAGAGCCGCTAACGAAAGTATCCAGAGCTTCCGCGCCTGCTTCAAATACGGCAACCCCAATACCATTGTCAAGACCGCCACCCGCCTTTTAGGCTACGAAGTCGGCCCCTGCCGCGCACCGTTCAACCAGGTTCCGGAGGAAGGCATCCAGGCTCTCAAAAAGGTTCTGGCTGAGAACGAAGCCAAAGGCATGCACTAAGAAAGGGGGGAATGTTATGAATGAAAAGCCAATCGTCGGCATTACCATGGGCGATCCCGCAGGCAACGGACCTGAGATCACGGTCAAAGCGCTGGCTCACGCCGACGTCTACGACCGCTGCCGCCCCATCGTGGTCGGCGACGCCAAAATGATCCAACAGGCGGCCCGCTTCGTCGGCCGCTCCGATATCACGATCCACCGCTGCGAAAAAGTAAGCGATGCACAGTTCACTCCGGGTACCATCGACGTACTGCATCTGGAGCTGATCCCCGACGCAGCAGCATTTCCCATCGGGAAAGTCAGCATCGAGGGCGGAAACGCCGCGTTCCAGTGCGTGAAAAAAGTCATCGAGCTGGCTCTGGCCGGTGAAGTGGACGCCACCTGCACCAACGCCCTGAACAAGGAAGCCATGAACAAAGCCCTGGAGGCAGACCACGGCGAACAGTCCGACGGACATACCCATTTCGATGGACACACCGAGATCTACGCCACCTATACAGGCACCAAAAAGTATACGATGATGCTGGCCCACCATGACCTGCGGGTCGTGCACGTTTCCACCCATGTTTCCCTGCGCGAAGCCTGTGACCGTGTGAAAAAGGACCGTGTCCTGGAAGTCATCGAGATCGCCCACAAAGCATGCAGGGATATGGGCATCGAAAACCCAAAGGTCGCCGTCGCCGGTTTAAACCCCCACTGCGGTGAGAACGGTCTTTTCGGCACCGAGGAGATCCAGGAGATCAAGCCGGCCATCGAAGCCGCCAAAGCCGAAGGCATAAACGCCATCGGCCCGATCCCGCCGGACAGCGTATTTTCCGAGGCGCTGGGCGGCTGGTACGACATCGTGGTCTGCATGTACCACGACCAGGGGCATATCCCCTTAAAGACCGTCGGGTTTGTCTACGACCGCGGCAAGCAGGAATGGAAAGCCGTCGAGGGCGTCAATGTGACCCTGGGGCTTCCGATCATCCGTACCAGCGTGGACCACGGCACCGGATTCGCTCTTGCAGGCAAGGGCACCAGCAACGAACTGAGTCTTGTCAACGCGATCGATTACGCCATCCGCATGGCTGAAAGCCGCAAAGCATGACCGTGAAAACCAGGAGGAAAGTAAAATGACAATTCAGATGATTATCGCGTTAGCGATCACCGTATTCATGGTCATCCTGATCATGACAGACAAACTGCCTTTCGGCGCGCCGCCGCTGCTGGCGTGTCTGCTGCTTGTAGTCTTCGGCATTGCCGACATCAAAGCCGCATTTGCCGGATTTTCCAATGCCACCATCGTCATGCTGGCCGAGTTCATGGCGATCATAGCTGCCCTTCAGAAAACCAGTTTTATCACCGGTTTTAAAAACACCATGTTCAACATGGCGAACAAAGGCGGCTTCCGGGCCTATGTACTTATGATACTCATTGTCATGCTGGGCTGCAGCATGTTCGGCACCGGCTCCACCGCCTACTATGTGCTGACCATCGGACTGCTCTCCACCCTGCCCTACAGCAAAAAGCTTCCGCCGTCCAAGATCATCATGACCGCGGGATTTGCTGCCAACCATCCGCTGATTCCGTTCAACACGGCGCTGCAGTACGGTATCGTACTTGCCGTTTTAAACAGCGCGGGCGTTATGGCCAATGTCTCCGTTGCAAAATTTGCCGTTGTAAACCTGTTCCTTTCCCTCGGTTTCCTGGCAAACTGCCTGATCCAGTATAAGCTGCTGCCGGACCATCCTATTTCAGCCGCATCGGAAGACGCCAAAGCTCAGGGCGCAGTTGTATCCACCCTTCCGAAATGGAAAGAGCAGGTTGTCTACGTTGCTTTCGTGGTGGCTGTGATCGGTATGATCCTTCAGGGCAAGATCGGCGACGCAGGCTATGCGATCCCGGGTCTGTCCGTAGCAGTGATCCTGGTGATCGGAGTCATGGACTTTAAGGAGATCCGCGATGCCATCAGCGCGCCCATCATCCTCATGTCCGCAGGCGTTATCGGTATCGCCGACGCCCTTGGAAGCACCGGCCTTACCAACCTTGTCGGTTCCACCGTAGCCGGTATGCTAGGCACCAGCATCAACCCCTTCATCATGATACTGGTATTCTGTATCCTTACCAGCGTGCTTGCGACCATGACCGGTTCCACCATCGGTACGGTTTATGTCTTCGCACCGCTTGCCATCGCTACCTGCACAAGCCTGGGCTTAGACCCGACCGCCGCCGCATGTGCCATCGTGATATCCGGATGGTGCGGACACTTCCTTCCGATCGACGGTATGCCCGCTATGGTCATGGGCGTCGGCAACTACAAGCTTTCGGAGTTCTGGAAATTTACGATACCCCAGTACTTTATCCGCCTGGTAGCCCTGACCGCCGGCTCCCTGCTGATGTTCCCGATGTAAATCTGAACAGGAAGAGGTATGATCATGAAAAATATATTTGAACTGGAACATATCGGCATCAATACCCCCGACGCCGAAGAAGCCGGAAAGCTGGCGCAGCTTTTGAGCATGATGTTCAATTTAGAACCCCGCCACGGCCAGAAATCCGAGTTCGGCGGCCCCTATTTTGAATGCATGAAGGCCCCCTTCCTGGGTGCAAACGGACATATCGCCATGCGCACGCCGGATCTGACCGCCGCGGTGGAAGAGCTGAAAGAGAAGGGATTTACCTTCCGGATGGATACCGCCGCTTATATGGATGACGGCAGACTGAAGAATATCTATCTGGATGGAGAATACGGCGGGTTCGCCATTCATATCATGCAGAAATAAGTGATGCCTGAGATGGAATCTGTAAGGGCAGGGAGCCTGACAAGCTGAAGTGATATCAGCTTGTCAGGCTCCCTGTTCTGTAATCATTTTATCCCTTTTTCCTACAGTAAAAATAATACGGCACCTCGATCATCAGCATCACGCTCCACCCAATCGCACAGGCAAACGCCACCCCATAGATCCCCATCCGCGGAGCCAAAACCCACGTAAAGACGACCCGCAGCCCAGTCTGCACAGCCGTCCCCAGCAGGGTCATCTTCATCATCCCCATGCCGCGGTAAAAACCCTGAAATCCATTGGTAAATGCGGGAAAGATATAGAAAAACGCCATGGTCCCCAGATACTGGCACCCGATCGCCACGATGGCCGCCGCACTCTCCCCCGTCACAAACATTCCCACGATCGGCTTCCGGAATATCAGCACAAACATGCAGATGCAGATCCAGTACAAAAACTCCAGTAAAAGGCCCCGGTGAAATCCCCGGTACATCCGCTCTTCCTTCTTCGCCCCCCGGTTCTGGGCCACGAAGGTAGTGATCCCGTGGGAGATGCTCTGCTCCGGTGTAAATGCAAAATCATCCACCCGGTTCACCGCATTGAAGGCTGCGATCGTATCCACGCCCAGCCCATTGACCGAACCCTGGATCAGCAGCTTGCCGATGGGCTGGCAGGATTGCTGCAGCGCCGTCACCGACCCAAACTGAAGGGTCGTTTTCAAAAGCTCCTTATCCACCTTAAATTCCCCGCGCCGCAATTGCAGAAGCGGGATCTTGTGATACACATACCAGACAGACAGCCCTGCGGACACCGCTTCCGCGATCACCGTGGTGGTGGCGGAGCAGACGATCCCGAACCCCAGATATCCGATAAAGATCAGATCCAGCACCCCGTTCAGCACGGAAGAAAACATCAAAAACTTAAGCGGCGTCTTGGAGTCCCCCACACTTTTTAACGCAGAAGCCAGCGCATTATAAAAATAGGTAAAGGGCGCGCCCAGAAAGATGATCCGCAGATAGACCGTCGTCATCTCCATCAGCTCCCCCGGCACATGCAGCGCCCGAAGAAGGGCCGGGGTAAAGACGATCCCCAGCACGATCACCGCCAGGGAAAAGTACAGCCCGAACAGTACCGCTGTGGACATCTCCCGCTTCAGCTTCTCGTACTGCTTCGCCCCGAAAAATTCGCTCATCAAAACTCCGGCGCCCATACAGATGCCGGATATCCCAAGGATCACGATATTCATCACCGGGCTTGCCATGCCCTCCGCCGCCAGGGCTTCCTTGCCGATAAAGCGCCCCGCAATGATCGAATCCACCGCATTATAAGTAAGCTGGAACAGATTTCCCAGGATCAGCGGTACAGAATACCGGATCAGATGCCTGGAAATCTTCCCTTCCGTCATATCAACTGTCGCCATGATTCCCTATGCTCCCCTCCTGCCATACATTCCTCCGAATGCATACTCCTGTCATTCCGCAGCCACATGCCGGTTCTCCATATCCTTAAGCAGGCTCTCCTTCAGCATCCAGATCAATGTCTCCCGCTCATTGGGTTCCAACGTATCCTTCCGGGCCATCATGATATGGGTCCAGAAAAATCCTTCCCTGCCGATGGATGCACAGACGCATTGGTCAGAATGGCAGACGTATTCCCATGGAGAAAATGTCAGGGCATTGCAGTTGAGGCAGGAATTGATCACAGTAAACAGGCTGGTACTGCTCTGCAGGACCCGGATATCACGGATATCCAAAGTCCGGAATATCTGGTCGCTCATCCGGCGGATCTCACGCTTCGTGCTGCACAGGATATAGGTCTGTCCCTTGAGGGACTGGGGTTCGATCCAGAACTCCCCGTCCTCCCTCCGGTGAAGGCCGGACGTGAGCGGATGCTCCTTCGGCAGCACCAGCATGATCTCCTCCTTCACCAGCGGATAACACAGGATATCCCCGTTTCTGGAATAATCCTCGTCGATCATGGTGGTGCAGGCGGCGTCCGTCTCACGCTTCTGCAAAGCGTCGATCAAGTTATTGCGGGAACTGATGGCATCGTTGATCTCCAGCTCAAAATCCGGCTTCATGGTATCCATCATCGCCATAATCGTCGGGATCAGCAGCGCGCCCCTCTGGTCTCCTATCCCAAAGCGGATCTTTCTCTGTCCTCCAGCCTTAAGCTCCCCGACACCGGCGTCATACTCCTCGATGATTCTCTGGATCAGACTAAGATACGCCCTACCTTTGACAGTAGGACGTACACCCTGGGATACCCGCTCGAAGATCGGGAATCCCAGCTGTTGTTCATATGTATGCAGAAACTGGCTCAGCCCAGGCTGGGAGACATAGAGGGACCGCGCCGCCAGGGATATGCTCCCCGTCTTCGCTATCTCTGTAAGTGTCCGAAAATCTTTTAATTCCATCTGCTCTTATACCCGCTTTTCTCTAAATAGTCTATTTAAAAAAGTATATATCATCACACGGTTAAAAGCAATGTAAAGTTCAGGCATGGAGCACATCCAGAGCATAGGGATCATCCACCAGCTGCACCCGGTCGATAAAATATAGAAGCTTCTGCAGATACTCCTCCGGCAGCTCTACCATCGGCGTATGCCCGCAGTCAAGCCAAAAAAGTTCAGATCCCTTGATCCCGTTTTTCAGCGCCTGAGCGTGGACCACCGACCGACTCTGGTCCCGGAGGCCGTGAAGGATCTGGACCGGGCACCGGATATCCCCGAGCCTGTCCCGGAAATCGCTCTCCCTCACAGAATGGGCTGCCTGGCACACAGTATCTTTCTTTAATGCCATGGCGTAATCCTCCAACTGCTGGTACATCCCCTGGGAGATCGGCATCGCATAGCATCTTGCGCTGAATGCCCGAAACAGCTCCCTGTCCGGCCATTTTTCTTCCAGCTTCTTTGGAAAATCCGGGTCGCCGTGGTTATTGGCGCTGGCTCCGGTGTCGGCGATCATAATGCCGCCAAGACGACGTTTCTTATCCCAGATCGCAGCCGCGATGGAGACCACGCCGCCCCAGGAATACCCGGCCAGGACCGTAGGCCCCAGGCGGAGCCGGTCGATCAGCTCCAGCACCCGCCTGCCGATGGCTTCCACCTCCCACGGCCCGTCAGAGTTGTTCCAGTCAATGATCGCCGACTGGCACGGGAGATAATTGGCAAACCCCGCAAATACATTCGGCGTGGTCATGGCCCCCGGAATGAACAGGACGGTGGGAAGACCGCTGTGCAATGTCCCGACATAATTCAAAGCCGTATGTTCTTTCATATCTGTCCTCACTCCTTCTCACTATGACGGCAGCCCTAAAAGCTTCGCCGGAAGCGCCTTCGCCATGTAATCTATGTGCTCCTTTGGCACGCCCTGGTCTGCAAAATACTGCATATAGGTGCGCAGGGCATCCTCCCAGCGGGGATTGGCAAGCTGGCCGCCGTCCGTGGAGATAATCATATTTTTATAGCCAATCTGCCTGTATGCCTCCAGATTTTCAGGGAGGTTTACATGAAAGCTCCCATCCGGCATCGGCTGGGCATAGTATCTGCCGATACACACGTCATAGTCCCGGACCAGACGGAGCTGCTGCTCCATGGTCATCTGCGTCACCCAGTATTCCGGGTGATCCACCAGGATGCGGTCGATCCCCATGGTCTTCGCCGTATCGATCAGCACCAGGCTTTCCTGGGCATCCAGATGTCCCGTGCCAAGCACGGCATCGTATTCCTGGATCATATTAAGGATCTCCCTTACCGGTTCCGTGACACGTCCATGCTCCACGCAAACGATCCCGTCATGAAATCCTTTCAGCTCCCGCTCATTGCGGGAATCTGTCGTAGGCATCCAGACGATCCGTGCCCCCAGCTTTAAAGCTGTCTCCACCGCCGCCGGATTGATCCCTCCCACAGGATGATTGAGCACAATGCTTCCGATCATTTCCACGCACGCTTCCGGGTACAGGCGCCGCCGCATTTCATTGCAGAGCTGTACTCTGGCGGCCGTCTGACCGTAATGCCATTTGACCACGATCGCCCTGGCCTGCACCCGCACTCCCGCCTCCATCAGCTCCATATCCGAGTAAGCGCGGGGATACAGATCCGGTTTGGCGTGAACGTGAACCTCCACCACGCCTTTTAAAGAAATATCACTCATCAGATCTCCCCCCTTACAATAAAGACGGAAGCAGCAATGTCAGCTGCGGTATAAACGCGATCAGGACAATGGTGACCGCCATGGCGATCAGATAAGGCCACACGCCTTTTACCACCTCCACAAACGGAGTCTCGCAGACAGCCGATGCCGTAAATAAGTTCATACCGAACGGCGGTGTCGCCAGTCCCACTACCAGTGTGATACAGAACGTCACACCCAGATGGATGGGGTCTGCTCCAAGCTGGAGACCGATCGGGATGATGATCGGCGCCAGGATCACCACCAGGGACAGCACCTCCATGATACATCCTGCTATCAACAGCAGCACCAGCATAAGCGCCATAAACACATACCGGTTGTTCAAATAAGGCACGATCGATCTGGCGATCATCGTCGGAATCCTGGCTGTACTCAGCAGGAACGTGAACACTGCCGCCATCGCCATGATAAACATGACCATCCCCGTGGTCGCTACCGTCCGCTTTAAGGAACGGACAATATCTGCAAATTTCATTTCCCGGTAGATAAATCCCCAGAAGATCGTGTAAAACACAGCCACGACTGCAACCTCGGTAGGTGTAAAGATCCCGGAATAAATACCTCCCAGGATGATCACCGGCAAAAACAGCGTGGGCAGCGCCTGGACAACAGAAGCCAGGACTTCCTTTGAAGTATAATGCTTCTTCGGCACATCCGCCGCAATCTTCCTGGACCGGCGTCTGCTCATGACAGAATTGGCCAGAATCATGGCAACCGCCAGCAGGATCCCCGGGATCACCGCCGCAATGAACAGATCCGGCACCGCCACGCCCATGGTAGAGCCATACACGATCATGCAGATGCTGGGCGGAATGATCGGCCCCAATGCACCAGCCGCCGACAGCATACCTCCGGTCTCACCCCGGCTGTACCCCGCATTCAGCATGGCAGGCAGCATGATGCAGCCGATCGCCGTGACCGTCGCCGGGCCGGAGCCTGTGAGCGCCGCGAAGATAGCGCAGCACACGATGGTTACCGTGCCGACCCCGCCAGTAGAATTGCCAAGCAGCTTTTCCATGCAGTTGACAAGCCGTTTCGACATGCCGCTGGACTCCATCAGATAACCGGCCAGGGTAAACATGGGGATCGCCAGCATGGTGAAGCTGTCCACACCATTTACGGAACTCTGCGCCACCACAACCATCGGCTTAAGTCCTGTCACCAACAGGAAAAACATGCCCGACAGCCCGATGGAAAATGCTACCGGCACACCAAAGGCCAGCAAAAGGGCCATAACGCCCAGAAGCAAAAGCGCCTGTGTCATACACTCACCTCCCCGCCCTTTTTCATCATCATATCCTTCAAAATATTACTTACCGTTCCAACGATCATCCCAAAACATCCCGCCGGAAGCGCCGCATATACCACGCAGGTAGGAATCCCCAGGGTGGGCGTTTTCGACTTCGCCGACACCATGATCATTGTAAAGCCATATCGGAGCAATACGATACAGGCTGTCAGCACCAGCAGTTCGATCACGATCTTATGGATCTCCTTCAGCGTTCCGCTCAGATGGTCGTTTAAAAGCGTGACCGTCGCATGGCTCCCGTCCTTCGTACAGATACTGGCCCCCAGCATGATGATCCAGATAAATGCATAGCGGGCAAACTCCTCCGTCCCTGCCATGGATGCCTGGAGGATATACCTGGTGAACACCTGCAGCGCAAGCGCAAACGTCATGGCAACCAGTAAAACAAGCGCAAGCATCTCATATAATTTGTTGATAATACTGCATATCTTATAGATCAGTCGGTACATAAAACCCTCTCCTTTTTTCTGCCGTCCCCGGCATGACAGTCCCGGTATGGCCGCAGGGACCCTCCTCCCCACGGCTCCTTGTCTCTTACTGCACGGTATCGATCAGTTTGACGATCTTGTCCAGACGGTCGGAACCGAATTTCTGTACATAGTTATCATAAACAGGCTGCACCGCCTCGCGGAAAGCCGTCTTATCCTCGATCACATTTACCGCAATCCCCCGCTCGTCCTGCATGGCCTTGAGAAGCGTCTCATTCAGAGAGATATTTTCAACACGCTGCTCGTCCCGCGCAGAGGCTGCCGCTTCCGTAAACCAGCCCTGCTCCTCCTCGCTTAAGCTCTCCCAAAGGGAACGTGAGACTGTCAGGCTGATGGGATTGTAAAGATGCTCGGTCAGGCTGATGTACTTGCAGACCTCGTAGGATTTATAGCTGTACATCGGTCCGATAGGCTGCTCCAGCCCATCGATGGTACCCTGCTGCAGACCGGTGTAGCACTCGCTGGATGCCATGGATACCGGATTGGCTCCCAGCGCGTCAAAGGTAGCCAGATAAGTCTCGTTGCCCGGAACACGGATCTTCAGGGAAGCAAAGTCCGCAGGCGATGTGATGGCCTTCTTCGTATTGATCACGCTCCGGAAACCGCCCTCCCCGTAAGCCAGGATCTTCACGTCGAACTCGTCATACAGCTTGTCAAACAGATCCCCGGTGATCTCCGCGTCATCCATGACCGCATGAGCCTGTTTCTCATTGGTAAAAATATACGGCATATCAAAAACGCAGAAATCCGGAATGCTTGAGCTGTAGCTGAAGTTAGAAATGATCGCACAATCGATCGTCCCAAGCTTCATGCCCTCGATCATAGAAGCCTCGCTGCCAAGCTGCGCATCGGAAAGAATATCGATCTGGATCTTCCCGCCTGATAATTCATTCACTTTACCGGCAAACAATTCCGCCAGCATCTGGTACGGATCGTTGGTGCTGGGATCAATATGCCCAAGCTGGATGACCCGCTCCGGCTCTACTGCCCCTGCTGCATCACCGGCTGCTGCGCCGCCCTTTTCTTCCGCTGCTGCCGCTGCGGTCGTTCCGGCCCCTGCGCTATTACCTCCGGAGGTATTCCCACCTGATGCATTTCCACATGCCGCTAAACCTGCTGCCGCCAGAATCGCCAAAGTACACCCCAAATACTTTTTCATAATTTCCTTCCTTTCTTGTATTATCAGAAAACACGGTTGTTTTTTACGTATTTATAATAACATTTATGGTAGTATGGCACAAATATGAATAATCTATCAGATGGTATAAGTAAAATCAATGGGGTATCGCCTGATCACGGCATGAAAAAATGAGAATCCCTAAAAAAATAGAATCCCACTGTGGGGATTCTCCGTCATATAAAATCGGCAGATATTTCTCTGCACTTCAATCCGCAAAGAAATATCTGCCGTTCTGTATCCTGAAACTGATCTTCCTATGGTGTTACTCAGCCAGCGTATACTCGGCCAGGTTTGGTGCGGTTATCGTCACCGGCTGTCCCGGGTTCGCATAACCTATATCGCCGTCGAGAGTCATAGTAATGGTCTCGCCCTCCACCGTCATGTCCATAGTCATCTTCATCCTGGACTTGGTGCAGTAGCCTTCCGGGTTCACGATATACTCACAGCTGATATCGCGGTAGCTGACGCTGCCATTACCCGTTATAGACTGCAGGCTGCTCATAACCTGCTGAAGCAGGCCGTTCATCTTCGTCGCATCCATCGTGAAAGACAGGATCCGGTCCTCGCCTTCCGTGCGCAGCTTCAGGTTCTGGATATACTCCAGAGAATCCACCGTCGTTCCGGCCGACTGCTTCACGGTATCCATCATCTCATTGAGCGGCATAGGGGTTTTCATCTTCTGCCCAAGCATATCCATGTAATACATGCCGTCCGCATAGTACATATTGGCCGTGATCTGCGTACCGGTCAGATCAACTGACGATCCGGCCTCTCCCGGTCCTCCGGTGCCGCCGGAAAGATTGGCATCCGTCAGAGTCATACGCATATACGTATTCATGCGCATCTGCTCCGGCGTAGTCATATTGTTCGCCTTCACGTTCATCTCCAGGCACATACCGATATGATCTCCGCCTGAGCTCATATCTACCTTGAAGTCCATATACGCGTCTGTATCCGTCATCCCGCTGCTCTTCGCTTCCATCTCCTGGTAAACGGCAACCGCATCGGCGTCATTCGCCCAGGCGGTCATGGTCAAAGCCATCGTCATACTCAATGTCACTGCTGCCAAACGTTTTAATCTCATTGCTCCGTTCCTCCTCCTGCTCTTTCAGTTAGGTCTCTGTCTGGTTTCAAAAATCCTGATGCCCGTTACAATAGTGTCCTGGCTTTATTTTAACACGTTATGGAATAAGATGGAATGGGATTTGATGGAATCTTTTATTACAATTATTACAATTATCTTAAACTGTGCTGGTATTTATCATAAATGTGTGGTAACATTAGACGTTCACCATTATTTAATCACAGAAATGAAGGAAATGTATCTATGAATTTTAAAGATTTGAAACTTTCTCCCCTGCTTTTGAAAGCACTGGAAGAAAAAGGCTATGTAACCCCATCTCCGATCCAGGAAAAGGCGATCCCTTATGTGCTGGCTGGACGGGACGTGCTGGGCTGCGCCCAGACAGGCACCGGAAAGACTGCGGCATTTGCCCTGCCCATCATACAGAACCTGATGAATCCCGACAAAAAGAAATATCCAAAGCGTGTGATCCGCTCCCTGATCCTCACTCCGACCAGGGAACTGGCATTGCAGATCGCGGAAAACTTCGATCAGTACGGTTCCCACACCTCCGTCAAATGCGCCGTCATCTTCGGCGGCGTATCCGCCAATCCCCAGATCGAATCCCTGCGGCGCGGCATCGATATCCTGGTAGCAACCCCCGGACGCCTCTACGACCTGTTCAGCCAGGGTGAGATCGATCTGACCCATGTGGAGATCTTTGTGCTGGATGAAGCGGACCGGATGCTGGATATGGGATTTATCCACGATGTGAAAAAGATCATCTCCCTGCTGCCGAAACAGAAGCAGACCCTGCTCTTTTCCGCAACCATGCCGGACGAGATCCAGGCCCTGATCGAAAAGCTGCTGCGCAATCCCGCCAGGGTAGAGGTCACCCCCGTTTCCTCCACCGTGGACACCATAGACGCCTCCCTCTACTACGTAGACAAGGAGAACAAACGGCCGCTGCTGGCCCATCTTTTGAAACAGGAAAACTTCCGTTCCACCCTCGTCTTCACCCGCACCAAGCATGGAGCCGACCGGGTGGCGAAGTTTTTGAACAAGAGCGGCATCCAGGCAGCCGCCATCCACGGGGACAAGTCCCAGGGAGCCAGGCAGACGGCCCTCAGCCATTTTAAATCCGGCGAGATCCGGGTGCTGGTGGCTACGGACATCGCAGCCAGAGGCATCGATATTGAGGAGCTTTCCTGTGTCATCAACTTCGACCTGCCCAATATCCCGGAGACCTACGTCCACCGCATCGGACGGACCGGACGGGCAGGCCTTGGCGGACGCGCTATCTCCTTCTGTGACATTTCGGAGAAGGACTATGTAAAGGATATCGAGAAGCTGACCGGAAAGAAAGTTCCTGTGATAGAAGATCACCCCTACCCCATGACCGTATTCGTGGTTCCGCCGAAGGAGACGCAGCCGCGTCCGGCGAGGACGCGCAGGGAGGCTGCGGCAGACCGCCCGCAGACAAGACCGGCAGAAACAAAAGAAAAGCCAAAGGCAAAAGCGTCGAAAAAGCCCCAGGGAAGATCGCAGACGCAACCAATCACGAAGCAGCGGCCGGGGGCTCAGTCTGGCACCAGGCGCAGGACTTCGCAATAAAGCAGCTTTACCGCACAGATAAACCACACAGCGTATGCCTCATTGCTTACACCTCACAACATCAAAGGTGCGGCAGATGGTTTCCCAATCATCCGCCGCACCTTTGTCCGTCTTCATTATAAAACTGCCGCCGCAAAATGCGGAAACTCCCCCAACTCCTGCAGCCTTTTTAATACGCAAACTTCCACATATACCGCCTCACACTCAGCGGATGGTTCCTGGCATCCGCCAGCAGGTTATTGAACACACGGATCACATTGGTATGGAACAGCGGGTCCATATACTCAGCCATGGAGCCCAGCTCGCCCATGCCGTAATCCAGCCCGTCGATCACCATGCAGCGGTTGTTGAATTTCCTGATAAAATCCAGCGCACGGTCATCTAAGTAACGGGTCCTTCCGGAGGATTTCATCATCAAAAACGCCGTGTCCTTATCGGTGATCTCAAAGGGGCCATGGAAATACTCGCCGGAATGGATCACACTGGAATTGATCCACTGCATCTCCATAAAGATACAGATGGCTTCCTGATGGGCGCTGCCCCAGGAACCGCCGCTCCCCATGGTATAGATCACAGGATCATCCTTAAACTCCCAGGCGTACTTGATCGCATAAGGGATGATCGCTTTCTTTGCATCAGCCACAATGCCGTGAAGCTTCTTCAAAGCATCCACCATCGCATCATACCCCTCATAGCCTTCGATCTGATGCAGGAATTCCACCGCCAGCTTCACAGCATAGGAGGATTTCTGGTTCTCCACAACAGAATCATCTCCAAACTCATAGTGGATCACATACCGGGCCGCCTCAGAAAGAGGGGACGGCACTTCAAAGGTCAGGCCGATGGTAGCGGCGCCCTTTTCGTTGGCAACCTTGCAGGCCTCCACGGTCTCGGCGGTATTGCCCCGCTGGGACGCCAGGATGACCACTGCATTTTCACCGATCTCCTTCGGGGTTGCATATACAAACTCATTGGAGTTGATGTAGCCCACCTTCACCTTGCGGGCCTCGCAGCTTATAAAATATTTAGCCGGGAAAAATCCCGCCAGGGAGCCGCCGCAGCCCACGAAATAGATGGTGTCGATCTGACGCTCTTTTAAAATACTGGATACGATCTCTCTTGCTTTTTCCATAACTTCCTCCTGTTTTTACGAATTGCCTGTCATTTTCGGAAAACACAACTGCTGAAAACACGCTTCAAACTCCCCCAGATCATCGATCTCTGCATCCGCCAGGCTCCGGTCAAAATCAAACCGGTCATCCTTTAAAGCGATCACTTTGATCCCGGCCCGGTGCGCCGCGGTAATGCCCACGGTAGAATCTTCGACCGCCACACAGTCCTTCGGCTCCACTCCCAGAAGTTTTGCGGTCTTTAGATAGATATCCGGGTCCGGCTTACTCCGCTTGCAGGACTCCCCGCTGACGATCAGGTCCAGATAGGGGGTGACTCCCACCTCAGTCAGGATCTCCTTCACCTTATCATAAGCCGTGGCCGACGCCACCGCCGTGCGCACCCCCTCAGCCTTCGCCCGCTTGAGGATCCTTATGACCTCCGGCCGGAAGATGTCCTTGTACCGCACCGGATACGGGTGCCAGGGTTTCCAGTTGGCCTCATAGTCCTGCCGGGTCTCCTCCCAGCCTTTTCCCTGTCCGATGACACCGGCGATCCTGGTCCACACATCCTCCTTTGTCCGGCCCACCACCTGGTACATCTGCTCCCTGGTGATCTCCGGGCGGATGGAGCGGGCATACTCCAGGACCCGCATCATGTTGTAAGGCTCGCTGTCCACGATCACCCCGTCCATGTCAAATATAAGCGCTTCCATCTTTTATCCTTTCACCGCGCCGCTGGTAAGGCCTCTCACAAACTGTTTGGACATACAGATAAACAGGATGATCAGCGGCAGAGACGCGATCACCAGGCCTGCCAGAGTGGTCGTGTAGTCAATCTTTAAATCACCCTTAAAGGTCATAAGCCCGATCGGGATCGTCTGGATCGCTTTGTTGTTTAAAAACACATTTGCAAATAAAAATTCATTCCAGACAAAGTTTAAGTTCACAATGGCGCAGGAAGCAAAGATCGGCTTGCTGATCGGGATGATGATCTTGGTAAAGATCTGCAGGCTGTTGTAGCCGTCCACCACCGCCGCCTCCTCAAGCTCCACCGGGATCGAGATAAAGTAGGAACGCATCAAAAATACCGTGAACGGAATGCGGAACGCGATGTAAGGCAGGATGACCGCCGCATAGGTATTGTAGATCTTCAGCGCCCGCAGGATCTTATAGAGGGGCACCAGTGCGATCTGCTCAGAGAGGGCCATGCCTCCCAGAACGATCACGAAGATCACCATGCTGCCCTTTGCCTTAAAACGGGTCAGGCCATATGCCAGAAGGGAGGATAAGGTCAGGATCCCGATCAGGGAAATACTGCTGACCAACAGGGAGTTGCCAAAATATTTGTATAACCCCATCTGCCACGCCTTGGCATAGTTGCCGAACTGCCAGACCTCCGGAAGGGCAAGGGAATTCTGGAACAGCTCTTTGTTGGTCTTCAATGAATTCAGAAGGATCCAGGCCAGAGGGGCAACAATAATGATGCAGATGAATACACACATCAGATTCAAAAGAATCTTTGCACTTGTCTTTTTCACTGTTCCACCTCCTAGTTCTTGCCTGAATTGGTCATCTTGATCTGAATGATGGAAAGGGTAACGGTGATCACAAAGATAAATACACCCGTTACTGCCGCCATGCCCAGATCGTCATGCAGGAACGCCTGCTGGTATAAGAACAATCCCAACACCTGCGAACTGTTGCCGGGGCCGCCGCTGGTGGTGGCATATACCTCGGTGTACAGCTTAAAAGCGCCGATGATCGTAATGATCGTACAGACCAGGAGCTGCTCCTTGGCCTGGGGGATCATGATGCTGATCGCCCTGCGCACAGGGCCTGCCCCGTCGATGGCGGCTGCCTCCAGGTAATCCTGGGGTACATTCTGGAATGCCACCACCATAAGCAGGGTGATATATCCGGTAAACTGCCACTGGCTCATTGCAATGATGCAGTAGATTGCCATTTTGGAATCACCCAGGAATCCGTAAGTGGAAAGTCCCAGGGTCTTTAACACATTGTTGATAAAGCCGATGTTCGGCTCGTAGATAAAGGTAAACATCAGGCCCACCGCCGTCAGGGAAATGAGGGCGGGCACATAATACATATTCCTGTAAATATCTTTTGCCCTGGAGCCGATGGCCTTGCTCTCAAGGACCAGCGCCAGGACCGTTCCAAATCCAACCTGTACGATCAGGGAGATCACACAATAGGCGATGTTATTTTTCAGCATGATGGGGAAAACCTCATCGCTGAAAAACCTCCGGTAATTGTCTATGCCTACAAATGTTTGGCCCGCCGAATAAGAGGATAGTCTGAAAAAACTATACACAATATTCATCAAGACTGGAATGTACACAAAAAACAACACCATAAAAACCCCTGGCAGCATGTACAGATACGGTGTACGTTTCTTTGTTTTCATACTTCACCATCCTTCTTTCCATACAGGCAGGCTTTTGATCCAAAGCCTGCCTGCCAAACTGTCTACTTTTTCCTGTTATGTCTCGTCAGCTCCCGGTTCCCACCAGGGTCTGCGCTTCTTTTGCTTTGGCCTGGATCTTCGCCATGGCCTCTTCCGGTGTGATATCTCCGTTGGTCAGGTCTGATACGGTAGTCAGATACTCGTCGCATACGGTGGAGTACAGTGCGTTATCCAGCCATGCGCTCATCGCCTTCGCATCCATAACCGCCTGATAACCGTCTAACAGCGCCTGGTCAGTCAGACCCTCCGTGGTTCCCTTCGCCGCGTTGAACCAGCCGATCTCCTGGCACTGGGCGGTACCCACTTCCTTGCCCAGGAACCATTTGAGGAATTCCACGCACTCATCCGGGTATTTTGTCTTGGAGGATACCACAAAGCCTTCCGGAACGCCCGTAAGGATATCCTGGTTTCCTTTCGCGCCCTCCACCTTCGGGAAGTTGAACATACCGAATTCCATCTCCGCGTTGTCTGCCTTGATGTAGGGGATCTCGATCAGCTCCGCATAGTACATAGCCGCCATCTCCATCACGAAATTGGTTCTGCCCATGTCAGGCTTCACGCCGTTGGGATTCTCAGTCATATACGGCAGCAGCGCCTGGTAATGTTTGAGCGCCTCCACATAACCCGGATCTGTAAACTCACCGCTGGTAGGATTGTAGTCCTTCGCACGCACCTCATCAGGAACAAAGATCTGGTTTAAGGTTCCGATATAGTGGGATGCCGACCACGGTTCCTGGTTGCCGTACCCGATCGGGGTAATGCCTGCCGCCTTCAGGGTCTCACATACATTGATAAACTCATCCCAGGTCTTCGGCACTTCCAGATTGTTCTCATCAAAGATCTTCTTGTTGTAGAAGAACAGTTTGCAGTCCAGACGGAACGGGATGCCATAGAGCATACCGTCGCTGTTGACATACTGCTCGATCTGGGATTCGATCAGGGAATCCTTCCACTCCGGGTCTGCCTCCATATACGGAGTCAGGTCCAGGATCAGGCCCTCGCGGATAAACCGCTCCGTAAAGTCGCCCACCCAGCTGAAGAAGATATCCGGGGTGTCGTCTCCGCCTACCACGATCTTGATCTTCTCCTTGTACTCCTGGTTCTGGGCGCTGGTGATCTCAAACTTAATGTCCGGATGCAGCGCCTCATACTCATGAAGCTTGCCCTCGATAAAGCTGTTGTACGGCTCATCCGGGAAGCGGTGCATGAACTTGATCACCTTCTGCTCCCCAGAGGCCGCCTGGTTCCCGGCTGCCTGTGTCCCTGCCGCCGCAGTCCCCCCATTGCCTCCTGCTGCCGGCTCAGAGCTGCCGCCTCCACAGGCCGCAGCAGATAAGACCATCATACCTGCCAATACGCTGCATAACGCTTTTTTCCAAAATCTCTTTTTCATAATACTCTCCTTTCCTTGCTTGTGGCCTCTCACCCAGAGAAGTCCATGGTTTACATATTCATCACACCCAGATCATCTTCCGTCAGCTCCACCTCTTTGCCGAAACCAAAGGACCCGTCCCGCTGGCATTGTTTAGAGGAAAATACTGCCGCACGGTACAGACTGATCTGAATTAATATGTCTTTGTAAGCTTCCGCCGTGACGACCCCCCGGTTCCCGGATGCCTCACCAAAATCCACCGCCGTCCGGATCCCGTCCAGATAATTGATCAGGAAACACGCGATAAAGGAATCCCCTGCCCCCATGGTATCCTTCGCTTTCACCAGACAGGGCGACTGTTCATAGATCCTGCCGTCCACCATCACATAAGCGCCCTTAGAGCCTCTGGTGGCGATCACGATGTGCCGGCACCCCAACTCCATGATCCGGGCCATCCGCCTCTGGATCTCGTCCTCCGGCATGTCCCCGCAGGAGATCTCCGCACAGTCGATATACGGACAGCACCGTTTCAGATAATCTTCCTCATACCGGTCGGAAAAATCCATTGACACGAAGGATGCCGCCCCGCGGATCTTTGGAAGCTCCGCCTCCATAAAGCTGTATACGCTGGTATGTATCAGGTCATAGCCGGAGATGTACTCCTCGTCGATCTTTGTGAGCACCGGCGGTTTCTCTCTGGAAATGCCGCCCCGGTTGCCCTGTAAGAATACCCGGTCCCCATCTACAAGCTGGACCCTGGCACATCCGTTGGGGCCTTCCTCCAGCCGGCAGTGGGACAGATCCAGCCCCAGCCCCTTTACCACGGAATACACATGCTGCCCAACCTCGTCGTCGCCAAAGGTTCCGAGATAAGCCGCCTCCGCGCCGAACAGCTTTCCAAACACCGCGATGTTCAAAGCGTTTCCGCCGGGGTAAATGGTTTTTGTATGAAGATACTTATCACACACGTTATCGCCGATTCCAAGAACCTTGATCATGATCCCCCTCCACTCTGTTTTATCTGATTTGACCTGTTTCATTGTGCTTCTATTAATGTATTTTTAATGTTCTATTTTGTTATATCACATTTGCTACAATTAATCAAGCATTTGTTATGTAAATTTATAATATTTTTTTTGGAACTACTGTTGGTTCTATTTTTTCAACAGTGTACATTGTAATAATAACCAATTATTTTCCCTCAAAAAGTCTATTCATTTGTCAGTTTTGGGCAATAAAACAGAGCGTTGCACTGCGTCAACGCTCTGTTTGAATTGTTATATATATTGTTTATTGTAATACGGAATACAATTGCCGGATGCTCTGTTCCACCGATCCGGATGGGTCCATGAAATACCGGCCATCGGTGATCTCCAGCGACAGATATCCTCCATACCCTGCTGCATCGAATTCCGCTAAATACTGCTGCATATCCAGGATGCCGTCGCCCCATGCCAGATGGCCCCGCGGCGCGCCGTCGATAAAATGTACGTGTACCAGTTTCTCTCCCAGCGCCTCCAGATACCTGGCCGGGGTCTCCCCTGCTAACGCCATGGGAATGGTGTCGATCATGCCGCCGATGGACGGATGGTCAAGCTCCTCAAGCATCTTCCGAAGCGTGGGCAGATCATACACCAGATTGCTCTCATCCCGCCGGAGTACCTCAAGAGCCAGCGTCACTCCATAGTGCGCTGCCAGCTCCCCTAGGCCGTGCAGATTCTCCGCCGCATGCTTCCATGCCTCATCCCGGTCACTTCCGTCAAAATATCCAGTCCCTGAAGTGACCAGCACTTTACTGCATCCCAGCTCTCCAGCCGCCCGGATGTTGTCCTCAAAGAATTTCACACTCCTCGTCCGGGCCTCCGCCGTGGGCGCAGCTATATTGACCGGATACACGCACTGTTCCGGCGTAAAGCAGACAAGCTTCAGTCCCCGCGAATCAATCTCCCTGCGAACGCCGCTCACCTGGCGGTAGGTCATATCCTCCAGATGAAAATGCGGCGCGGCACCCCAAAGCTCCACGTTCTTCACCTCATATTTCACCGCATCGTCCAGAAACCGCGTCAAGGGAAAATACTTGTACTGGATGTTCATGACGGCGATCTGATCCCTGTTTATTCTGTTCATTCGGTCTTCCCCATACTGTTGGTCAGTATCTTATACTCATAGCGATCCGCGTTGATGATCTCCTTTCCGCTGTATACTGCCCTGCCCGATGTGTCATAGGCCACATCCTTCGACATGATCAGTGCGTCGTTCTCCTTCACGCCCAGATGCTTCGCCTCCTCACGGGTGGCATAACATACGCCGATGGTCTTAGACCCCCTGGTCAGCACGATACCATGGCGCAGCAGGATCTCATGAAGGGAACCGTTCAGATCCTCAGCCAGCAGAAAAGCAAACTCCTTTGGAAAATGGTTCTCCTCCAGGATCACCGGCACGTCATTGCAGAAACGGAGCCTCCGGATACGGATAAGTTTATCATCATCCTCAATCTCCAGACGCTTCAGATCGGAAGGCCGCGCCTTCACCAGCTCCGCAGACAAAAACTGTGTACCCGCTTTATTGCCCTGCATCTCACAGCTCTGGGAAAATCCCATAAACGCGTTCAAACTCCTGGTTACCTTTTTGTCGGACACGAAGGTGCCGATCCTCTGCTTCCGCACCAGGATCTCCTCATCCACCAGCAGCTCCAGCGCCTTGCGGATGGTGATCCGGCTCACCTTGTAAGCCTCACTCAGCTCGTGCTCCGTTGGAATCCGGCTGTTTGCCTTCACTTCGCCGCTCTCTATCTTGGATTTGATATCATCCGCTATCTGAAGATATAATGGCACCGCCGTGTCTCTTGTTATTTCCGACATATTACCCTCCCCTGGCATTACAAATTTGCGCAATATTGTCCTATATCATCACTTTATATAGAACATATGGATACTATATTAATACCATAATGATATCACAAGAAGGCGTAATATGCTACGATAAGTTGCATTTTATATACTTATATGCTTAATAATCAAGCCTTCTGTAATATCTCCTTATGGCCAGGGGATGTCTTCTGCAGTGCTCCAGATGCACATTCACTCTCTGGAACGCAGAGCGCATCATGATCGGCCCCAGCATACCGCGGAACTCATCGCTGATCCCGTTTAACTTGAATTTGGCCGTATCAAATACGATAACCTTTGCGCTGATGGTGTTGACGAACTTCTCCGCCCGGTCCATCTGCGGCCTGGTGGCGTCCTCTCCCTTGATCAGGATCACCGGGATATCCCGCTCGATCACCTCCAGCGTGCCGTGGAAGAAGTTGGCTGCGGAGATCGGCCTGGTGCGCATCCACTGCATTTCCTCCATGATGCACATGCCATAGCAGGTCGCCCAGTCCTCTAAGTTGCCGGAACCGATCAGATAGGTCAGCGGCTCGTCGCAGTATTGTTCCGCATAAGCTTTGGCGTCTTCATCCGCATCCTTGTAGATCTGCACCACATTGTCAGGCATATGTACGATCTCTTTGAAGAACTGGTCGTATTTGTCGAACTGGCCCGCATTCTTTAAGAAGCGCAGGGTCACAGTGTACCAGAAATAGTAGCCGCCGCCCACGGTAGTCACCAGATAATCGCTCTTCTCATACAGAGGAGTCCCCTCCTTCTCCACATAGCCGATGACCCGTGCGCCCACCTCATGGGCCTTGTCCACAGCCTCAACCACTTCCTTGGTGTCACCGGAGATAGATTCGATCACCACAACAGAATCCTTGTCAAAGAAAGGATTGCCCACCAGATTAAAATCCGCTGCATTCTCAATAAAAAGCGGCAGCCTGGATCCAAGCTGTTTTGCAATGTGCATCATCTGATTTGCATACAGCACGGTCCCGCCGATACCGATGTAGAAGATGTTGGAATAGCCGTCCGCGCAGACCTTATCCACATACTCCTCAACCTTTGGAATGATATCCACCCCGTTCTGATGCTCCTGTCTCACCTTTGCCTCGTCAAAATTAAACATAGTGTTCCTCCTCATATATATTATAAATTTTTATAGCTACCGCTTTCCTATACTTCCAGGCGTTTTTCAAAATGCCCGATGATCATATCCGGCGACATGATCTGGACAAAAGCTTCCGGATCCTCCTCCCGGATCAGCTTCTTAAGGGACCTCAGCTCATATTTATTGATAACGACCATGTGGATCACCTCATCCTGACGGCTGTATTCGCCCCAGCCCTTCCAACTGGTCACTCCCCGGTAGAGCAGGTGGTTGATCTTCTCTCCCAGCTGCCGGTTCCTGGTAACGATAAAGGCCGAAACCTTGATATTCTGATAATGCACCCGGTCCACCATAATGCTGGAAGCCAGGCAGAATACCATCGAGTAAGCCGCAACGTCAAAATCATAACGCATGGCAGCTACAAAATAGATAAAGAGATTTATGAGCACGCTGATCTTCCCCACGCTGAAATCAGGAGAAGCCTTGGCACAGCACATGCCGACCACATCCGTGCCGCCTCCGGAACCGCCCGCTCTCAGGGTGATCCCCACTCCGTAACCGGACAGGGCGCCGCCGATAATACAATTAAGAAGCATATCGTCCAGCAGCGGCTTTTCCGGCGCCGGGATCAGCGCCATGAGCGCCGACTGGATACAGACGGCGATGAGGGTACGTATCAAAAACCGCTTACCGATATACCGGTATCCCACACAGAACAGCGGAATATTGATACACCAGAAGATAACGCCCGTCAGATCCACCCCCGCCGGCTCAGGAATCCCGATAAATTCTGTTAAAACCAGCTTGATGAGCTGCGATATCCCCGTAAATCCTCCGCTGTACAGCCCCACCGGGTACAAGAACCACCGGTAGGCCACCGCAAAGAATACTACGCCCAGGATCGCCCAAAACATATTGTAGGACTCTTTTTGAATGTTTTTTCTCATAATTTTTCCTGTTATCTTATTCTCATATTAATTGGTACACCCTAAACTTCCTGTGCTTTCTTTGTTTGTGTTTTTATTTATATAATACAATATATAACAATTAATTTCGATTGTCAATCATTTTATAGAACATTTCAAATCAATATTAAACATTTCAATTTCAATATGTATACTTACATTTTACCACATATGAATATTATATTGACATTTTGTATGTTATGTTATATTATGTTATATACAAACAACCATTTTAAGGAGGGTTATTATGAACGTAAAAGAGATCGTAGCTGCCATCAAGGCAGACAAACCAGAAATTAAATCCGTATATTTTGTAGGATGCGGAGCCTCTCAGGCTGATCTGTATCCCGGACAGTATTTTCTGACAGCAAACGCAAAGAAGCTCAGAACCAGCCTCCACACAGCCAATGAGTTCTTATACTCCACCCCGGCTGCCGTAGGCCCCGACTCCATTGTTGTCACCTGTTCCTTGAGCGGCGGCACCCCCGAGACCGTGGCTGCTGCCAAAAAAGCCATGGAACTGGGCGCTGAAGTGATCGCCGTGACCATCGACGCCGACTCCGCTCTGGCAAAAGCCGCCAAATACCAGATCATCCACGGATTTGCAAAGGATTACGCCGCAAAGATGGAGAAGATGACCAACGTGGTAGACTTAGCCTGCGAGATCCTCAATACATATGAGGGCTACGAGCACTACGGCGACATGCAGGACGGCTTCGCAAAGATCTATGACCTGATCAATGATTCCGTCAAGACCCTGCTGCCCCGGGCGCAGGCATTTGGAAAAGAATACAAAGATATGCCGATATTATATGTGATGAGTTCCGGCGCAACCGCCATGGTGGCATACTCCTTCTCCATGTTCCTGATGATGGAGATGCAGTGGGTTCCGTCCAGTTCCTTCAACTGCGGCGAGTTCTTCCACGGCCCGTTTGAGATGGCAGAAAAGGACGTGCCGTACCTGCTGCTGATGAACGACGGCCCCACCCGCCCCATGGACGCAAGAGCCATGACCTTCCTCCAGAGATTCGACACCAAGCTGACGGTCGTGGACGCCAAGGACTTCGGCCTGTCCTCCGTCATCAAGTCCTCTGTTGTGGAGTACTTTAACCCGATGCTGCTGTGCGGCGTACTGCGCATGTATGCAGAGCAGGTGGCGTTGGAGCGGAACCATCCGCTGACCGTGAGACGGTATATGTGGAAGCTGGAGTATTGATCCGCACCACCACAAAAAGCGGCCGTCAGACTGTACCTAAGGCACAGCCTGACGGCCGCTTTCTATTTTGTAAAAACACCGGTTTCATTACATGGTTATGGTCAATGTATACCGTTCCGAATTGATCACCAGCTTACTGCAGAGGACCTCCTCCCAGTCCTCGTTCATGGAAATGTCATAATGCAGCAGCAGAGGCTGCCTGGAACGCACATCCAGGAGCTGTGTCTCCCGGTCCGTAGCATAACAGATCTCCACCGTCTTTGTCGCGTGGACAATCTCTGCCCCATGACTGCGCAGCATGGCACAGATCGATCCGGTTAGATCCTCCTCCATAACAAAACCGTATTTTGTTGGAAGGTATGTCTCCTCAAGCATAACTGCCACCCCGTCGCACTTTCGGAGGCGGATGATCTGAAGGGCCAGCTCCTCCTTCTGGAGCTTCAATAGCTTCCTTACCTTCGCTTCCGGTTTCACCCGGTCCACAGACAAGATCTCTGCAGAAGCCTTCTTCCCCTCCAGCTCACACATCTGGGTAAAACTCAGCACCTTGTCGGAAATAACACGGTTCAGCTTCTTTGCTGTCACAAAGGTTCCTATCCCCTGCTTTTTCGTCACATATCCGCCTTCCGCCAGGACATCGATCGCTTTGCGCACTGTAATACGGCTTACATCGTAATATTCCACCAATTGCGTTTCTGTCATCAGCTTGTCTGCTTCTTTCAGCTCTCCGCTTAATATCTGTTGTTTTATGGCATCCGCTAACTGTTGATACATCGGGACTATTGAATTCTTGTTCATTTTTTCACCTTTATACTCAGCGTTCCTTTCTTGTTAAGCCTTTTCTTTTGTCCACAACAACACAGGCAGGCTGTCAAACAATGATTCGGAGTTTTGTCTTTGGAGCAAAAAAAGGACACATATAATATATTATATCATTATATGTGCCCTAAATCCACCAATTTTACCCAAAATGCCTTAAGCTCCGTGAATCTGGCAAATATGAGCGCTGCTACTGGGCGATAAACGCCTCCAGCGCCTTTTCATCCAACTGGGATGCCGCGTCAGACTGCATCTGGTCCCACAGTCCTTCTGCCTTGATATCCGCAAAGAAACCGCTTGCCCACTCTGCAAAGTCCTCATTGCCATAAGCCATGCACAGGCCGCAGCCCTTATCAAACTCATCGGTCGGCTCCCAGGTCAGGCTCTCCACAATAGCCAGGTCCGGGTTGGCTGCCACGGACATCGCCGCGGAAACCGCATTCATGCAGGCCAGGTCCGACTTGCCGTTCTTCACGGAAAGCAGCAGATCCGACACAAGCCCCAATTCCTGGATCTTCGCGTCCGGATACAGATGCTGGGTCATCGTAATATCTATAGACCCCATCTGGCCGCAGACTGTTACCCCTTCCAGGGTGCCGGTGAATTTCTCATTGTCCAGGTTGTCCTTCCTGGCTACATAACATTCATTGGATTTGTGGTACACATCCGTGAACAGCCAGGTCTGCTTGCGCTCATCGGTGGGACTCAAACGGGTAACGAAATAAACCTGGTTTGCCTGAAGCGCAGACATACAGCCCGTAAAATCACTTTCATAAAAATCCACGGTGACTTCACGTCCCAGATACTCGCTCAAACGTTGCGCCATCTCATACATACCGGCCACCTCAAATCCAGCCAGCACATCCTTGCCGTCCTCCACCGTATGGAAACAGAAGGTGGGGTCATTTCCGATAATGCCCACTTTCAGTTTGCCGTTTTCGATCAGGTCAGTGAAGATAGGCCCCCACTCCTTATTCTCCGCCGCCTCCGCCGAAGCTGCCCCTGTTGTGCTCTCTGCAGGTTTTTCCGCTTCAGCTGCCGCGGTCGCCGGGCCTTGTGCAGGAGTTGGCGCAGGGGCTGCCGCCGTGCCGGAGCCGCCGGAACATGCCGTCATGGACGCCGCCAGGGCGCCGGATAAAAACAGAGCTGCAAGTTTTTTGATCTTTCTCATTTTTCTCTCTCCTTTTTGGTTTATTTGCTTGAAACATTACATCCAGACTTCCCCCTGACCCTACAGCATTTTACTCAGGAAATTTTTTGTCCTCTGATGCTGGGGATTGGAAATGACATCCTTTGGATTACCCTCTTCTACTATATAACCGTCGTCCATAAAGACCAGGCGGTCTCCCACCTCACGGGCAAACCCCATCTCATGGGTCACGACCACCATGGTCATCCCCTCCTCCGCCAACTGGCGCATGATCTGAAGGACCTCCCCCACCATCTCCGGGTCCAGGGCAGAGGTGGCCTCGTCAAATAAGATCACCTCCGGGTCCATGGCAAGAGTCCGCGCGATCGCCACTCTCTGTTTCTGCCCGCCGGACAACTGCGCCGGGTACGCATCCGCCTTGCTCTCCAGCCCCACTCGCTTTAAAAGCTCCCGAGCCTTCGCGTCGGCCTCCTGCTTCGGCACCTTTTTGACCTTTCTTGGGCCAATGGTCACATTGTCAAGCACGCTTAAGTTCTCAAACAGATTGAACAACTGGAATACCATGCCGAACTTTTCACGGTACTCGTCGATCTTCATGTCTTTTCTCAGGATCGACTCCCCATGGAACAGGATATCGCCGTCCGTAGGTTTTTCCAGAAGATTTAAGCATCTCAGAAAAGTAGACTTTCCGGAGCCGGAAGGCCCGATCACCACGACCACCTGACCGCGGTCGATCTCCATATCCACACCCTTTAAGACCTCCAGGCTCCCAAAATTCTTTTTCAATCCTTTCACCTGGATAATGATATCTTTTTCATCAGTCATGCGCGTGCAGCCTCCTTTCCAGTATACCGATCAGCTTCTTCAGGATATAGGTGATAACAAAGTAGATAAACGCCGTCACGATCAAAGGCTCAAAAGCCAGAAACGTATTAGCCCTGACGGAGTTTGAGGTATAGGTCAGTTCGTGCAGGGCAATGACCGACACGATGGAAGTGTTTTTTATCAGCAGGATAAACTCATTGCAGAGGGACGGCAGGATATTCTTGATCGCCTGCGGTATGATGATATACCAGTTTGCCTCCATCTTCGACATGCCGATACACCTGGCGGCCTCCATCTGCCCCTTATTGACAGCCTGCATCCCGGCCCGGGTATGCTCTGCAATATACACAGAGCTGTTCACTGTCAGAGAGACCACTGCGGCCCAGAACTGCGGCAGGGATGTTGCGATCCCGTAATACACGATAAATATCTGGACCATGATCGGCACGCCGCGGATAAAGTTGATCCAGCCGTCTATAATGCTGCTGACGATCCTGTAATTCTGCACCCGCACCATGCCCAGGGCCACACCGACGATGGTTGCCAGGATCAGGGTCCAGAACGCCAGCGCCAGCGTAACCTTCAAACCATCCAGATAGTAAAATCCATATTTGCCTAAAAAGGAAAAATTCAATCCAAAAATCATAGAGATCACCTCACGCTATGTAGATAGCTCTTTGCTTATATGAAAATGGTCAGTCGCCGATTACTTCAATCAAATATTTGCGGATCTGCAGCCCGTCCATCTCAACAAAATAGATATTCTGCTCCCCTCCGGTCACCATCCTTCCGTCTATCACCGGGAAGATGCAGTGATTGCCAACCAGCATGGATTTTAAGTGGCCAGGTGCATTTCCCGAACAGGTCCCATAGGTGGGAAGCATGTGGGTGTGCACATAGGGGTAATCATTGGGTACCAGACGATCCAGCTGAAGTTCTATGTCCTTTTCCACACAGGGCAGCGCCTCATTTACCATAATACCCGTCGTGGTATGCTTCGTGATCACCGCCACCATGCCGTTGGTAACGCCGCTGTTCTCCACGGCTTCTTTTACCTGGTCCGTGATCCGGATCATCTCAAACTCTTTTTGTGTCATTACCTGATTCTCTATCACCTTAACCATCTCAGCCTAGCCCTCCAATCCTAAGAATCTCACTGCATTGCCTCCCAAAACAGCATCCATAACATCCTCGCGGAGCGGAAGGTTCCGGATACCAGCCAGACTCCTCACATGGCGGAACCTGGGATTGTTCGATCCAAACATCACCTTATGGGCAAAACAGTTCTGAAGCCAGTTTAAGTTCATATTCACAGAGAACAGATGCTCATAATAATTCTTCGGGGAATCCATATATACCATGGAAGTGTCCGCATACACATTGGGATATTTCATCAGCAGCATAATGGTCTCCTCCCACCACGGCCACCCCATATGCGCCAGGCAGAACCGAAGCTCCGGGTAGTTTACCGCCACGTCTTCAAACCGGATCGGTTCTGAATATTTGGCGGGCGTGTCAGGTTCCCAGCTATATCCCGCATGGAACATGACCGGTTTATTCCTTGTCCGGCAGATCTCATAGAGAGGAGCCAGGCGCGGGTCGTCCGGGTACATATGAAGACGGGACAGGTTCAGCTTCAGACCGGACAGCTTCAGCTCATCAAAAGCCCGGATCAGCTCCTCGCCGGCGTCCTCCCGCCTCGGGTCTGCCCCCGCAAATCCAATAAAATGCTCCGGGCTCTTTGCGATGATCCGGACCATCTCGTCATTGCTCACGATCGCGCGACCGGTCTCTGCCGAGTAGTCCTCCGGCAGCAGAACCACCTTATCGATCTGCGCGTCCTCAAGCAGGATCAGCTCAAAATCAACCGGATTGATCCCTGACTTATATACTCCAAACTGCTCTCTCCTGTACTGCAGGTCCTCCGGGTTTTCGTTGATCACATCAAACAGCAGCGGATGTGCATGGATATCAATAACCATATTTTTATTCTCCTTTTTAAATTATTCCTGATCAAAGATATGGATCAAAAACAGAAACGATCCTGGCGGCCCTTTCGGCCCCACTCTGCATACATTCCGGAACAGGCTTCCCATCAATCAGCGCAGAGATAAATCCGGCAAAATAGGAATCCCCGGCGCCCACCGTATTGACAACCTGCTCCACCGGCACAATATCGCAGTGATAGAACCGGCTGCCGTCATAAGCCAGAGAACCTTTTTTTCCAAAGGTGGCGATCATCAGCCTGGCGCCCATGGCATTGGCATGGCGCAAAAATTCCTTTGCCTGTTCTACGTCATCCTCAAAAGAAACCAGGCCGCAGTCAATATTCCCCAGCACTTGTTCCAGCGCCGGATGCCGCAGTTGGCTGCTGAGGTCAAAAAAGATCTCCACTCCCCGTTTCCGTATCTCCTCCAGACGCGGGATCAACCGTCCCGTAAAATCCGTATGCATCATCTCATGCGAGCAGATGAAATCAACCGCCTCATCTGAAAATTCATAATCCTGCATAATGCCGCGGACCGGTGTCCCATGGAGCCGGTCATTGTTCACCAGATATAACGGTACCTTAGGCGTTTCCCCTCCCGGTATGATCTCCAGGTGCGAGCAGTCAATGTTTCTCTTTGTAAATGCTTCCACTGACATTTTTCCATACAGATCATCTGATACCGCAGATACAATGGAAGACTTCACATCATCTCTCATATCCAGCAAATTGAACAGCACATCCACACCGTTTCCTGTCACATAACTGCGATCACCATAATCAGGATAGTAGTCGATGCATACATATCCCGCCGCAGTAAATTTCACCATCGTGGTTCCCCCTTTTCATTTTATATAATGTATCATAACGTTATATAACCATATGTTACATTCTAATATATATGCTGTGATTTGTCAAACAAAAACTTTATTTTTTATCTATATTTCACATAAAAATTTAATCCAATATTTCTGACCTGTAAGAAAAACAACAAGTGGAGATAGAAAAGGTTTGACTTTTTTATAATATGATGTTATATAATGTTATATAATCTTTAATAACCACTATGAAGGAGGATCACCATGAATGTAAAAGAGATCGTAGCTGCCATCCACACAGCAAAGCCAGAGATCACATCTGTCTATTTTGTAGGATGCGGCGCATCCCAGTCCGACCTGTATCCCGGACAGTATTTTCTGACAGCAAACGCAAAAAAGCTCAGAACCAGCCTTCACACAGCCAATGAGTTCTTATACTCCACCCCGGCTGCCGTAGGCCCCGACTCCATCGTTGTCACCTGTTCTTTAAGCGGCGGCACCCCCGAGACCGTGGCTGCTACCAAAAAAGCCATGGAACTGGGCGCTGAAGTGATCGCCGTGACCATCGACGCCGATTCCGCTCTGGCAAAAGCCGCCAAATACCAGATCATCCACGGATTTGCAAAGGACTACGCCGCAAAGATGGAGAAGATGACCAACGTGGTAGACTTAGCCTGCGAGATCCTCAATACATATGAGGGCTACGAGCACTACGGCGACATGCAGGACGGCTTCTCAAAGATCTATGACCTGATCAATGATTCCGTCAAGACCCTGCTGCCCCGGGCGCAGGCATTTGGAAAAGAATACAAAGATATGCCGATATTATATGTGATGAGTTCCGGCGCAACCGCCATGGTGGCATACTCCTTCTCCATGTTCCTGATGATGGAGATGCAGTGGGTTCCGTCCAGTTCCTTCAACTGCGGCGAGTTCTTCCACGGCCCGTTTGAGATGGCAGAAAAGGGTGTGCCGTACCTGCTGCTGATGAACGACGGCCCCACCCGCCCCATGGACGCAAGGGCCATGACCTTCCTCCAGAGATTCGACACCAAGCTGACAGTCGTGGACGCCAAGGACTTCGGCCTGTCCTCCGTCATCAAGTCCTCTGTTGTGGAGTACTTTAACCCGATGCTGCTGTGCGGCGTACTGCGCATGTATGCAGAGCAGGTGGCGTTGGAGCGGAACCATCCGTTGACTGTGAGACGGTATATGTGGAAGCTGGAGTATTGATTCGGAAAGCTAAAATTATTTCATCATAATCCAGGCATTAAACAGAAACAACCGGCAGACTGTAGGAAGCAAAGCAGTCTGTCGGTTGTTTTTAATCATATATTATTCTCTTTATTCATGAGGGGCATCATGATGGGTATATGCTGCCTAATGGTCGGACTTCACCCCCGCCCCGCACATCGTGATCAGGCAATCCTCCGCGACCCCATACTCCTCACAATAATGCAGATAAGCCGCATAGTTTGCCGCTGTGGTATGTTCGCAGTAGATTCCTTTTCCTGCCAGGACAGCTCTGGCTTCCAGTATCTTATCTTCCGGCGCATGAATGAACCGAACCTGATTCTTGTGAGCATAGGCAAGGATCTCCTCGCCGCGCGCCGGTACGCCAATGGCGATCCCCTCCGCCAACGTGGGTTTTGGCGTGACCTGCGCAGGGCAGTCCGCTCCCTTTACAGCCGCCCTCAAAATGGGATCGCAATTCTCACTCTGCACCGCTATGATCTGCGGCATACCAGGAATCGCACCGCTTTCCAGCAGATGCTCCAGGGCTTTCATGGCCCCTAAAAAGAGGGTGCCGTTTCCCACAGGGATCAGGATATGCTTCGGCATACGGCGAAGCTGCTCCATCACTTCATAAATATAAGTTTTTGTCCCCTCATAGAAAAAGGGATTGTAAACATGATTTGCATAATAGACGCCATCCCGCTCAACCTTTTCTCTGCAGACATCCGCACAATGATCGCGATTTCCCGGAACCACCGTGCACACTGCGCCATGGGCCCGGATCATATCGATCTTTTTGGGCGACGTGCCCTCCGGAACAAATATTTCGCATCGAATGCCCGCTCTGGCGGCATAAGCAGCAACGCTGTTTCCGGCATTGCCGCTGCTGTCCTGCACCACATAATCAACGCCGATATCCCGGCAGTGGGCCATCAGCACAGCGGCTCCCCGGTCCTTGAAGGAGAGTGTAGGCATGAAATAATCCATCTTCAAAAGCACATGTTCATCCAGACGTACCACCGGCGTCATTCCTTCACCCAAAGTGACCGCTCTCCAGGCATCCCCGCTTACCGCCATAAACTTCCGATAGCGGAACATACTCCATTCATCACGATCGATTCCATCTTGCGTAAACCGTGGTGGAGTAAACTCCAGTTCCCACAGGCCGCCGCAGGCGCATTTGGGCTGTAAGGTATGGACAGGCGCTTTTTTGCCGCATTTTGAACAGATATAATTCATTTTCTTATTTTCCCTCCTAATGGACTTCTATTTCTGCCACAGCCTTGGTCTCTGCCACAGCCTCGATCTCCACCAGTGCGCCGCCATGCAGCTCCCTGCTTGGCACAATGACGCGGGCAGGTTTATGGGGGCCGAAGAATGCCGCGTAAGCTTCATTTACCGTGTCCCAGTACGCCACATCCGGGATGTAGATCCGGCACATAACGACATGTTCTCTGGTAAGCCCGGCCGCTTTCAGCACCAGCTCCACATTATGAAGGGCGTCAAGCGTCTGCCGGGCGACGTCCCCGGATATGGGAGCGCCGGTCTCATGGTGCACAGGGAGCTGGCCGGAGATATACAGCATCCCGCCCGATATTACGCCAGGAACATAATGTCCCTTGTTTTCTAATTTAGATTCAATTGTGATTGCTTTCATGTCTTTTTCCTCCACAGTGTGCTGCGTTCCTGGCGGAACGTTTTTGATTTCACAGGACTCACTTTCCTATGAAATCAAAAATGACCTCGTATACAACATACAAGGTCATTTACTCTATATCTTATTCCATGGTGTACGGCATCAGGGCGATGTGACGTGCTCTCTTGATCGCAACAGTCAGTGCTCTCTGGTGCTTTGCACAGTTTCCGGTAATTCTTCTCGGAAGAATCTTACCTCTCTCGGAAACGTATCTCTTTAACTTATTTACGTCCTTGTAATCGATCACGCCGTTCTTGTCGCCGCAGAATACACAGACTTTTTTCCTTCTACGCATGCCGCCTCTCCTTACCTTAGAGCCGTCAGCTTTATCATTTCTATTGAATGCCATTGGTACTGCCTCCTTCTTCAAATAATCCGTGTCTTTCTAACCCAGCGGTGCACGCTTAGTTGAAAGGCAAACCTTCGTCTTCCACACCATCCGGAATGTTCATGAATCCGTCGCCGATCGCGCTGGTCGGAGCCGGTCTGGAGGTTGGCTGATATCCGTAACCGCCGCTCTCTCCGCCGCCGTTTCCTGCTGCGCCCTTGCTGTCTGCGAACTCCTGATCATCTACGATGATGTCTGTGGTATAAACGCGCTGACCTTCTTTGTTGGTATAGCTGCCAGTCTGAATCCGTCCGGAGACAAGCACTCTCATGCCCTGACGGAAATACTTTTCCGCAAATTCACCGGCTCTGTCAAATGCTACAATGTTGATGAAATCTGCTGTCTGCTCGCTGCCATCCTGGCTTCTGCGGCCTCTGCGGTCCACTGCAAGCGTATACCTTGCAATCGCCATGGAACGCTCTCCCTGTGAATATCTCACTTCCGGATCTCTGGTCAATCTGCCCATAAGAATTACTCTATTCATACCATCACTCTTTCTTCTCTTAAGAATCGGTCTCTATCTGCTTACTGCTCGTCCTGCTTAACGCAAAGATATCTGATAACCGGCTCCATGATACGAATGTGGGCTTCCACTTCGTTAGAGCACTCAGAATTCTCAGACTCGAACTTGATGAAGTAGTAGAAAGCTTCTTTCATCTTCTGAATCTCGTAAGCAAGTCTCTTCTTGCCCCAATCATCAACGTTTGTCACAGTACCACCGAAGCGGGTGATGTAACCCTGTACCTTCTCCAGTGCTGCTGCTCTCTCTTCATCTTCGAGTTTTGCGCTCAGAACAACTGCTAATTCGTATTTGTTCATTGCTTTACCTCCTTGTGGTCTCTGGCCCTTGACTTCAGTTTCAAGAGCAAGGAATTTATTGTGTCACGAATAATTATTCTAACAGAATTTCCAGGTAATTGCAAGCCCTATTTTCGCCATTTTTGCCTTATTTTCGCCGTTTACGACGCTCTCCCCATATTCTTCAGCCAGTCCATCCGCTTTTTAAACCACGGTATATTGCTGACGATCATGCCCACCGTGCAGATCAAGAGGATGATCGTTATGGGATGCCCGAACATTTCCAACATCGGATTGTCCTTCACCGCCGCCAGTGACACCGCCCGGCGGAAATTGGAATCCATCATCTTGCCCAGCACCAGCGCCAGGACCAGCGGGGCTGCCGGATAACCGCGCCTCCTCATCAAAAATCCCATCAGGCCGAACAGGAACATCAGTCCCACATCGAACAGCCGGTTATTGCAGGCAAATGCCCCGACCACGCACAGGACGGTGACCACCGGGAGCAGGATATTCTTCGGGACCGCGATCATTTTGCTGATCTTGGGCGCAACCCACAACCCCAGCACCAGCATGGCGATACAGGCGATAAATCCGGCGATCAGGATCGCATGGAACGAGCTTATGCTCTCCCGGATAAACATGGGCCCCGGTTTTAAGCCATGCACATAAAACACCGACAGGATGATCGCCGTCACCGCGTCGCCAGGCACCGCCAAAGTCAGCATGGGGATCAGCGCACCGCCGATACAGGCATTATTGGCAGACTCGCTCGCCACAATCCCCTCCACTGCGCCCTCGCCAAACGGCACTTCGGGCTCCTTCACAAGACGCTTCGCTTCATTATAAGAGAGGAACGCCGCTACAGGCCCGCCGGCTCCCGGCAGCGCGCCGATCACCGTTCCGATAGCAGAGGTGTACAAAGACAGCTTCCAGTGTTTCAAAACCTCTTTTAAAGAAATGCGGGTCCGCTCCATGCTCTCCACGACCTGATTCAACTGGGAATCATAGACCACGCTCAGCACCTCAGCGAATCCAAACAGACCCACCAGGGCCGGAACCGTATTGATCCCGCCTTTCAATTCATTGATGCCGAAGATCAGCCGGGGCGTACCCACCAGAGGATCCAGGCCGATCATACTGATGATCAGGCCAAGCGCGGCAGCGATCAGCCCCTTGGTATAGTTTTTGGCTGTCACGGAGCCAACCGTAGTCAGGCCAAACAGCGCCAGAAGGAAATAATCCATGGGCCGGAATTTCAGCGCGATCTCCGATACCGGTCCGGTCAAAAGCCACAGGGCCACCAGGCCGAACACGCTTCCGATAAAGGAATAGATCGTGGCATAATAAAGCGCCTGGTATGCCTTTCCCTTCTTCGACATGGGATATCCGTCCAGGGTGGTGACTACGGACGACGGAGCGCCCGGGATATTGATCAGGATCGCAGATACGGCACCGCTGAACACCCCTACCACATATACGCCCATGATCATAGCCAGCGCGTCGGTTGTCTCCCAGGTATAGGTGATCGACACCAGGAGCGCCGTCGCCATAGATACGGACAGCCCGGGGATGGAACCGACAAACAGGCCCGCCACGGAGCCTAAAAATACCAACAATATAAAATGCAAATCCACCAGTGATAACATCTCTGCCATTTTCCAAGCCTCCTATGGTAACAGTACATGCAGCATGGCGCGGAATGCCACACTGAGGAACAGGGTTGTGCCTAAAGGCACAGCCGCCAGCACCGGGATCCTGCGGACCCCCAGATACAGCATCATCGCCACCAGGAAAATGAACGTACACACTTCAAAATTCGATATAGTCAGAGACCATGACAGGATGCCGAAGGTAATATACGGGATCCTGAGCACCGCCAGAGCCAGGTAATAGATCAGGCTCATGCCAAGAACCACCAGCACCGGAATCGTTTGCTTTGCCGGAGAATCCGCCTTCTTTTCTCCGCCGGCTCCCGCAATTGCCTGAGCATCATCAGACATCTGTCTTCCAGCTCCCGCCGTAGCACCGCCACCCTGCATCGCCTTCATCCCCTGATACAGCAGGCTGAAAGACAGCGCGCCCATCAGCACCGCCACCAGTACCGGGAACAGGTACGGCGACTGGGACCAGTCTTTGATAAACGCCTGGTTATAGCCATCCAGCCCGTGCCAGAGCAGCGCGCCGCCCAGGAGCAGGAACAGGATTCCTTCCTGGACCGCATGGTTCCAAATCGATTTCTGTTTCATTCCATTCCCTCTCTTTTATCCAACAGACTGCCCGGCTGTGACACCGGGCAGTCCCTTCTTTTTGATTCTTATGATTTTCAAAGCTTCCAGATCACTCCGCCATCCGCTCAATGCCGTACTGGTCCGGGCTGTTGGGCGCCACGCCGTTGTCGTACTGCAGCCAGCAGATAACGGACTGGCATTTGTCATAAAATGCCTTGATCTCCTCGTCGGTGGTATATTTCTCATACAGCTTCTCGGCCGCGTTGGTCTCCACAAACTCCGTCCACTCCGGATCTGCAAATACTTTCTGCGCCGCATCCTTCAGCACGTCCACCACCTCTTTCGGGGTGTCGTTGTTGACGCAGAAGGTCAGCGCGGTGTACGGGATATCCAGGTATTTCTCCGCTTCCGGAACGGTCTCGGTGAAGGCCGGGATGTCCGGATAGGCTTCCATGCGCTCAGAGGAGAACACGGCAAGCGCCTTTACCTCGCCGCTCTCAATGTAGCTCTGCAGGGTAGAGATATTCGGGTTGGTGAAATCCACCTGTCCCCCGATCACGCCAAGCAGCGCTGCGTTGCCGCTGTCAAAGCTGGTCATCGCCACGTCGTAGCCCAGTTCCCCGAGGACAAGCCCCTGGTTGTGGCCGCTGCCGCCAGGTCCGGAATGGGACATGGTGATCTTGCCCGGGTTCGCCTTGATATCGTCTAAAAGCTCCTGAAGGGTATTGTATTTAGAGTCCTTTCCTACTACAACTACCTTGGGATCGCCCACAAGCGGCGCCACGATGGTAAAATCATCATAGCCCAGCTCGCTGGTCCCCATGGTCCGGTAGGTTCCCATGGTCTCTGCGCACACTAACAGGGTATAACCGTCGGACGCCTGGTCCTTCACATACTGGGAACCGATGCTGCCGGACGCGCCGCCCTGATTGGTCACTGTGATCGGCTGACCAAGCTGCTTCTCCAAAAGCGCCGCCAGGGTCCTGCCGTATACGTCGGTGGTGCCGCCCGCGCCATAAGGAATGATCATATTGATCGGTTTATTCGGATAATCTGTCGCTGCTGCAGCCTCTGTAGTCTCTGCCGCATCACCTTTTGCCGCCCCGGCGCTGTCCGCTGCCTCGCTGCTCCCCGCCGCAGTCTCTGATGCACTCTCCGTCGTCTGAGCCGTGGTGCCCGCCGGTGCCTTGGATGTGGTTGATACGCTGCATCCTGCCATTGTCAGTGCCATGGCCGCCGCCATGACGATCGCAATTTTCTTTTTCATAATGTTTGTGCCTTCCCTTTTACTTTTCTTAAATAGATTTTAATCTCCGCTCACGGTAATCAGGCCCTACCCATTCCGCTTGCTAGCGCCCATTATATCACAACTGTTTTTCTGCATCAACCCTTTTTTACTTTAAACTGATAAAGTAATGCAAAAACTTAAAATCCTCCATTGAAAATAGTCCTCTGCTCTGTTATACTTTCTGAAGATTTTATTTACCTGATCCATTCAGCTACCACCGGAGGCATTTATGCAGAAAGAAAAAACCAACATCGTACTCTGCGGCTTTATGAGCAGCGGTAAGACCACCATCGGCAAGCCGCTGGCAAAAGCCCTTGGTTACACATTTGTGGATACGGACCGGCTTCTGGTCTCCACCTTTGGCAAGACCATCCCCCAGATGTTTGCAGAAGGCGGAGAGCCGTATTTCCGCGACCGGGAGCATGAGACCGCACAGATGGCTGCCGCCATGGAACATACGGTGATCTCCACCGGCGGCGGGATGATGGTCTTCCCCCGCAATGCCCGGGTCCTTGCCGAAACCGGGATTGTCATCTATATCCACCAGGACTTTGCCACCTGCTACCGCCGGATCATGAGCCAGCCGGACCGCCCGCTGGTCAAGAACAACACCAGGGAAGACTTATACCGCATGTACTCCTCCCGGATCGCGGCTTACAAAAAATACGCCTCCTTCACGCTGGAAAATCACGGCAGCGTGAAGGAGGCGGTAGAGACGATCATGAATTTTTTGTAAGGTTTCTGGTGTTTTTCTCAACCATTTTGCGCTCCACCATCACCTGATGCCCGCAGCCCTTGCACTGCAGCCTGAAATCCGCTCCTACCCGCAGGATCTCCCACTCATGGCTTCCGCAGGGGTGGGGCTTTTTTAGTTTTACAACATCACCAACCTCATAATTCCATTTCCGTTCCATAAGGCAGTTCCTTTCGTTTTAAAGTTCCCTTCACATTAAGCAAGCAATCCTTCATCTTCCCCCAGTATCCCGTCGATCGCAGCAAGCTCAGCTTCCGTAAATGCAAGATTCCCCAGGGCCGCCACATTGTCCTCAAGCTGCTTCGCACTGCTTGCGCCAATGAGCACGCTGGTCACTTCGGGCCGGCGCAGCACCCATGCCAGGGCCATCTGTGCCAGGCTCTGCCCCCGCTCCAGGGCCATCTCATTTAAACGCCGGATCTTTTCCATACGCTCCCCAGACAGATAACGGCCGCCTACGGTGGTGCCGCTCCGGGACGCCCGGGAACCTTCCGGGATGCCCTTTAGATACTTATCCGTCAGCGCCCCCTGAGCCAGCGGGCTGTAAGCGATACAGCCGACGCCCTCTCTGCCCAGCACATCCAAAAGCCCGTCCTCCACCCAACGCTCAAACATATTATAGCGCGGCTGGTGGATCAGACAGGGCGTCCCATTGGCGCGCAGGATATCGATCGCTTTTTTTGCCTCCGCAGCGCCGTAATTGGAGATTCCCACGTACAGCGCCTTTCCCTGCCGCACCATGTCCGAGAGAGCTCCCATGCTCTCCTCCAGGGGCGTCTCCGGGTCCGGACGGTGATGGTAGAAAATATCCACGTAATCCAGCTGCAGACGTTTTAAGCTGGCGTCCAGGCTGGAGAACAGGTATTTGCGGGAACCCCAGTTGCCATACGGCCCCGGCCAGAAATCATAACCAGCCTTGGTGGAGATGACCATCTGCTCCCGGTACTGTCTCATATCGTCGTGCAGGATCTTTCCAAAGTTGGTCTCCGCCAGCCCGCGGGCAGGATGCCCGTAGTTATTGGCCAGATCAAAATGGGTGATCCCCAGGTCAAACGCCTTAAAGATAATCTGCCTCTGCTCCTCCAGCGGCTTTTCCTGCCCAAAATTCTGCCACAGCCCCAGCGATACCAGCGGAAGCAGGAGCCCGCTTTGCCCGCACCGCCTGTACTGCATATTGTCATATCGTCCTTCATTTGCCTGAAACATCTGTATCGTCCTCCTTTTGTCCTGATCCGGTCTCTGCTTGAACCGGCACGCTCTGCTTCATCCGGCAGTTCTGCGTGATCCGCGCCCCGGCTTAATTCGTCACTCTCTGCTTGTTCTGCACTCTCTATTTAATCCGGTATGATCTGCGCAAATACCTCGCCGATCTTCCCGCTGATCACCAGATCCGCTCTGTCATCCAGCGGCGTCACCGATTTATTGATCAGTACCAGCTTGTTGCCCTGATAATAATCGATCAGCCCCGCTGCCGGATACACGGTCAGAGAGGTTCCGCCGATGATCAATACGTCCGCATGGCGGATCGCGGATACAGCCATCTGGAGCACTCCCTGATCCAGCCCCTCCTCGTAGAGCACCACATCCGGTTTGATGACCCCGCCGCACTCACAGTGGGGGACACCGTCCATCTCCATGATCTCTTTAAGGCTGTAGAACTTCCCGCACCGGGTACAGTAATTCCTATGTACGGAGCCGTGCAGCTCCAACACATTTTTGCTGCCTGCCGCCTGATGAAGGCCGTCGATATTCTGGGTGATCACCGCCCGCAGCTTCCCGCTCTGCTCAAGCCTCGCCAGCGCCAGATGCGCGGCATTGGGCGCCGCATCCGGAAACAGCATCCTGTTTTTATAAAACCGGTAAAACTCCTCCGGGTTGCGGCGGTAAAAGCTGTGGCTGATGATCGTCTCCGGCGGATAGTCGTACTGCTGGTTATATAGTCCGTCCACACTCCGAAAGTCTGGGATGCCGCTCTCCGTGGACACTCCCGCGCCGCCAAAAAACACAATATTACCTCTTTCCCCGATCCATGACTTTAACTGCTCTACTCCATCCATATCCCCGCTCCTTCCGCCTCAGACCACTTCGTCTAAAAATACATGTTTTAAAGTCTCTATTTTATCTTCAAAGGGTTTAGCCGCTTCCGGTACATTATATCCGAATAACCAGGAAGTCAGCTCTGTAATGGTCAGGCGCAGATCCGCCTCTGACCGCTCCGCGCCAGATTTCTCCTGCTCCGAACCGGCCCGCTCCATCCAGGAGCTCTCCCGCTCCAGATGCCACAGCCACACCCCCTGGTTCTCCGGCAGCAGCGGGTCCTCCAGATACAGCCGCAGGGTCAGCTCATCTTCCTTTGCCTGCTGCTTCAAATGGACCGCTTTCACAAACTGCTCCGGCGTAATGATCCGCGCCATGATGGCTGGCTTCGGCTCTGCCGCCTCCCGAACGTAAGGGGCCTCGCAGTAGAGAAGCCTCTGCTCTTTATCCGTCCACCCCCATGTGGCCTGGACGCCGATCATGGCATCCTGATCATAAAGCACGTCAAACGTACCGTTCTCGCTGACGATCTCCTCCATCAGCCGGAGCAGATATCTGTCGTCGCGGACTGCAAATACCTGATACCGCCGCTCCAGCCACCGGTTCATCCAGTCTGCCAGCCACTCCAGATACCGCCGTTTCCCGGCAGTATCCCGCCAGGGCGTGACGGACGATTCGTACCTCACCGCACCGCTGTTCATGCCCGCATGACGGTTCTCGTCCACACGACTATCCTTCACCGCGCCTCTTCCTTCATCCGCCCAATGGTTCTCCGCCGCGCCCCCGCGCTCATCCACCCCAAGCAGCGGCCGCCGTGTCAGCCCATCCTCATTTACCAGCTCCCACTCAGGCTGTCGGAAAATATACGTGAAACCAAAAGGACGGTAGATCGCCTCCGCCGCAGGCATCAGATAGCAAAACGGCATCTGTTCCTCCCGCAGATCCGCCATCATCCGCTCCAGCAGGCGGCGCATATAGCCCTGGTGCCGCTTCTCCTTCCGGGTTGCCACACCCACCAGGTAGTCCACCCGCCACCGGCGTCCGCCTGCCTGTAAAAGGTACGGATTCATCTGCACCATGGCCTGAATCTGCCCGTCCTCCACAGCAGCAAGGATCCGGTTGTCCCTCGTTTTCTCCCGGTAATAATAGTCGTCAAAGCTTTTGGAATCCTCAGGGAAGGCTTCCTCCCACAGATCCCGGCTCAAGTTCTTCTCTTTTGCAGTAAGATATTTAAGCATCACCGACCCCGCCTCTCTTTACTTGTTTCAATCCACGCTCGGTAATTTCACAGAGTACGACTTTTATTGCTGCGTGTCTTGACCTCATGTCAGTGGGGGATACCGATTTCTCTCAGCCCACCACTGCCGTTAATCTTGTTTTTGGTGATTCATCCCGCCACCTGCAAAGGTGGGAGAATTCTCACTTATTTGGTTAAAATTCCTCTGCTCTACCAGATATTTCCGCGCAAATCCGCATGGGTTGTAGGACATCTTTGCCCGGCGCAGCCCTTCCTGCCCCAGATCGTCCTCCCGGTTCACCAGCTTCACCTCCGGGAACTCGCTGAGCAAAAACTGCTGGTTGATAAACTGATAAAGGCCCCGGATCTCCGGGTTCGCCTTCTCGATATGGATGACCGCCATATCCTCAAAAGGATTGTAACTGCCGATGGTAAACGCCTCCAGCTGCCCGTCGATATAGACCCCGGCCATCCGCACATTTAAATGAGAACAGTTCTTCAGGATCTCATGGATACCCGCCACCTCATAGTCCAGATGGTCCTCCACATCATCCCCCTTGTTCTCCCTCCATTTATCCAGGAACTTCCACACATCTCCCCGGTCCGAGCAGCACAAGCGGCGGAACTCATACCGCCCCTCATACTCCTTCAAAAAACTGTTGAGATGGTTTTTCTTCTTGTGAAGCTTCTTGCCCGCCAGGGTGCGCATGGCCTCCCCGTCATAGAGGTAGTCCTTCAGATCCTCCTGCTCCGTTACAACAAAATCCTCCGAATCCTTTAAATGCAGGTGATCCACCGCCTCCTCGTCCGCCAGATAGATGCGGAACGGCAGGTTCAGCTCCTGGTTGAAATAATCCACGATCTGCTGAAAGAAATGCGGCAGATCCTCCTCCCTGCATATGGGCATGGCACTGTGCTTCACCCCGTTCTCCTCCATCAGCCACAGGATCGCTTTCCCCTCGCTGACGGCAAACTGTACATGATAATACCCCCGCCACAAAAAACTGTCCAGAAACACACTGTCACAGGTCTTATTGGGCCTCTGACAGAAAAACGGCGTCAACTGGTCGATATCCTCAGCCTGAATCGGCTTGAAATTTAAACTCATAATGATCTTATCCCTTCCATAGTACATTACAGGCAGTCCGCCTGCTTTAGTTTTGCAGTTGTAGATCCAACGCTGCTAATCTTAAGTATACCACATTCATAGGAATTTCTGCAAATATTCCTGCATAGCAAAAAAAGGATGAAAAAGGTGACCCCGCCAGATCAAATTGTCTTTCGGTGTCACCTCAAAATCATTTTTCCAATTCACGCGTTAACAACGTATGTAAACCCTGCCCTATTTCCCGCTGGTCGGTATAAACCGCGCGATCCGCCCTGCAAACTCAGCGATATTCTGGGTCTGGAGGATCACTCTGCCCGGTCCCACCAGTTTTGTCAGAAACAGCCCCTCGCCTCCAAAGAAAATATTGCCAAGACCTTTTACGGTCTCCACCTCATACTTCACTGTGCGGTCGAAAGCTACCACGTTGCCCGTATCCACCTTGAGCACTTCCCCCGGCTGCAGGACCTTCTCCACCATATCGCCGTCGATCTCCAGAAACGCCAGGCCCCGTCCAGTCAGATCCTCAAGGATAAATCCCTCGCCGCCGAACAGTCCGGCGGAAAACTTCTTCGTAAACGTCACATTCAGATTCACGCCTTCCTCCGCGCAGAGAAACGCGCCCTTCTGGCAGATCATCCCGCCCGTAGCGCCTACGTCCAGCGGCACGATCCGTCCCGCTACCGTGGAGGCAAAAGCGATCGTCGCCCCTGCCCGCTGCGCCCGGTAGGTTGCCATAAACAGGGACTCGCCCGCAAACATCCGTCCAATTCCCTTCATCAGCCCGCCTTTGGCGTTGGTGGACATCTCAATGCCCTCCGTCATCCAGGCCATACCGCCGGACTGGGTATACATCCCCTCTCCAGCTGTGTCAAACGTCACTTCCACTGCCGGCATGGTATCGCCGATAATCTCATATCTCATCTTAATCCTCTCAGTCAGGCCTGCCAGTTCATCTAAATGGCTGCAGACCGGAATTTATTATCTAACATGACACTATCATACCATACCTGTCACTTTGTCACAACCTCAATCTGCCCCGGATGCACGCGCCGGCATTTCCACATTCAGCGGCGGCCCTCACTCCTCCTCCACCCGCCGTATAGACCTCCCGTCATAGATCCTTGCATCGAACACATAAGAATAGTTATTATCCTGATACTCCTTATTCTCGATCATCCACATCAGCCGCTCCCCCAGTTTCTTCCCCATCTCATAACCGGAATTGATGGAGCAGGTGATCCCCGCCTCCTTCCAGTCATCCTTGGAATAGTCAAAGCACACCAGGGAGTAGTCCTCCGGCACCCGTTTACCTGTGGTCTCCAGGGCCTTTAAAACCGCCTGCAGGATCATATAATTGCAGCACACCACCGCTGTGCACCGCGGCACGCCCTTTAGATATTTGGCAACCTCCTTATAAAATCCCGGCTTGTGGGCTTCATCCGACACGCACCACCGCACATAGTCATCGTCAAACTCCACGCCGTACCTCCGCAGCGTGCTGACGTAGCCGCGGAATTTCTCGATGCTCTGGTAATTGTCGCAGACAAAGATCCCCGCGATGTGCCGGTGCCCCGCCTGGATCAGCCGCCCTATAAGTTCTCTGGCGGTCTTTCCGTCATTGTTAATGACCTTGGGGTATTTCAGCTCCTTATAATAATTGTTATAGAAGATCACCGGGATCTTTTTCTGGTAAATGCTCCGGTAACAGTCCAGGTTCGGGTTCATCAGGCTGGCTTTCACCCCGTCCACGATAAACCCGTCAAAATCCTGGTGGGCCACCACATTCAAGCAGTTCCGCTCACTGGAATACTTGTTGTCCGTAAAAAACACCTGTAAGTCCGCCTCCGTATCCGCCAGGGCGCTCTTGATCCCACCGATCAGCCAGGAGTTGGCGCTCAAATCCTGTCCCTGGAGGATCAGGCCGATCTTAAGAGAGGCAGTCTGCCGCCCCGGTTCACGGGACAGCGCGGCTGCCTTGTTGATGTACGTCCCGCTGCCTTTGACCCTGGTGACCAGCCCCTCCCCGGCAAGCCGCTCCAGCGCATGTCTCACCGTCTCGCGGCTCACCTCCAGGCGCATACTGATCACATTTTCCGACGGGATCTTTAGATTCGCCGAAAACTTATTCTGGTCGATATAGGCACGGACCCAGTTATATACTTTGTCTGATTTCTTATCCGGAACTCCCATCATTTTCCTCTTGCTTATGCCTCATCTGTAATAAGCGGACGTTTCCCTTCCGCACGTTCGATCCAGTTAAGCAGCTTCTCCCTGAGTTCCATCTTGATCTCCCGGTACGCCTCATCATGGATCAGATTGTGAAGCTCGTTTGGATCCTTTCTCAAGTCATACAGAAAATCATCTGCATAATGATCCGCCGCCGCGGCTTCCCCGCCGTTCACGCCAGGCGCATAGACCGCATACTTATAATCCGCCGTGCGGACCGTCCGCCCCACCCGGCTTTCGGAAATCTGGGCGTAGACCTCATTAAGTCTATTATCCGTTTTTTTCAAAACCACGTCAAGGAGATTTTCCCCGATCATCCGGTCGCCCACATCCACGCCGGCTAATGCCAGGATGGTCTTTGGCAGGCTCTCCGTGCTGACTAACTCCTCCACCGCGATCCCGCCCTTAAAGGGCCCGCCTGCGATCACTAAGGGCACTCTCAGGCAGGCATCATGGCAGGAACGTTTATAATCGTCGTACCCGTTTAGATGTTCATCCCGGTTCCTGGTCTTGAAGTGGGAGCCATGGTCGGCGGCAAAGATGATCACCGTATTATCATAGATCCCTTCCTCCTTAAGCTTCTGCACCACGCGCCCCAGGTTCTCATCCAGGCTGGCGCAGGCTCCCAGATAATCCGGGTATTCCTCCCTGGCATCCCCCTCTAAGGCTTCCAGATCCGGCGGCAGGATAAAGTTCTTATACTTTTCCTTGGACCCATCCGGCCCCTCATAATGCTTCCTGTCATTCTGATGATGCGGCTCAATATGAGAAATGGTCATAAAAAACGGCTTCTCCCGGTCCCATTCCTTAAAAAAGTCCAGAGCCAGATCCGTGATGCAGTCCACCCGGTAACCCTTAAAATCCACCCGGTTGTCATGCTCATCAAACACAAACCCGTCGTATCCGTGAGAAGTGAACTCCAGCACATCCGCCGTCCGCCAATATCCCGTATAACCGCCCCGCAGCTCTCTCGGGATGGCCGTCACCGTATGGTCGATGGTCGGCGGTTTCTCCAGCTCTCCGTCGCTGGCAAGATGCCATTTGCCGATATAAGCCGTCTCATAGCCCGCTTCCTCAATATAGTCAGCCAGGGTCTTCACTCCCTCCGGCAGCATGATGTTGTTCCGAAAGCACCCGGTCTCCGTGGGATATTTCCCGGTCTGGAACAGGGCGCGGCAGGGTCCGCACACAGGCTGGGGCGAAAACGCATGGTCAAACTTCACGCCCTCCTTTGCCAGCTCATCCAGGTTCGGCGTGATCGGCAGCGGCTGCCCAAAGCATCCGCAGGTATCCGCCCGCTGCTGGTCCGAAAAATAAAATAAAATATTATATGCCATAGGTTTAATCCCCCTTTTCCGCATTCCGCCCGGTTATCTTGTTCTTGATGATCATCCCCACCGCAACAACGATCAGCAGCAGGAATGCTATGCAGTACCAACTGCCCACAAATATGGACAGGCTCCCATTGGACAGATCCAGCGCGCGGCGGAAATTGGTCTCCGTCATATTGCCAAGCACCAGCCCCAGAAGGATAGGCACTGTCGGGAAATCCAGTTTATAGAGAATCCAGGCGATCAGTGCAAATACCAGCGTGACCGCCACGTCAAAATACGACTTGTTGACAGAGTAGGCGCCTGCAAAACAGAAGATCACGATAACAGGCGTCAGGATCTCCTGGGGAATGGAAACCACCTTGGCAAACAGCTTCGTTAAATATTTCCCCTGAATCAGCATAAACAGGTTTACAAACAGAAGCCCAAGCATGATCGCGTACATGATGTCTCCCTGAGTCGTAAACAGGCTCAGGCCCGGGTTCAGTCCATTGATCATCAGGGCCGACAGCATGATCGCCACACAGCCGTCACCTGGGATGCCAAGGGTCAGAAGCGGGATCAGGGTCGCGCCGGTCACCGCGTTGTTGGCGCTCTCCGCCGCCGCAATGCCCTCCACAGAACCATGGCCAAACTCCTCCTTGTGCTTCGACATGGACTTTGCCCTGTCATAACTGAACCAGGACGCCATGGAAGCTCCCGTACCCGGGATAATACCGATGATCGTCCCGATGATGGAAGACAAGAGCACCGGACGGAACATCCGCTTATATTCATCCTTCGATATAGCCCCGTCATCCTTGATCTTTTCCGTGTCCAGGATCAGGCGGCCCTCCTTCCGTTCCGCCTTCTTAAGAATCTCTACCAGAGCAAACAGGCCGATCAGGCAGATCGCCAGATCCAGTCCCATATAGAGCCTGGGTATCCCAAAGGTAAACCGGTCGTAGCTGGTCAGCGGGTCCGCTCCGATGCAGGACACCAGCAGGCCAAAGCAGGCCGAGATGATCCCCTTTATCATGCTTTTCCCGGATATGCCCGCAATGATCGTAAGCCCAAACAGACACACCAGGAAATACTCCGCCGTCCCCAGCTTCGCCGACACCCTGGCCACCTGCGGCGCCAGGAAAAGAAGCATCAGCGCCGAGAAAATACCGCCAAAGGTAGACGCGTACAGCGCGATCTTCAGAGCCGCCTGGGTCCTTCCCTTCTTAGATAAGGGGTGTCCGTCCAGCATGGTAGCCGCGGCGTGTGGCGTTCCCGGAGTATTGATCAGGATCGCAGAAACACTGCCGCCATACCCGCCTGCACAATAAATGCCCAGAAGGAACATCATTCCCGGAACCGCCGTCATCTTATAAGTAAACGGCAAAAACAGGATAATACATAAAATAACCGTCAGACCCGGTATGGCTGCAAAAATGGAGCCGATGAACACGCCCAGGTTGATCCATATGAAATTCTCAACGGTAAACAACATCTTAATTGCAGGAATCATGTATTCTAACATCTCTCCACCCCCTTAAAACCTGACGCCCAGGCCAAACCGGAATGCCACCCATACAAGCACCGCCATCCCGACCGTGATCCCGTAATACAGCCGGTTCCTGCACCGGAAATACAGCAGGAAGCTGACCGCGCAGAACACACCGCCCACCACAAATAAGTCCGTCACCCGGCAGATCAGATAAGTAAAAAACAGGATCGCCATAATGATCAGTGCCTTGATCTCCGTAAGAAGATTCAGGGTACAGGTCTGCAGCGGCTGATGGTTCATCTTCTTATAGATTCCCTGTCCCAGCAAAATGACACAGCAGATGATCATGATGATCATAAGGAGCATCGGAAACCGCCGGCCGTTCACTACCTCCGCCTCGGAAACCATCACCTGCTGCGGCATGATGAACAGCACGACCAACGCCAGGACCAGGAAAAGTCCCGCGCCGATCATCTCCACAGGCAGCGTGATCTCCTTATCCTTCAGCCTGCCGCCGATCTCATCCAGCTTTTCATCCCAGCGTGCCAGGAAGGATTGTTTGTTCTTCATTTCAGTGCCTCCTCCTTCTCGTTCCAAACGTATATGCGCAAATCCGTTAACAGCAGAAAAAGTATGTGAAAAACAATTGGCGCGGGAGCATTGTCCGCCCCTGCGCCATTCATGCTTCGCCGCTTTTGCGGGCCACACCGCTTTTTCCATTACTCCGCACACATCGTCCCGCGTTTCATCATCTCTTACTGGGCAACGATATCCTTATACTCAGCTACGATATTTCTCACATTGTCGATATGCTCTAAGACCTGGTCATTGGTCATGGTATCCACTTCCAGGAGCATGGTATCAGCCAGCCATGCCGCCACGTCCTTATCTGCAAGGATCTGGTCATACAGCTTCTTAAGCTCCTCCACCTTCTTCGCGTCCGTGCCTTTGCGCGCCAGGATCAGGCAGCGGTTGCGGAAATATGGATAACCATACTTGCCCACGCCCTCGGTCCCTGCAAACGGGCCGTCCTTAATGTCTTCCGAGTCAAATGCGCACACGATAGTCACGCCGTTCTGCTGATAGGTCTCCAGGATCTGGGACTGATGGGATACGGCAAAATTGGTCTCGCCTCTCGCCACCGCCTGAGCCGCCTCAGCCGCAGAGCTGTACGCCACGATCTTCATCTGGCTGCCGTAACCCATGGAACCGAACAGGGCCGCCGCCAAAAATGCCTCTGACCCGGTAGCGCCGTTAGCCGCCACAGTGATAGAATTGCCTGCCTTTAAATACTCCTCCAGCTCCGGGATGCTCTTGATCCCCAGCTTTGCGTCCGCCGACATAACAAAAACGGAGGAATACAGGTTCTCAACAAACTCAAAGTCATCATAGGTGAACTGCATCTTCGCCGGGTCAAGCTGGGACGTGATGGAGAACAGCCCCTCACCTGCAAACACCAGCTCCGGGTCGTTGGCCTTCGTCTCCGACACCCAGGTATTTACCGTCGCCGCATCACCCTTGATCGCGTCCGCCACCAGTATGATATCCTTGGAATAGGTCGTGGACAGCGCTGCCGCCTTCTGGCTCACCATCGCCGCCACACCGGACGGAGCCCACGGGCAGGTCACGGTCCATGTGGTGGTCTTCTCCCCACATCCTGCCAGCGCGGTAACTGCCATTGCCATTGTAAGCCCCAGTGCAACTACTCTCTTTTTCATAAAACTCTCTCCTTTTCTCTGAAAATACTAAAAACGGGTCCCCTGTCACGTAATGTAATTTTACATTAACACAGAAAACCCGCTGTTTTCAACAACTTTGATTCTATTTTTGAGAAAGTTGTATGTTTTTAGTCTTTTTGTATAGAAGTTGTATAAATGTAGATATATGTTCGTTATTTTATCCAATTCAGGCAAGACCGGATCTTGAGTACTTAAGCGGACGCTTGCATTGTGCACCGGCCAATTTTAGCGCAAGCCACATTACCTGCGCCCCAGCACCTGCGCGATCCGCTTCATCCGCGGGAGCGCCGCAGCAAAGAATTTTTTATAAGACGGGCAGAAATAATTGCTCCCAAGCTGCCCGTCTTCCCCGATCTGCCGGTTCCTGCGGCATCCGCCCCTGCATATGTAACCGTACTCGCACTGCTCGCAGTCCATCCGGTTTTCCACAGATGCCTCCACGAAACCGAGGGTTTTCCCCTGCTCCAGGATCTCCTCCATGGAATTTTCCACAAAGCTCCCCATCCAGTAACGGTCCACCACATAAAAGTCACAGGGATAGACAGAACCGTCCGCCTCCACCACACACTGGATGCTGCAGCACCCCCGCTGGTCGCAGGCCTCCGGCATATAGCCGAGCAGGATCCCGATATAATTCTCAAACATGCGGATGCTGGGCTGCACGCCCTTCTGCCAGTCTAAATACCACAGATCGAACAATTCCACCAGGAAATCACCATAAGCCTCCGGCGTCAGTGAGTACTCCCGCATCCCCTGCGGCTCCCCCAGCGGATCCAGGCAGGCGATAAACTGAAGGTACTTCCAATTGTGTTTTGCATAAAAACTGTAGATCCTGGAGATCTTCTCCGCCGTCCGGCGGTTCACCACTGTCAGGATATTGTATTCCACTTTCTTTTTATCAAACAGCTCGATCGTCTTCATGATCTCCGCAAAGGTTCCATTTCCCCCGGCGCCTATCCGGTAGGCGTCATGCGTATGGACGATCCCATCAAGAGAAATCCCCACCAGAAAATGATTCTGCGCCAGGAAATCCGCCCATTCTTCCCCCAGCCTAAAGCCGTTGGTCTGAATTGAATTATGAATGGTGACATGTTTTGTGTTATACTGATCCTGAAGCTCCAACAGCCGCTTATAAAAATCCAGCCCCACCAGTGTCGGCTCCCCGCCCTGGAACGCAAAGCCGCAGCTGTCTTCGGCAAACTCCAGAGCCTTTTTTACAAGCTCCTCCAAGGTTTCGATGGACATAAAACCATAATTGGGCGTTTCCCGCTTTGACATCTCATCACAGTAGAAGCAGTATTTACAGCGCAGGTTGCAGTTCCCGGAAGATGGTTTGATCAGCAATTGGATCGGTGGCATGGCATGAGTCCTCTCTTTGGTTGTGGTTTCGCAATTTATGTTGTCTTGTTTCAGTATACTTCAGATGGTTCTCGGTTGACAAGCGGAAACAGCAAAAAACATCGAGTGAAAATACTGCTTAACATATAAAATGTAATTGTCAGGAGGTGAAACAATGAACGAACAGGTACTGGCCGTACAGCGGATGCAGGATTATATTGAAAAGCATTTGATCGAAACTATCACATTGGCAGATTTGGCAAGGGTCTCTTTATTCTCCCCATGGCACTCCTACCGGATATTCAAGGAATACACGCAGCTGACCCCAGCAGAATACATCCGCAGGCTGCGTCTCTCCAAATCTGCACTTCGCCTGCGGGACGAAACCTGTAAGATCATCGATGTAGCATTTGACTTGGGCTTCGGCAGTGCCGACGGATACACAAGAGCATTCTTCCGGGAATTCGGCTGTACCCCCAGGGAATATGCCAGCGCCCCTGTACCACTGTCGCTGTTCATCCCCTACGGCGTCAAATTCAGAGAACTGAGAAAGGAGAAAAAAGAAATGGAACATGTAAAAAGCGTTTTTATTCAGGTTGTAGAAAAACCCACCCGAAAAGCCATCATCAAGCGAGGTGTCGCCGCCGATGATTATTTTGCTTACTGCGAGGAGGTGGGCTGTGATGTCTGGGGCGTCCTCACCAGTATGCACTCCCTGTGCGGCGAACCGGTCTGCCTCTGGCTTCCCGAAAAATACCGCACCCCCGGCACCTCCAGATATGTACAGGGCGTAGAGGTCAGCGCCGACTATAACGGCCCGGTACCGGAAGGCTTCGACCTGATCGAACTTCCCGCCGCCAAATACCTGATGTTCCAGGGCGAACCGTTTGAAGAAGAGGATTACTGCCAGGCGATCACCAATGTCCAGCAGGCCATGGAAAAATATGATCCTTCTGTGCTGGGCCTTTCGTGGGATAAAGAAAATCCACGGATTCAACTGGAGCCGATCGGGAAAAGAGGGTATATTGAGTTGTTGGCGGTGAAATAACACCTGCCAGACAACACTGCTGCTTCTATCGGCGCGTCTCTACTTTTACCAAGCTTAACATGGAAGCTATGTAACAGTAGCCGGAAGCTCATCTCTGGACTTCCGGCTACTGAATATTCTATTTTCTCTTCCGCAAAATCAGGTTCAACCATTTTTCCGCCTCTCTCCCAGGCCGGACATCCGCCGTAACCCACATATCTTCTATCGAAAATAAACCGGCTTTATCCAGCATACATTTCATCTTACCTTCCGTCATATCTGTAAAATACCGCCCGTTTCTCTCTCCTTCCCAATCTCCGTACTTAAAGGAGGCATAAACGATCCCCCCATCAACCAGTGCCCGGGCCATTTTCCCAAATACATCCTCCAGCTCCTCTGCCGGCAAATGCAGGATGGACGAGCAGGCCCAGATCCCGTCATAGATACCGACCGCGTCCAGGTCCTGAAACAGCATCTGCTTCACCTGGATTCCCGTATACTCCGATGCCAACTTCACAAATTCTATTGCACCGTCAACCGCATCCACCCGAAAGCCCTTTTCCAGAAAATACTTTGCATCCCGTCCAGAGCCGCAGCCAAAGTCCAGCACCCTGTCGCCCGGCTTCAGAAAACCAAGAAACTTATCCTGCATCCCGGCAAATTCCACATTCTTTGTGCTGTTAATATAATCCTTGGCATTTTCATTGTAGTAATCCAGAGTGCCTTTCATTAATCCATTCCCCCTGCATTGTTTTTTTGCGTCCTTCACTCCATACATCCACCCGTTCTTACTTCCACCCGCCCCACACTTCCGGCCTAAATCCAACGGTTGCCTGCCTCCCATTCCTGACAATCGGTGTCTTCAGTACCTTTTGATTCTCCAATACTTTATCATCCCTGTCCTCTTCAGAAATGTACTTCACAAGCGCCAGCAGCTCCTGATCCTTACACTTCTCATCTAACATCGTCTCCAAGCCGCCAACCGCCTGCTTTACGCTGTTATATTCGCCTTTACTCAGCCCCTTCTCCTTCATATCAATAAACTGATATTTAATATTACGCTCCTTAAAATACCTCATAGCCTTCTTTGTATCGAAGCACTTATTTGTTCCAAAAATTTGTACATTCATAATATCACACAATCTCCCTGGTCATTTTTTTCTTTTCTACATCCAATACGATACCGGACACCTTCATACCCCATCAGCGCCACACATCCTATTGCATAGCACAGAATATCCATCACATCGAATACGGCCCCCAACAATATCCGCAGTATTTTACTCTCCTCAAGTCCAAGCAGCTGAACCAACTGAAAATACTGCAAAATCTCAATGCCTACCGCGAATAAAAATACATACAGCGGCAAAATCCGGCATTTTACCGGCATAAAAATCCGCACAAAACAATACACCACGATGACCACCAACATATCTCCCACATACGGTCTGATCAAATCATCATGGACATAAACTGCAATCAACACTTCAATCATTAATAGTACAAAAAATACCCCGCTGTAAATAAGTCGCTTCATTTATCGCTGCTCCCTTAAATACTCCTCTTCTGTCAATACCTACACTCTATAAATTGTTTCGAAACAATATAAATTCATTATAGCAAGGCTTAACGCCTCTTAAAAGACATTTTTACAAAAAGAAATCATAAAATCCTAAATATGTATACAAACCTGCACATTTTGCGCAACATTGGTCGTACCGCCACCTTGAAAGCTTTTTTCGTTTCCTGTACAATTTAGGTAATACAAATCTTTTTTACGTGAGGAGTATACAATGGAAAACGACTTTAAAGAACTGATTGAAGAAGTTATCAAAAAAATCAAAAACGACCCACAGCTTCTGGAAAAATTCAATGACGATCCCGTAAAAGCACTTGAGGATATAACCGGAAAAGATCTGCCCGACCAGATGATTGAACCGCTGATTGCCGGCGTAAATGCTAAGATAGGCGCTGATGAACTGGGTTACGCACTTGGCAAACTTGCCAACCTTTTCGGAAAGTAAATAAAAATGAGAGGATTTTCTCAGGACACATTCCCTGAGATATCCTCTCTTCTTAATCCAGATTACAAGATCAATCCGATAAACACCACACTATCAACAATGTGCCTTCGCCTGTTCTTCAGATAAAAAAACAGTTTTTCCCACCTGGCCTGAGACAATCCGGTAATGACCTTCGCAAGTTCCATAGCTGTCAATGCTGAACTCGAAACCTCCGCCCGGCATTTGCTCCAGATCGATTACCTGGCCAGAAAAAACATTTGAGTCGTCTATATAGAAGACTGCCATTCCCTCTTCCAATATTGTCATTTGCTTTACTCCCTTCTTTACGTTATATCAATATATTTCTTGTAACATTCTGAACTGTTTTCATGTATTGTAAAAACTGCAAATATCTAGATACAAAATTAATACATTTATTACAATAAAGGATACGTGCTAGTACTATTGAGCAACGTTTCATGTAACACATCCAGTGTATGAGTTGCCATATAAGTATCATATAACATTTGTTTAGCTCTTGCCTCCACGTGTTCAGGGGTCGCAATACCAAATATTTTAAAAGTCATTTCAGCCTTTTCTTTCATATCTCCAGACAGTCCATTTTTAATTTTAATTATAAACGCACTTTGCTCAAAATAATCTTCCGCATTATCATAAAATGGATGTACTATATTAAAATGACACGTATTGTAATATTGGTTTTTTGTCTTTATTGTATTTTTGCTACCTTTTTTTGATGATCCATTACAATATTGACAAGCCATAACTAAATTTTTATTAATATATTCAAATTCTGGATATAGCTTTCTTGGCGCTATATGCTCTATCTCCGGTCTTGATGTTTCATAAAATTTCAAGTTGCAATAAGCACAGCATTGGGATTGATTTTTTAACATTTGGGTTTTTATTGTTTTTTTTATTTGCTCATTAATTATATTATTAGACATCCAATCCTCATATTTGGTGATGCCTAAATTTTTTATATATCTCTTCTGATGCTTTGAATATTTAACAGGATTTAGCTTCAACATTATCAATATACTCCTTAACTTCATTTAATACATTTTTTAGGGGATCACTTTCATCTAAAACATATTTAATAAGTTTTATGTATAAATTTTTAATTTCGTCAATTTGTTCATATTTTTGGTGGCTTACTAAATATAATAATTTTCTGACATCTAAATCAAAATAATAATTGCGTGCCATTCGTACACCGAAAATATTATATAAAATATTTTCGGCAGACCATGCATACGTACTATAATCTACAGTAGTAATTATTTTTTTATTATTTTCAGTGCGTTCCATTGTTATTAATGATGAACTCTTTGGATTTAAGTCCGAAACTAAATAATGTGAATGGGTAGCAATAATAAAATGGCATGAAGTATATTCTTTAAATACTGTCTTTAAAAAACTAATATATTTAATTTGCCAGTTAGGATGCAAACTAATTTCGGGTTCGTCAATGAGAATTAATGAATTTTCCTCTATACTATTAAATATACTTACAAACGAATATATTATATGCTTTTCTCCAGAGCTCGCATTATCAAACGAAAAGCGTTCCCCCTTTTTATATAAATAAAGCGTTAAATTTTTAATTATTTTTAAACTGCATAGATTTTTTATTAAAGTATAATCATCTCTTATTTTTAGAAGTTCTTCTCTTGAATCTGTAGCATTAAATTTTACTCCAAACTGTATTTGGGATCCCTCCTGCACATACATATTTTCTTTATTGATTGTTTGAATATATTGTTCTAATAAGGCATAGTCTTCTTCTGAAATTTTCTTTACTGCATCACTTCTATATTCCTCCTGACCAATTATTTTTAACCCACTTTCTTTTAAGCGTCGTTTTAAATCAGGTGCAAAAAAATCCGTAGCTGAGAGTTCACAGCCAACCGATATATTGGGGTCTAAATCAAGATACTTTGATAATCTGTCAATTAACATACCCAGCTTTCCGTTTGTGGCAATATTAACTAAACATTCCGCAATTTTATTGCTTATAGAACTTGTATAAGATGCATTTGATGTTACTCTTACCCCTAGATATTCATACATAGTATTTCCATTTGCTAAATTAGCCTGTTTAAAATGAAATTTGTCGTTTAACATAAAAGACACAGCTAATACCTTTTGGGGTAATGCGTAATTCGCCCGCTCTAACAGCACATCATTCTTATGGATAATAAGTGCACGGTTTACAATTTCTATTTCTATTAAATCCCCGTCTAAAATATATTTTAATCCATAATATGAATACTTTAATTGCGATATAGAATTTTCGTTTTGTACAGTATTAAAAATATCAGATAATATCATTAAAATAAAACTTTTACCTGCTCCATTAGCTCCAACGATTAATGTTGTTATTGGAGCATTACTTTTGCTTTTTAAATCCTCTGGAAAAAATCTAATATTATAGTGTTCAATATCATTATTTTTTATTTGTAGATTAATTAATCGGAACCCAACATTCTCTCGTTCATCCAAGTTGGATATTTTGCCCTTTTTTCCGTAGATGTTTAATTGCTCTAATCGTACTTTATTTGTTCCTGGTATAAATTCCAGATCAAGAATATAATTATCGTAAAGTGTTACTACAACATAGTCACCTTCTTTAGCATCATGATCTCTATACCAATCATAAACAATTCTTAGCTCCCCATTTCCCTCAAACTGTTTTGCGTACTCTTTTCTTCCCTGTGATCCAGAAGCTTTTAATTCAATTTTTACTTTATTATTTATATTGCACGTGTAAATATCCCCCTTTTTTATGTTATATGCATATGCATATTCTGCCGGAATTGCTATATACGCTTCATTATCGCGTAATTTTCTTGTATCTGTTTTTCTATGTGTTCCCCAGTTTATATGCGCATCTTTAAGTTGAATGTAATAAGCTCCTATTTTCATAATACCCCTCACCTCACTTTGATTTATCAACGGTTATATTTATTCTATCTCTAATTAGAAAAAAAATAAATAATTTAATTATTAGATTGTAATAAATGTCTAACTATGATACAATAAATCGAACGAGTGTTCTTTTTGTTTTTAAGTGCTTCTCATATTCGCTGCGTTTCTGCAGCATTATATATATATTTCTTGCATTATTGCAGCAATTATGATACACTTTATTAGAGGTGATTTCATGATTGATATTGGTACATATCTTAAAAATTTACGGCTTAATGCAAATATGAGCCAACACGACGTTCAAAAAGCAACAAACATCACAAATTCGATACTGAGTCGAATAGAACACGGGCAACTTCCTACCCCAGACATTCTAAAACAGCTTTCTCAATTATATCATGTAGATTTAATATCTCTATATAAATTGTGCGGCTTCTTAAATAATAATGATCTTTTAAATTATCAACACGTATTTCAAAATGTTGACAAATTAAATCCAGAGGAAAAAGCCTGTATACAAACAACTATCAATTTATTTACAGCAAAACGAGGTGACAAAAAAAATGATATTTAAATTAGGTGAACTCTTTTGTGGTCCTGGAGGACTCGCTTGGGGTGCAGTGAATGCCCGTATTTCTGATCCTAATTATCGAATTATCCATCAATGGTCCAATGACTATGATGAAAACACTTGTAAAACATACCAACATAATATATGCCCTGATAACCCAGAAACAGTATATCATGCCGATATACGAAAATTTGATTTATCAAATCTTCCCCCTATAGATGCATTAGCTTTTGGATTTCCTTGTAATGATTATAGTGTTGTTGGCGAACAAAAAGGTATGGACGGCACATATGGACCTCTATACTCTTATGGTATTAAAGTGCTAAAACAATATCAACCCATGTGGTTTTTAGCTGAAAATGTAGGAGGCTTACGTAATGCCAATTCAGGCACAGCATTTATCAAGATTTTACAGGACATGAATGAGGCTGGATACATTTTAACACCACATCTATATAAATTTGAGCAATATGGTGTTCCACAGGCAAGACATCGTATTATTATTATTGGTATCCGGAAAGATTTGGGTGTTGTGTATCATGTACCTTCTCCAAAACCATATAGGAATATTGATAATACTTGTCGAACCGCTCTAGAAAAACCGCCAATTCCTGTTGATGCAATGAATAATGAATTAACCAAGCAGTCTGAAAATGTAATAAAGCGTCTTCATTATATAAAACCTGGAGAGAATGCATTTACTGCTAATATTCCCGAAGAGCTTCAGCTACACGTTACTGGTGCGAAGATTAGTCAGATTTATAAACGATTAGATCCAAATAAACCAGCTTACACAGTAACTGGCAGCGGAGGCGGAGGGACTCATATTTATCATTGGAATGAAGCCAGAGCATTGACAAATCGCGAACGAGCTCGTCTGCAAACCTTTCCTGATAGTTACAAATTTATCGGCAACAAAGAGAGTGTACGAAAACAAATTGGTATGGCTGTCCCCTGTAAAGGTGCTCAAATTATATTTGAGGCCATCTTAAACAGCTTTGCAGGTATCCCATATGATTATATAGAATCTAATATAAATGAATAATTAAAAATGAGGCATCTCACTAAAACAAGGGTGCAAAAAATAGAGTCTGTGAAAGTTTTCTGTAATTAAAGATTTATAAGGTCTTCTATGATAAAATAAAAATCATAGGAGGCCTTTTTATTATGGCAAGAGAAAAGAAATCTGTACACAGAGTGCAAATGACTGATGGAAAGCGAAATATCATCCGGCAGCTTCTTGAGGAGTATGAGATTGAATCTGCCCAGGACATTCAGGATGCTCTCAAAGATCTACTGGGCGGTACCATCAAAGAGATGATGGAATCCGAGATGGACGAGCATCTTGGCTATCGCAAGTCAGAACGTTCCGGTTGCGATGACTATCGCAATGGCTATAAAACCAAACAGGTTAATAGTAGCTATGGAAGCATGAAAGTCGAAGTCCCACAGGACCGTAACTCCACCTTTGAGCCACAGGTGGTAAAGAAACGCCAGAAAGATATCTCTGATATCGATCAGAAGATCATATCCATGTACGCTAAAGGGATGACAACACGGCAGATCTCGGAAACACTGGAGGATATCTACGGCTTCGAGACCCCCCAAGGCTTCATTTCGGATGTGACGGATAAACTTCTGCCCCAGATTGAAGACTGGCAGAACTGCCCCCTTTCCGATGTCTATCCGGTGCTTTATATCGATGCAATCCACTATTCTGTACGGGATAACGGCGTGATCCGTAAGCTGGCGGCCTATGTTGTACTGGGGATTAATTCAGATGGTTTAAAAGAGGTTCTGACCATCGAGGTTGGCGAAAATGAGAGTGCCAAGTACTAGCTTTCCGTTCTGAATGGTTTAAAAAACCGTGGAGTAAAAGATATCTTGATCCTCTGTGCCGATAGACTGACAGGAATTAAGGAAGCGATAGCCGCTGCCTTTCCAAAGACGGAATGCCAGAGGTGCATTGTCCATCAGGTGCGGAATGCGTTAAAATACGTATCAGACAAGGACCGTAAGCTCTTTGCGGCAGATCTCAAAACGATATACCAGGCGCCAACAGAAGAGAAGGCATTAGAAGCCTTGGAGCGGGTCACAAAAAAACGGTCAGAAAAGTACCCGAATTCCATGAAAAGCTGGTACCCGAACTGGGACGCGATCGTCGCCATCTTTAAGTTTTCAACGACTGTACGCAAGGTTATATATACCACGAACGCAATCGAAAGCCTGAACGCCACATACCGGAAGATGAATCGTCAGAGGAGCGTGTTTCCAAGCGATACAGCCCTTTTAAAAGCTCTGTATTTGTCAACGTTTGAGGCAACAAAGAAGTGGACGATGCCAATCCGGAACTGGGGCCAGGTATATGGGGAACTGAGCCTCATGTATGAGGGCAGACTGCCGATGTAAGAGAATCTAGGACCGTTCAGGCCAGGCGGGAATCCGCCTGTTCTTGACATACGCAGTATTGTGCGGTATATATAAACCAAGGGCTGAACGCTCATAGAGAAGCTTTCAGCCCTGCCATTATCATAGAAGATCTGCTTTTACAGGGATTTCTTCACACACTCACCCCTTATGAATATCCATGACATTTTTAAGCATGCATAAATTAAATATTCTTTATTTTGAGGATATAATTTCTTGGTATAGGTTTTCTAATCGCTGCTCTCTATTCTTTTTCTTAAGTTCGCACTCCCACACTATTATAATACGCCAACCCAGTTGCATTAAAAGTTCGCTATTTAGTTTATCTCGTTCAACATTTCGCTCAATTTTATTTCGCCAATATTCAACATTTGATGACGGCCAAACAAAACGTGGACAATCATGCTGATGCCAAAAACAACCATTTATAAACACAATAGTTTTATATTTAGGAAAAACAATATCAGGGGTTCCTGGTAATTCCCTAACGTTCTTTCTATAACGTAGCCCTTTAGCAAACAAAAATTTTCGAACAATCTCTTCCGGTTTTGAGTTTGTACTGCGAATGTGCGACATGTTCATGCTTCTTATTTCTTTAGTATGATTGTCCGCCACCCTTATCTCTCCTAATCTTTATATTTTATACAAAACATACAGCTAACTACTATAATACATTATCTACATTATAAAAAACTACACTATCAGGTAACTTTATGTTTGGTATCCAAATTTGTCTCCCCAACCATCCTTTTGTTCCAGTCACCTTATACATAGTTAATACAGTTTTATCAGTGTATGAGGCCCCCAGAGACCAGTCATTTGGTGATAACATGGCTCCTGTCCCTTTAGATATATCTCTATTCCTTCGTACAATCAAGATTCCCTGAGCTGTTGGTTTATCTGCTAACATTGCTTGTAAAGCTCCAATAAACCCCGCAAGTTTAAAATCATTTTCCGACTTAATACAGCTAAAAATTTCTATCATTAATCTTAAATTTACTTGATAAGGGGTTTCCTTCTCATCGAAAGGCTCCAAAAGTTTATCCAACCTTTCAATTGAATTATTTTCCGGATTAAATGGATAATAATTAACACCGCCTGCAATAATAGATACTTTTTTATTATCTACGACACTCTTTCTTGTAGGGTTGAGTCCTTTTGGATAATAAATTTTAATATTATCACTTCCGCTCTCTATTTGAGATATAATAGAGTTATTTGTTGCATTAATATCAGAAAAAAGTTTATACAAATTTTCATCTATAAAAACTTGCATTAAACCAGGATCTCTATCATACCCAAACATTCGACTATGTTGCCACATTGTATCCGCCTGTGGTTTTTTACTTGTTCTGGTATAATATATTGTATGAAGTCCTGGAAAAGTAACACCTCTACCTAATGTATTACCTCCGATAATAATATTAAAACCATCAGTATACTCAGAACTATTTATTTCATACTTACCGTTCATGATTAACACTTTTATTTTATTATTACACAAAATATCAATGACTGCTTCATAAAATTTGACAAATGGCAATTTAGCAGTTTTTTTCGGCCGTATCACATCATATTCTTTTTCTAATTTATCTTTTAATTCAGTATCTTTATACTCCTGGCACCATATAAGTATTTTTTGAACTTCTTCTGCATACTGACTATGCACATTTTGTCGTACACTAGGATGAAATAAACAATTTGATACCGTTCCCCCCGTTGCACTTATATGCCCAGACACAGTAAGATGTCTAATTACAACGGCTTGAGTTGGTTTATCTATATCTTTCAGATAACAAATAGATTCTGCTTTTCTATTAGTTGGGAAAAAGAAGTCTCCTCCTAAATAACTGTTCCCAGGTTCAAAGTAATACTTAAAATATGGATGCCATCCAGAAACAACTGTCTGCAATAAAATGGCCTGAGGTGTTCCCGTAACCTGAAGATATAAACTGCTTGAAGCTCCATTTTTTATTGACTCTAAATATTTATTAATAGATGATTTCTTATTTGTATTAATTAAATTATTCAGGGAAGCAGCATCAGCCTCATCGTCTATAATAAATAAGGGATTCCCCTTCATAAATCCAGTAGCATTTAAAATATTTGCCCAAAGTTTCAAAATTCTAACATTCTTTTTAAGGACAATAATTACTGGCTGAATTAGATTGTTGCTAATAAATAATCCCCCATCACTTTCCCCACAGATACAAAAACCGCTTAAATCAGTCTTAACGCGCTCCAAGGTTTGTTGCTGAAGAATTATATTATCTGTTGTAAGTAAAACAAATACAGGAAATCCAAGGTCTGCAGACTTACATATTATTCCAAACATCTGACCTGTTTTTCCTGACTGAACATTACCAAATAATAATCCTATTCTATGTCCAGTATAAGAAAAATTGCGTATATATTTTTCACCAATATCATCTGCTGTTTTCAGAATAGACTCAGCCAGTTTTAAATTACCTCTATCAGAAATTGTTTTAAGATATTTTTTTAAATACTGCATAATTATTCCTCATCTGTTTCTGTAGATTCAAAAGAAAAAAACCAGACATCCAATTCTTTTCCTTCCTCATCCCTAACTTTTTTTGTAGTCTTAGTTAAAACTAGTTTATCACACCCGTATAAAACTAACATTTCTTTTGTAATCATTCCGCTTCTGTTTTCGTCTAAGAGAGTATTATTAACTGGATTAACCAATCCAGCTGCCGCAAGTCGTCCCTTAATCCATCGTCCCATAATAAGCTCATTCCCTACTGCACTGAATTGTTTATTCCCATCACTAGTAGTATGTACTTTGAACCAGTATCCATCATCCGTTATTACAAAAAAAGGATTACCCTTTTCTGGATAGCCATTCATTCTAGTAATTACTTTACTAACCGTTAATTGTGTTTCATACCAATCACGAGCTTTTCGAGAACTTCTTGGTGCCGCATAACACACATTTAGGTTTGATTTTGTATAATGTTTTCCGTCATCCAAAAAGCGTTCATTATATGAAGGAACTTTTAATGGAAGTGTAAAAGAAATATCTGTTTTACATCCTTTATATAGTTCTACTTCCTTCTGCGGCAACTGTTCAACAGTGTCAATATTATTCAACGATGTATTTTCTTCCCTTATAAGAGGAATATTTAACTCCTGAATATTAACTGAACACATTGGTGATTTCAATTTTTCCAACAATAAAGCCAGTTCTTCACATATATCCTTGTTTTCTATAAAAATAGATGTTTCATACTGTCTTCGATTACCAGCTTCCAGCTTAATTATCCCTAAATTAGCTGAACCTAATATCGCAGAAAAAATTTTATCGTTTTTATAAAAACAATATACTTTTCCGTGATACTTAAACGCATTTATAATACGAATCTCACCTAAATGCTTTGATTTCCATTTGCTATTATAATCAATTGCAAAATGATATGTACCTTCAGGCATTCCCTCAATATAATACATTCCAATGTTCAAACAAATTTTAGATATACTATACTTTTCGACAAGATTGTTTAATTCTTCTAAAGAGGCCTTTGAAATATAACCTACTGCAATCTCTACTCGATCAGCTTTAGAAATCTGTTTATAAAAACACTCCAATATGGTTTCCTGCTCTTTCTCGATTCCTAAAGGAAGTATATCAGTATATAGTATTTTCATTTTTTATCCTCGTTTCAAATATTCTTATCCTATCTACATATAGCAAAGTAAAACATCTCTAGCACTTGCTATTATAACACAATATTTATACAAGTCACATAATTAAAATAATTAACTCAAATTAACCTTACGGTAGCTTCCATATTCTATAAACAAAGCCCAGCAACTACGCTTCTAGGGCATTTCACGTTAGCTATAGTATTACATTACTTACGCGACTTGACACCAGAGGAAGATACTTTCAATGCAATAAACGCTATTTGGGACAATAATAAGCTTTGCATACATTAGCATAGAATTTACCAATAACAAAAGTGCCGCTTCGATTGTCATACCATCTATCCCTGGCGCTCCCTTGTTTGCCTTCACTCTTTTGTAAGCCCCGTTTAGGTTGTCCTTATCCAGTATCTTACCCAGAATGTCCAGCTCTGCACTGTCTCTTTCCTTCCATATCCGGTTGAATAAGCGGCGCGCTTTACATACCCTTTGCGTTCCGCGCTATCTCTTTGTGGGCAACTTTCTTTGTTTTCTGTGCTCATCTGTTCATTCCTCCTTTCCCTGTCGTACTAGAGACTCCTATTGATTCGGTCCTTCACTGAAAAAAACAGCTACTATGACCTCTGCTGACTTCTGTGCGCTCAACGCTATCTCGCAATAACGGTTACTCCTTTCGGAACGTTCCGCACAGATTCCCCTGAGTACCACACGTTTCTTTCCCTCCATCCATCTGCCATATTTACTGCACATGATTCTGTGTAGCTATTGGACTTCATTTTGCCTTGCAAACTTACCCTCATACACAGCCTTATATATGATTTTTGTTCCTTAGACCAGAGGTTTGCCCGTGGGTTAGTAGTTTCCCCACATCCAGCTTCTTTCAGATTCTACCTCATGATGGTCACCCTTGCCTTCGGCTATATCCGTCCCACTACCAGGCGGATTCCGAACTTGCACCGTTAGAAACGTGCGCCGCCAGGCGCACAAAAAATACCGCAACCCCTTATCTTACAAGGTGTTGCGATACTTTGAATTAGAGGCGACAACCAGATTTGAACTGGTGATCAGGGTGTTGCAGACCCACGCCTTACCACTTGGCTATGTCGCCATATTGTATTGTATGAGCCAGAATGTATTTTATTCCGACTAATGACCCCAACGAGATTCGAACTCGTGTTACCGCCGTGAAAGGGCGATGTCTTAACCGCTTGACCATGGGGCCGTGTTCTGCATTTGTACAGTATGCAAAAAACTCCCCGAGTAGGACTTGAACCTACGACAGCGCGGTTAACAGCCGCGTGCTCTACCGACTGAGCTATCGAGGATTAGCGTGAGCACCTTTGTGATCTTATTAATCACAGTTGTACTGTTCTGAAGTAATACTATGCCCAATATTACGTAAAATATACATATACTCTACAAATATATTTAACTGATTAAGCTCTCTTAGCGCCAATCAGTTAAAGCATATACCTTCAAAACCACATATTGAATTCATCCGTTTTCTGTTTCTCTCCTAAACCAACTTGGTCAAGCCCTCGACCTATTAGTGACAGTCAGCTCCATACATTACTGCACTTCCACCTCTGCCCTATCTACCTCGTCGTCTTCAAGGGGTCTTACTACTTGCGTATGGGATATCTCATCTTGAGGGGGGCTTCACGCTTAGATGCCTTCAGCGTTTATCCCTTCCCGACTTGGCTACCCGGCCATGGGTTTGATACCCAACCGGTACACCAGAGGTCAGTCCATCCCGGTCCTCTCGTACTAAGGACAGCTCCTCTCAAATATCCTACGCCCACGCCGGATAGGGACCGAACTGTCTCACGACGTTCTGAACCCAGCTCGCGTACCGCTTTAATGGGCGAACAGCCCAACCCTTGGGACCTACTTCAGCCCCAGGATGCGATGAGCCGACATCGAGGTGCCAAACCACTCCGTCGATGTGAACTCTTGGGAGTGATAAGCCTGTTATCCCCAGGGTAGCTTTTATCCGTTGAGCGATGGCAATCCCACTTTATACCACCGGATCACTAAGTCCTAGTTTCCTACCTGCTCGACCCGTCGGTCTCGCAGTCAAGCTCCCTTATGCCTTTGCACTCTGCGAATGGTTTCCAACCATTCTGAGGGAACCTTTGAGCGCCTCCGATACCCTTTCGGAGGCGACCGCCCCAGTCAAACTCCCCACCTGACATTGTCCCCCACCCGGGTCACGGGTGCAGGTTAGAAACCCAGTCACACAAGGGTGGTATCCCAACAGCGGCTCTGTGAAGACTGGCGTCCTCACTTCTCTGCCTCCCACCTATCCTGTACATGCATGACCGAATCCCAGTATCAAGCTGGAGTAAAGCTCCATGGGGTCTTTCCGTCCTGGCGCAGGTAACCAGCATCTTCACTGGTATTTCAATTTCACCGGGTGCATTGTCGAGACAGCGCTCAAATCATTACGCCTTTCGTGCGGGTCGGAACTTACCCGACAAGGAATTTCGCTACCTTAGGACCGTTATAGTTACGGCCGCCGTTTACTGGGGCTTAAATTCAAAGCTTCGCTTGCGCTAACCTCTCCTCTTAACCTTCCAGCACCGGGCAGGCGTCAGCCCATATACCTCACCTTTCGGTTTTGCATAGACCTGTGTTTTTGCTAAACAGTTGCTTGAGCCTATTCTCTGCGGCCACATCTCTGTGGCACCCCTTCTCCCGAAGTTACGGGGTCATTTTGCCGAGTTCCTTAACAATGCTTCTCCCGCCGGCCTTAGGATTCTCTCCTCATCCACCTGTGTCGGTTTACGGTACGGGCACATATCACACAATAGCGGCTTTTCTTGACAGCCCCTACTCCAACTTCCCTACTTTTGTTCGGTACGCATCACACCCTCCCATTGCATGGCGGTTTTGCCGGCCATACTGGTCCTGTGCTTGCCCCGGTCTTTTCATTCCCGGGTTTGGATTCGGTTCTGTGTCCCCACAGTTCTGATGATATGCGGTACAGGAATCTCAACCTGTTGTCCATCGACTACGTCTTTCGACCTCGCCTTAGGCCCCGACTTACCCAGAGCAGATCAGCTTTACTCTGGAAACCTTAGATATTCGGCCTGGAGGATTCCCACCTCCATCTCGCTACTCATTCCGGCATTCTCTCTTCTTAAAAGTCCACAGCTCCTTACGGTACTGCTTCATTCCTCTAAGAATGCTCCTCTACCACTCATACTAAGTATGAATCCTAAGCTTCGGTGTTGTGTTTCAGCCCCGGACATTTTCGGCGCAGGACCTCTCGACTAGTGAGCTATTACGCACTCTTTGAATGTGTGGCTGCTTCTGAGCCAACATCCTAGTTGTCTTTGAAATCCCACATCCTTTTCCACTTAACACACACTTTGGGACCTTAGCTGTAGGTCTGGGCTCTTTCCCTTTTGACGACCCAACTTATCTCGTGCCGTCTGACTCCCGTACATCATCTGGCTGGCATTCGGAGTTTGATATTCTTTGGTAAGCTTTGACGCCCCCTAGGAAATTCAGTGCTCTACCTCCAGCAGACTAATACGAGGCTAGCCCTAAAGCTATTTCGAGGAGAACCAGCTATCTCCGGGTTCGATTGGAATTTCTCCCCTATCCACACCTCATCGCCACCCTTTTCAACGGATGTGCGTTCGGTCCTCCATCACCTTTTACGGTGACTTCAACCTGGACATGGATAGATCACCCGGTTTCGGGTCTACCCATACTGACTTTGGCCCTATTAAGACTTGGTTTCCCTTCGGCTCCGCACCTTCAGTGCTTAACCTTGCCAGTACAGGTAACTCGCCGGACCGTTCTACAAAAAGTACGCGGTTCCACCTTTAACGTGGTTCCACAGCTTGTAAACACAGGGTTTCAGGTTCTCTTTCACTCCCCTCCCGGGGTCCTTTTCACCTTTCCTTCACAGTACTATGCGCTATCGGTCACTAAGGAGTATTTAGCCTTGGGGGGTGGTCCCCCCGACTTCCCGCAAGGTTTCTCGTGTCTCGCGGTACTTTGGATCCTGCTCGCTGCCTATTGCTTTCGTGTACGGGACTTTCACCCCCTGTGGTTGGACTTCCCAGACCATTCCACTAACAAATCAGCTCACTTATTGCAGTCCATAACCCCAGAACGCACGCGCTCTGGTTTAGGCTCCTTCCATTTCGCTCGCCGCTACTCTGGAAATCGAGTTTTCTTTCTTTTCCTCGCCCTACTTAGATGTTTCAGTTCAGGCGGTTCCCGACGTATGGCTATGTATTCACCATACGACACTTGAGGTTTGCTCAAGTAGGTTTCCCCATTCAGAAATTTCCGGATCAAAGGATATTTGCTCCTCCCCGAAACTTATCGCAGCTTATCACGTCTTTCATCGGCTCTTAGTGCCAAGGCATCCACCCTGCGCTCTTTATAGCTTGACCAATTCGACTTCCACCTGCGGGTGCGGGTATCTGTCTAAGATTCATAGCGTTGAATCTCTGGTCTTAGGTTGTTGTTCGATTCCACCAAAAGTGTCATCTCCCAACGAGTTACAGTTTTTTTATTGGTTACATCTCGCGATGTAACACCTCGGATGTCTTGATATGTTCTTATGTTTGATGTGATCTCCTATAAGAATCTATCTAGATATAATTCAATATGCAGTTTTCAAGGTACATGGCTGGTATAAAAACAGTTTTATTTTTATACCGAGTGGAGATGGAGAGATTCGAACTCTTGACCCCCTGCTTGCAAGGCAGGTGCTCTCCCAACTGAGCTACACCCCCACGGATGCGGGTCCACCTTTTTTCAAGGTTTTCCTATCTTCTTTATATATAATTGTCATTAAAATAAAAATTACTTTAATGATGGGCTTAAGTGGACTCGAACCACCGACCTCACGCTTATCAGGCGTGCGCTCTAACCGGCTGAGCTATAAGCCCGCGTTATTTGTTTAATAAAATTCCGGCACCCACCTGCTCTCCCATATCGTTTCCAATATAGTACCATCGGCCGCCTGGGGCTTAACTGTCGTGTTCGGGATGGGAACGAGTGTGACCCCCGGGCGCATCGGCACCGGAAATTTTTGAACCTTTTCTAAAAGACTCAACAGTGTGTAAAACCCTTACTTCTTCTTCCTTAGAAAGGAGGTGATCCAGCCGCACCTTCCGATACGGCTACCTTGTTACGACTTCACCCCAGTTATCAATCCCGCCTTCGGCAGCTCCCTCCTATAAGGTTGGGTCACTGACTTCGGGCGTTATCGACTCCCATGGTGTGACGGGCGGTGTGTACAAGACCCGGGAACGTATTCACCGCGACATTCTGATTCGCGATTACTAGCGATTCCAGCTTCATGTAGTCGAGTTGCAGACTACAATCCGAACTGAGACGTTATTTCTGAGATTTGCTCCACCTCGCGGTCTCGCTTCTCTTTGTTTACGCCATTGTAGCACGTGTGTAGCCCAAATCATAAGGGGCATGATGATTTGACGTCATCCCCACCTTCCTCCAGGTTATCCCTGGCAGTCTCCCTAGAGTGCCCAACTTAATGATGGCTACTAAGGATAAGGGTTGCGCTCGTTGCGGGACTTAACCCAACATCTCACGACACGAGCTGACGACAACCATGCACCACCTGTCTCTCTTGCCCCGAAGGGAAGACGACGTTACTCGTCGGTCAAGAGGATGTCAAGACTTGGTAAGGTTCTTCGCGTTGCTTCGAATTAAACCACATGCTCCACCGCTTGTGCGGGTCCCCGTCAATTCCTTTGAGTTTCATTCTTGCGAACGTACTCCCCAGGTGGAATGCTTAATGCGTTTGCGGCGGCACCGAGGAGCTTTGCTCCCCAACACCTAGCATTCATCGTTTACGGCGTGGACTACCAGGGTATCTAATCCTGTTTGCTCCCCACGCTTTCGAGCCTCAACGTCAGTTATCGTCCAGTAAGCCGCCTTCGCCACTGGTGTTCCTCCTAATATCTACGCATTTCACCGCTACACTAGGAATTCCACTTACCTCTCCGACACTCCAGCAAGGCAGTTTCCAAAGCAGTCCGCGGGGTTGAGCCCCGGGCTTTCACTTCAGACTTGTCTCGCCGTCTACGCTCCCTTTACACCCAGTAAATCCGGATAACGCTTGCCCCCTACGTATTACCGCGGCTGCTGGCACGTAGTTAGCCGGGGCTTCTTAGTCAGGTACCGTCATTTTCTTCCCTGCTGATAGAGCTTTACATACCGAAATACTTCTTCACTCACGCGGCGTTGCTGCATCAGGGTTTCCCCCATTGTGCAATATTCCCCACTGCTGCCTCCCGTAGGAGTTTGGGCCGTGTCTCAGTCCCAATGTGGCCGGTCACCCTCTCAGGTCGGCTACTGATCGTCGCCTTGGTAGGCCGTTACCCCACCAACCAGCTAATCAGACGCGGGTCCATCTCATACCACCGGAGTTTTTCACACCGTACCATGCGGCACTGTGCGCTTATGCGGTATTAGCAGTCATTTCTAACTGTTATCCCCCTGTATGAGGCAGGTTACCCACGCGTTACTCACCCGTCCGCCGCTCAGTCAATCTGACTTCCATCCGAAAACTTCCGTCAAATCGCTTCGCTCGACTTGCATGTGTTAAGCACGCCGCCAGCGTTCATCCTGAGCCAGGATCAAACTCTCAAATTTTAGCTTCTTTAGAAGCGGCCCAGCCAGTTGCCTGACCAAACCTTTTGGTTGTTTGTGTCCAGGTTTCAAGATTAACTTGCTAGCTAATCATTAAACCGTTCTACTGTTGTTTGGTTTGTTTTTGTTCTGAAATCTCATTTCAAAGCTGTCCAACCAGGACGCTTTTTTATTAGAATTTTCAGGGTTTTAAACACTGTTCAATCTTCTATTTTCAAGGTTCTGTGTTGCTTTCGTTCTCGGCGGCAACTCGTATATCTTATCACACCAGTTTGCTATTGTCAAGAACTTTTTTCAACTTTTTTACTTTACTGGAAATCCGTGAGGATTTCGCACCGCTGTTTCGCGGTGGAGCTTTAATATACCATTTATTTACCTGTTTTGTCAAGGTATTTGTGTCGTTTTTTTGGACAATTTTTATCGTCCACTAGATATGCTGGTTTTTCTTTATTTTCACTACATTTAGTGGTCAAAAAAATTCCGCAAACTGCCAGATCTCTGGTAAAGTTCGCGGAATTGTATCTATTGTACATATGATATAATCAATTAAATGAATTATAACGATTAAGGTAATCATTAAACTTTTGTGTAAAATCGGTCACGGAATCTTATACTAAGCTGTTCAGGATACTGACAAACAGCCAGTTAAAGATATTGTTGTGATATAAAAAACCCAGCCACAGGCTTCCTTCTATCTGTGCCTGCACGGCCTGTGCCCATGGAGCGGAAGCACAGGCTTTGACAACCAGTCCTGCAACCCACAGGACCAGAAGCCCCTGCAGTCCGCCTAAAACCGCCCCTGCAATCTGATTGATCCCCGACAGGATCGGCAATTTCGCCACCAGATCCAGCCATTTCACCAAAAGCCGTATCGCCAGGAATACGATCAAAAACAGCAGGACTGAGCCGATAAGGTTCAATACCATATTGGTCAGATAGGCTGCCACGTAATCCAGGAAGGCATCTACACCTAAAATATGATAGATTTCGTTATTATTATTTTCTAAGAGAGCTTCCTTCATCTGCTCAGGCAGCTTCAGGCGTTCGATGGCTTCCCGCTGCTGGGCAGGAAGCTGCGGCTCTCCATCCGCCTCCGCACCTGCCATATGGAGCAGTCCCTGCCCAATGGCGCGATGAATCCCGGTATTTTCTTTCAGCATACCGGTCACATAGGGCATGGCAACCCGTACCACAACCAGGCTGAGAATCAGCGCTGTCATGGTAACTGCCAGTCTCAGGAATCCTCTGTAATGCCCATACAATACCATAGACAGCAGAAATACACCTACACCTGTGGCAAGCCAGTGTTCCATCAAAAATTCCATATTATTCCTTTTCTGTCAAAACCAGCTTCTCTATGGCGTCCGCCACTCCATCTTCGTCGTTGGTGCACGTAATATAATCCGCGTGCTCTTTCAGGCTTTCCAGAGCATTGCCCATAACGACGCCTATACCCGCCAGCTGAATCATATTCACATCATTCTCACCGTCTCCGAATCCCATAGTCTGATCCGGTGCAAGGCCCAGGTGGGCTGCAAGGCGCAGGATTGCTTCGCCTTTGGTCGCTCCCAACGCATTGATCTCCAGGTTGTTGGGAAGTGAGGAACTGACGATCACATCCCCTCTTGCCAGAAGTGCTTTTCTCGCGCGGGACCGTTCCTGCTCGTCTGCAAAAAAGTAATTCACCTTCTCTGCAGGCTGATCCAGCTCTTTTACCTGTGCGATCACATCCGGAACCGACTGCCGGGTCTCGCGGATCATCTTCTGGATCAGGGGTGAAATACCGTACAGTTCCATATGCTCCAAAAATCTTGTCTCTCCAAAGGCAAGACCGGCAGCATACACATCATACATGGTATGGAATTGTTTTCCCAGCTCAAGGATCTCCATGGTAAGCTTACAGCTCATCTTCCTCTCGTCCAGGATCTTTTTCTCTGCCACATCTTCTATGACCGCTCCATTTGTGGTGATGGCATACCGGATCCCGGGAATGCTGCGGACTACCTCCGGTACTGCAAACCAGATCCTGCCGGTACAGGGTACAACTGCAATGCCTCTCCGGATGCATTCTTTCAGCGCTCTCTCATTTCTGGAAGACAGACGCTTCTGGCTGTCCAGAAGCGTCCCGTCCAAATCTAATGCAATTAATTTAATCTCAGCCATAATCAGATAAAATGTTCTTCCTTTAAAATTAATAAACCGTCTTTGTCATATTTTGAAGAAAACAGCCCCGTGATCATCTTGCCAATAGAAGGCTTTTCTGCACGGTCCGCAGCTTCCTCGATCAGCTCCTCCGCCGAACTCCTGGTCAGCGGTATCCCATCTTCTTCCATAATCTCAATGCGCTCATACAAGGCCAGCATGCTCTTGCCAGTAATGCTGCAGTCTATCTCTGACGCATACTTGCAGGCATACTGTGCAAATTCATCGATATCCATTTCTTCCTCGGACGGCGCATCATCAAAATCCTCTGGATCTGCCCCTGCTACGACTGCGTCAGGCATCCGCATGGCAGTGTCGCGGACAGGAATCACCCGCCGTACCGGACGGTCATCCACCTCGGGCGCCGCCTCCGCATTGGCCTCCGGCATGGCCTGAGCCGTCTGGGCGGTCTGGACACTCTGAACAGTCTGCGCATTCTGCGCAAACCGGGCTTCAGACGCCGTATCTGTGCTCTGCACGCTAATTGCCGGCGGATAATCACAGCCGATGCACTCAAACTTGTCTGCCAGCTCCGGATATTGGGCGTGCAGCATCTCCATCTGTTTTGGATTGTCTATAAGGATGATTCTCATGCCGGTCTCATCCTGGGTCATCAGCTTTTCCAGCTCTTTTAACATTTCGGGAGTTAAGTCTCCCGCTTCTTCGATCATCAGGTCTTTGCCCGCCAGCTTCGCCGCGCTGGCAAGGACGCCCCGCTTGTTCAGCTTAGAGCCGGTGATCTTGGCTACCGGATTCTTGATGCCGGTCTCTTTCTGAATCTGTTTTAAGGTCTGGACTGCTATCTCCAGCCCCTTCTCCGGATTCCTGGCCTCTATCATCAGGTGATTGGCCATCCTCGGCAGTTCTGGCTCATCTGCATCATCCAGCTCCTCAACCCGTGTTTCCTGCGTTGGGACATCCTCTTCATAAGTGCCTTCACGGAAAACCTCCATCCGGGAAGCAGGGGCCTGCTCCGGTTCCTCCCCGCCCGATGCCCGTTTGATCGCACTGAGTACCCGGGTCTTACCCAGGTCATCCTCATCTTCCGCCGGGGAGACATCCTGAATCCGGGACATCTCGCGCGCAAGCTTTTTTTCAACCTCTGCCTGCTTGAGAGCCGCCGCGATCGCTTCTCTCTCATAGGCGCTCTCTGCTTCTTCTACAGCCCTCTCCGCGGGAGTGGCCTCAAATTCTGCATCTTCAAACGCCAGTGCCGGAGCCGGGCTTTCCTCGAAATCCGGTTCTCTCGGAGCTGTCTCCTCCATCTCACCAGCTTCCTCTGTGTCCTCTGACTCCTCCAGGTCTGCACCGGAGGACTGCTCTACGGCCCGCAGCTTCTCTTCATATTTATCGCGGTTTTCCACCAGGTCCATCTGGTATTTGTTAAGGGGCGCATACTGGATCTTCAGCTCCATCGCCTTGTCCACATATTTGCCCAGGCCAAACATCAGCATGATCTTATCACAGGTGCTGACGCAGCGGGCTGCATCTCCCGCCTCATGATAGAGCTCAGCCAGCTCATACAGCCATTTCTCATCCAGTTCTTCAGAAGTGTAGCTCTCCAGAGAGTGGATCAGCTGCTCCAGCGGCGCATCCATCGCCTTCAGGATCATATACCGCAGAAGCTGCTGACGCGGATCGTCGCCCGCCAGATCGCAGAACTCCCGGTAATACGCCTGCGCTTCCTCCAGATTGCCTTCCTTGAGCGCTAAGTCTGTCAGCTTGTAAAGCAGCCGTTTGCCTATGGGCGCACGCTCAAACGCAAGCAGCAGGATGTCCTTGGCATCCTGATACTCCTTGTTTTTCTCATAGACTGTAGCCACCATGGAAAGCAGGTTTGCATTGCGCACCTTTTTCCAGTCTATGGTGTCTGCAATCTTCATCGCAGTCTCATAGTCCCCCTTATTGACCAGTTTCCTGATCTGCTCTACCTTTATGTTGAACTCGTATTTATCCATCTTCTGCACTCCTTACACCAGTTAAGAATCATCATAGCTCTACGCGCCCTTCCAGTGCTCTTAACAAGGTTACTTCATCTATATACTCCAGGTCGCCGCCCACCGGTACGCCGCTGGCGATCCGGCTGACCCTTATACCCGTCGGCTTGATCAGCTTACTGATATACATGGCGGTGGTCTCGCCCTCCAGACTCGAATTGGTGGCAATGATCACTTCTTTCACATCACCCTGCAGCCTCTGCATCAGCTCTTTGAGCTTGATGTCATTGGGGCCAATGCCCAGCATGGGGGATATGGCCCCGTGCAGCACATGATATACTCCGTCGTATTTGCCGGTCTTCTCATATGCGGCAAGGTCCCTGGTGTTCTCCACCACCATGATGGTCCTGTGATCCCGCTTCTCACTGCTGCAGATCGGGCAAAGCTCCTGGTCCGTCAGGGTAAAGCACTCCTTACAGTAACGGATATTTTCCTTGGCCCGTGTGATCGCCCCAGTTAAGTTCGCCACCTGCTCCTGCGGCATGTTGATAATGTGAAATGCCAGCCGCTGCGCAGACTTGCTGCCAACCCCGGGCAATTTCGATAATTCTTCGATCAATGTTGTAATCTGCCTGCTATAATAATCCATCTTAGAATGGGAATCCTCCGCCCATGCCGCCAAGACCGCCGGTCAGCTTTGACATGGCCGCCTGTGATTCTTCTTCCATCTTCCGAAGCGCCTCGTTGGTAGCCGCCACGATCAGATCCTGCAGCATCTCGATGTCATCCGGATCTACAACCTCCTCGGAAAGCTTCACCGAAAGCACTTCTTTCTTGCCGGAAACAGTGACGCTCACAGCTCCGCCGCCTGCGGATGCGGAATATTCCTTTTCCTCAAGCTCCCTTGTCGTCTCCTCCATCTGTCTCTGCATTTTCTGTGCCTGCTTCATAATATTGTTCATATTGCCCGGCATTCCTCCCGGGAATCCACCACGCTTTGCCATGATGCTGTCCTCCTGTTTTCTGTCTTCCTTTTCTATCCTTCATAAAGATGCTAATCTTCCACGGTAATATCCATGTGTATTGCCTGTTTTAGTTCCTCATCACTTACATAGATCGTATTCAGCCGCTCGCCCGCATTTTTTAAGCGCGCCTTGAAATACATCTCTTTTCCGTACTGCTCTTCTACGTATTTTTCCAGCTGGCCAAGGACCGTGGGCCTGCTGCCTATATCATAATTCTGCTGACCTGAAAATACGATGCACAGACAACTGTCCCCGCTCGGCTCCAGGACGGTATCCCGGAAGCTGGGCCGGATCGGGCCGCCCAAATCTCTTATGATCTTGCCCCAGTCCTGGCGGATCAGGTTTAGATCCTCCAGCTGTGCTTTGGGAATGGTAACCTTCTGCGGCTGCGCGGCGGCTGTATCCGCCGGTCCAGGTATCCCTGCCGCGCCGCAGGCTCCGCCGGAGCTTACAGGCGCCATACCCGGGTCCCCGCTTAAGCCCTGCCCGCCAGCTATAAATCCGCCTGACGCTGCGCCGCCCATGCCTCCGCCCATCTGCCGCAGCATCTCCTGCATGGCATCCTGGCTCATGGGCATCCCCTCGTCCAGACGCTCCTCCAGCTCACTTAACCGCTGCAGTATGGAATCCAGGTTCGGCTCCATCTGTGGTTTTGTCAGCTTAATCAGAGCCAGTTCGATCAAAACCCGCTTCTGGCTGGCATAACGGAGCTGGCCGGACAACTCGGAAAAAATGCGGATATAGCGCATCAGGGTCTCCCCGTCTATCATCCCGGCTTCTTCCCTGAGCTGTTTTAAGTTGTCCTCGGATATCTCCAGCATATTTTCCGCATCATCGGCTGTCTTGAGTACCAGGAGATTCCGCAGGTACCAGATAAAATCCGTCACAAACTGCCCCAGCTCCCGGCCCTGTATGACCATCTCCTCCAGCTTTTTCATGCATTCGGTGGTCTGCTTGCCGATGACTGCGCGCAAAAGTTCGCTGAATACGCCGGAATCCACCGCGCCCAGCACCTCAAGCACATTGTCATAGGTCAGGAGTTTGCCGTAATGGAACGCCACACACTGGTCCAGCAGGCTCAAAGCATCACGCATAGAGCCGTCCGCCGCTTTGGCAATATAGCGGAGCGCCTTATCCTCCACCTGGATCTGCTCCGCATCTGCCAGTTCCTTCAGGCGCGCGGTGATCGTATCGATGGTGATCCGTTTGAAATCATATCTCTGGCAGCGGGACAATACGGTGATCGGGATCTTGTGAACCTCCGTGGTCGCCAGGATAAAGATCACATAGGACGGCGGCTCTTCCAGGGTCTTTAAAAGCGCGTTGAACGCACCCGTGGAAAGCATATGCACCTCGTCGATGATATAGACACGGTACCTTCCTTCCGTGGGCGGGTACTGGACCTGTTCACGGATCTCGCGGATATTTTCCACACCGTTGTTGGAAGCCGCATCGATCTCCACCACATTCATGGAACTGCCCGACGAAATATTCCTGCAGGCGCCGCACTCGTTGCACGGGCTTCCATCCACAGGATGTTCGCAGTTAACAGATTTGGCAAATATCTTTGCGATGGAGGTTTTACCGGTCCCCCTCGTGCCGCAGAACAGATATGCATGGCCGATACGCCCGCTCGTTATTTGGTTTTTAAGAGTCTGTACAATATGGTCCTGTCCTTTTACATCGTCAAATCCGGACGGACGCCATTTGCGGTACAGCGCGGTATATGACATAAAGTCCTGCTCCTCACTATAAAATACAGTTATTCGTCACCAAAACTGATCCCGATCAGCTTCGCTTCCTGGATCATGGAACATCCCGGGTCCACGGTCTTTAACCGCCCTGCCACTTCTGCCAGGGGAACCTCGGTGATCTCGTTATTCTGCATGGCGACCATATAACCGTATTTCTTTTCTTTGATCAGTTTGGCTGCTGCCGCGCCGAGACGGGTGGATAAAACCCGGTCATAGGGGCAGGGCTGGCCGCCGCGCTGGATATGGCCCGGAACCGTGACACGGACTTCCTGTCCGGTCTTCTCGGTGATCTGGGCGCCCAGCTCATAAGCTACAGATGGATACACCACCTGGTTTTTCTTCTTTTCCTTCAGTTCCTTCTTGCTCAAGCCCGCGTCCTCCTTGGAAATAGCGCCTTCCGCCACTGCCAGGATAGAAAACCGCTTGCCCTGTTTTGTCCGTTCCTTCAGAGCATTGACGATAATATCCAGGTCATAAGGGATCTCCGGGAGCAGTATGATATCGGCTCCGCCCGCAATACCTGCATACAGGGTCAGCCATCCAACCTTGTGCCCCATCACCTCAACGATAAATACGCGCCCGTGGGAGGTCGCCGTCGTGTGGATGCAGTCAATGGCGTTGGTCGCCACATTGATGGCGCTCTGAAACCCAAAGGTTACTTCGGTTCCCCACAGGTCATTGTCGATGGTTTTCGGGAGGGATACCACGTTAAGCCCCTCCTCGCGCAGCAGGTTCGCCGTCTTCTGGCTTCCGTTGCCGCCCAGGACCACAAGGCATTCCAGTTTTAATTTTTTGTAGGTGTGTTTCATGGCTTCGACTTTGTCCAGACCGTTCTCATCCGGTACCCGCATCAGCTTGAATGGCTGCCTTGAGGTTCCCAGGATCGTGCCGCCCTTGGTCAGAATACCGGAAAAATCAGAGGGTTTCATGACTTGATAATCTGCATACATAAGTCCTTTATATCCGTCCTCAAATCCGATGATCTCCACATCATCATACATTTTATACAGTGACTTTGCCACGCCGCGCATGGTTGCGTTTAAGCTCTGGCAGTCGCCTCCGCTGGTCAGCATCCCAATTCTCATAGAAGACACACCCTTTCTTCTTTTATTAGTTATTGTCTGATTCACTATTTATCTCTTCAGGCTATACTGCACCCATTCTGATATTATAATACAATGCTCTGCGGTTTGTCTATCGGTTTGTTTGTTTATTTTACGCGGCAAGCCGCGGCCTCACTTCCACCATCCTGCCGACAAATAGGAGCTCTTCGTCTTCCATAATAACTAATTCTAACATTATTAAACAGGTAAAGCAATTGGTTTCTTGGTGTCTGATAGTCTTGACGTCCAGGAAACAGGCATGATATAATTGGTAAAAATATAACAAAAGGGGGCAGCGGCTATGGATGGATATAAACAATTGATGGATGAAAATTACAAAAGGCAGCATTATCCAAACGGCTTTTTCAGTGCAGTCGTTGAGGGGAAGCGTTCCATGACGGCAGGATATATTGTCCTTGTGGTATTCGTGCTGTTTTCACTTCCGTTCTTTTTTCTGGGGATACGGGGCATTGCGTGGGGCTTATCCATGGTGACAAACTGCGTCATAATCGGGATCGGCGTGTTCCTGGTGCTGCTTGGAATCGCTCTTCTCATGCTTTTGAAAAAACAAAAGGGAAAAACCAGGGAGGACTGGGTCCAGCAGGTTGCGAAGAGAAGCGGCTACCCCACAGAGGTCATTGAAGAATTTGACCGGCAGATGACCACCGGAGAAGCTTATTTTTTAACACCCAACGGCAAATACGATAAAATGAAGGAAAGCATCCTGACTGACGACTTTATCAAAATTTCCGAATTTGTCTTTAAACAGAGTGACCTAAAGGCAGCCTGCCTGTTTTTCCTTGAAGACTCTGTCAACGCCGGAAATAAGATCAAATTCGTAAAAACGCTTCATGTCGGACTCATCAGCGACCGCTGCGGTTTCTGGATTGAGGCGGATAAAAACCGGGGCAGCGCCTTTATCGCCATGCTGAAAGAGAAGTTTCCTGAGATTGAAACCAAGGACGGCACAATATTAAAAAACAAGGAATTTCATGCCCTCATGAAAGAGTACATAACCGCCCAATAAGGCGCGGTATCAAAAAATCACTCCCACCTGAAGATCCATGTCATTATCTGAATGGCACGGGTCCAAAGGTGGGAGTTTTTAGTTCTTTAGAGGAAACAGGTTCCGGCGGTCCTGCCGCTTCACCGCTTACAGGTCATAATATTTCTTAAACTCCGCCGGGTGCGGGATCTGCTCGATCTCCCGGCTCTCTGCACGCTTCTTATCCAGCCAGATCTGGATCAGCCGCTCCGGGAACACTCCGCCTTCTGTCAGGTACTCATGATCGGCTTCCATGGCGTCCAGCGCCTCCGCAAGTGTCCGGGGCAGGGACTGTATCTTCTTTTTCTCCTCCTCCGGCAGATCGTACAGGTTCATGTCAAACGGCCCCCAGCCGCAGACAGAGGGATCGATCTGATTCTTTACACCATCCAGCCCTGCCATCAGGATCGCGGCATAGGCATAGTAGGGGTTGGCCGTTGCATCCGGGCTCCTCAGCTCAAACCGCTTGGTCTCCGGGGACTTGGCATAGGCCGGGATGCGGATCACCGCGCTCCGGTTGGATGTGGCATATCCGATGGTGACCGGAGCCTCATACCCCGGCACCAGCCGCTTGAAGGAGTTGGTGGACGGATTGGTGAATGCGCACAGGGACGGGGCGTGCCTTAAAAGCCCGCCTATGAAGTAATGTGCTGTCCTGCTTAAGCCCGAATAACCGTCTTTATCATAGAATACCGGCTGCCCATCCTTCATAAGCAGCATATGGACATGCATCCCGTTGCCCGCCTCTTTATAAATGGGCTTGGGCATAAAGGTAGCGGTCCTGCCTTCCGCGGCGGCGGCATTCTTGATCACATATTTGACGATCATGGTCTTGTCCGCCATGTCCACCATGTCGCCCAGCTCGACCTCGATCTCCATCTGTCCCGGGCCTCCCACCTCATGGTGATGGTATTTGACCTTCACACCCCAGTCCTCTAAAAGCATGCACATCCGGCTGCGCAGGTCATAACCCACATCCTGCGGCGCAGCAATGTGATATCCGCCTTTTAACGGCACTTCATAGCCATTATTATGACCGTTGTCCAGACCGGTGTTCCACTCCGCCTGCCTGGTATCAATACTGTAAGCCGCCCGCTGGGGAGTCACCGTGTAGCTCACATGGTCAAACAGATGGAACTCAAATTCCGGCCCGATCAGCATCTGGTCCGCGATGCCTGTCTTTTTCATGTACTCCACCGCGCTGAGCGCAACATTCCTGGGATACTGGTCAAACGGCTCATTCTCCTCCTTGATCACGCACACATTCCCACACATGGTCAGGGTCGGGATCTCCGCAAATGGGTCCACAACTGCCGTCTCCACGTCAGGGATGAACACCATATCGCTTTTTTCAATGGGTGCAAACCCGTAGTTGGAGCCGTCAAAACCGATTCCGTAAGTAAAAATGTCCTCATTGAAACGCTCCACCGGGATCGTGATATGACGCCATCTTCCGTTTAAGTCCGTCATCTTGAAATCGATCATCCGGATCCCTTTTTCTTCACACAACTCCCTTACTTTTGTACTTTTTAACATAAGCCCCTCCTGCATTCTGTCCGCCGGGATGCTCCTGCATCCGCTGCGGGTTGATTGATGTGATGCTGTTACTGAAATCATACTCTGTTTGGAAAGAAAAGACAATGAAAAAAAGCACTGCCGGCAGTATATTTTAACTACAGGCAGTGCTTATTTGATCAATTATTATTTAAATTCCGCGCATCCCGCTTTGTGTACGGCTCACAGGCGTTACCCTGGCAGCCAGCTCGGTCCAGGCTCCCTCGCGGCACACAGAAGGTCCCACTTAGTGCTGCTGCATTCCTGCCCTGACACGGTTCATGAGTTTCTGTTGCGCAAGACCCAAACGTCAACGCCGCTTACCAGGGGCAGCCCTGCAAGACCGTACCCGGGGCGGGATATCACCTCTGCTGGAGCGGATTGCAGATACAGGGCACCGCTATCTCCCCGGCTGCGCGGAAACTTTGTGACTTGGTTGAGCCATAAGTATAACCCAGCAAATCCTTTTTGTCAAGTTTGCTTAGCTTTTTGTTTCTCCCGGAGCTGGCGGAAGAATTCGGACAGCATCTGCGAACACTCCTCCTGCATCACGCCGATCCTGGTCTCTGCCTGATGGTTGAACCCATCCTCGTGCAGCATGTCCAGGACAGACCCGGCGCACCCTGCCTTGGCGTTCATACAGCCGATCACCACACGGGGGATCCGCGCCTGTACGATTGCCCCTGCACACATGGGACACGGCTCCAGCGTCACATACATGGTACAGTCCTCCAGCCGCCAGTCTCCCATCTTTTTACAGGCTTTGCGGATCGCTATGATCTCCGCGTGGGCCAGCGCGGTCTTGTCCGCCATACGGCGGTTATAACCGCGTCCAATGATCGTCCCCTGATATACTATGACGCAGCCGATGGGCACATCCCCCAGGGCGGCTGCTTTTTCGCCTGGCGGACGGCTTCCCGCATATATTTCCTGTCGACAGCATCGCCGTCCTCATCCGGCACAACTGTTTTTCTTATTTTTCTGATCTCTTTTTCTGCCATGATCCCCTCTTATAGTCTGCAAAATGTTCCATTTGCGGCTCTCCCATGTTATAATCCATGTTGATACTATTATAATTGATAACAGGAAAAATGGAAATAAAAAATGAATGAAATTAAAATCTGCGGTCTGCAAAAGACCACGCTCCTGGATTATCCAGGGCATGTCGCTGCTACTATATTTCTCGGCGGCTGTAATTTCCGGTGCCCGTTCTGCCACAATGCAGAACTGCTGGGCAATGACGCTCCTGCCCAGTATTCAGAACCGGAAATCCTGGCGTTTTTAAAGAAACGCCGCGGTATCCTGGAGGGCGTCTGCATCACCGGAGGGGAACCTACGCTGCACCCGGAAGAGCTGGAAGCATTTCTGCAAAAGCTGCGGGAGCTTGGCCTGTCCATCAAGCTGGATACGAACGGCAGCCGCCCGGACATTGTCCGTCATCTGGCTGCCGAGGGGCTTTTAGATTACATTGCCATGGATATAAAGGCCGGGCCGGACAACTATGGCACAGTCTGCCAGGTTGCACATATGGACCTGACGCCAATCCGGGAAACCGCCGCATGGCTGAAGAGCGGCAGCATTCCCTATGAATTCCGTACCACTGTGGTGAAGGGACTGCACACTGCCGATGACTTTTCTCAGATTGGCCCCTGGATCGCCGGATGCCCGCATTATTTCCTGCAGAATTATGTGGAATCCGAGCTGGTACTGCAACCCGACGGCTTCGGCAGTTTTTCCAAAGAGGAATTGCTGGCGTTCGCCGATATTGTAAGGCCATATGTGGGTTCCGTGGAACTCCGGGGCGTGGATTACTGATACTTCACAGGCGGATGTCCGTATACCAGTAGCCGAAACGCCCGTCCTCCTCCGGCTGCTTTCTTGCCAGAACGAAATGCGGGAATCCAAACATAGACGCCATATATTTTTCATTGCTGAAATATTGTCCCGGTACGCCCAGCAGGTAACGGGGCTCGCCCTGCGGATTGTTTAAACGCGCCAGGATCAGATGCCGGTAATTGTAATAACCGTGAAGCAGGAAGCTGTTATTCCCAAATACCCAGATCTCCCGCGGCAGCAGGCCGATATCCTGCGGCTTGATGGACAGGATCTCACAGCCGTTATCATAGTCAAAGGCAAGAACCTTTGTGTATTGGCGCTGCAATCTGTCCCACAAATTGTTCCGCGCAGAATTTTCCCGCTCCAGCCGGTCGAGTTCTTCCAGCCTGGCAAGATTTTCCGGCTCCGCGATGGAGTTGACGGGCTGAGCGGACTGGGTCGGCTGCACTGTCTGGGTGGATTGGGCCGTCTGGGCTGGCTGCATTGACTGGATTGGCTGCGACGGCTGAGCTGGCTGTATTGTCCGGATCGGCTGCGCCGCCTGAGTTGGCTGCATTGGCCGGATTGGCTGCGCCGCCTGGGCTGGCTGCATAGGCTGGATTGGCTGCGACGCCTGGGCTGGCTGCATAGGCTGGATTGGCTGCGACGCCTGGGCTGGCTGCATAGGCTGGATTGGCTGCGACGCCTGGGCTGGCTGCATTGACTGCTCCGTCTGTTCCTGCTGGCGTATAGGCTGTATGATCTGCCGCATCACTCTGCTTATGGCATCCTGCATGAAACTTTCAGTTCTGTCTGCTGGCTGTTTTGCCTCTGGTTCCTGTTTCTGCTGCGAACCTGTTATCTGCTGTGAACCTGTTATCTGCTGTGAACCTGTTATTTGTTGTGAACCTGTTATCTGCTGTGGTTCTGACTCCAGCTGTGGTTCCGGCCCCTGCTGTGGTTCCGGCATCCATTCCGGCTCAAACATTGGTTCTCCAGCTATATACATCACCATCTCGGCTGACATATCGGGTTTTTCTGCCGATGTCCGGTCTGACGCCATGTCTGGCTCTGCATCCAACGGCTGACCAGCATCCATACCCGGCACCGGGTCCTGCGACGGTCTGACGGCAGCCTCCTGCACCGCGTCGGAGGGTCCGGCGGCAATCTCCTGTTCCGCAACCGTTTCTGTCTCTTCCCACGGCGCGATCGTCTCCAGGCGTTCCTGCTCCCGCTGAAGCTCCTGCTCGATTTCTTTTGAAACAGGCAGGATCTCCGCAGACAGCCCTTCTGCGGACAGCGCTCCGGTCTCTGAAGGAAGCTCCTGAGTATTCACTTCCTGCGATGCCTCCCGAGCCTCTTTTTTGCGTATATTTTCCGCCGTCACATCGGCAAGCTGGATCTCTGCCGCCTGCGCCACAGCATCCTCCCATATGGTAGTGTAGCTCTGCCAGGTGCTGTCCACATCATGGATGGTCAGACCGTAGCACTGGTCCATGCTGCAGCCGCTCCCCTCCACATTATCGGGTTTTACCTGGATACGGAATTCCCCGGCGCCGTTTCGGATGAATATCCTGCCCAACAAAATCTCCGCGCCGGGCGACAATAAATACACCCCGATCTCGCTGCTGCCCACATAGACTTTTTTCACATTTACCTGTATCCTGCACTGGTCCCCCCGTATCTCTATCTTGGCGTAACCGATGTTTTTTCCCTTTACACCGCCTTCATATGCGTAAATATATGAGATCAATCTGCGATAATTAGACATGTTATCCTCTCCTTTTTGTGACTATTTTAGCGGTCCGGGCGGCATCCTCCTGCATAACCTGCGGTCTCACAGGAAGCACCGGATACTCCTCCAATGGAAGGCCGTCATGAATTGTTATAAATATTTTATGAAATACCCATTGCAACTATGACTTAAAAATGCTATCCTGTAGTTGGTATTTAGCGAAAATTTTTTTCAAAAAATGGAGGGGCAGTAACATGAAAATTTTAAAGGCTAAAGATTATGACGACATGAGCAGAAAGGCGGCAAATGTTATTTCTGCACAGGTAATTATGAAACCGGACTGTGTTCTGGGCCTTGCGACCGGTTCTACTCCGATCGGCACCTACAAGCAGCTGATCGAGTGGTACAATCAGGGCGACCTGGATTTCTCAGAGGTTTCTACCGCGAACCTGGACGAGTATAAGGGCCTCACCAGGGACAACGACCAAAGCTATTACTACTTTATGTACAATAACTTATTCAAGCACGTAAACATCGACCTGGCAAAGACCAACATCCCGGACGGGACCGAACCGGACAGCGATAAGGAATGTGCGCGCTACAATGGGGTTATCGAAAGCCTAGGCGGCATTGACTTACAGCTCTTAGGCCTTGGCAACAACGGCCACATCGGCTTCAACGAGCCGGATGAGGAATTCGCCAAGCTGACCCACTGCGTTGACTTACAGCCCAGCACCATCGAGGCAAACAAGCGCTTCTTCGCCAGCATCGACGATGTTCCGAAGCAGGCTTATACCATGGGGATCAAGACCATCATGCAGGCCAAAAAAGTCCTTCTGATCGTCAGCGGCGAGGGTAAGGCAGATATCTTAAGAGACGCATTGTTCGGACCGGTGACTCCTCATGTCCCGGCGTCCATCCTTCAGCTTCACAATGATGTGACTGTTGTTGCGGATGAAGCGGCACTGTCCAAATGCAATCTGTAATATTTCAAGCTCAGCCAGAGCCGTGTCCGTAAAGGGCGCAGAAAAAGGCGGGATTCCCGATGGCAAACCGGGATTCCCGCCTTTCTTTTATACAGCCTGTTCCAGCAGCGCTGTCACTTCCTCCAGGTTCTTTTTTCCAAAATACACCTGAGAATCATTGATCACCATGCATGGAACGCTCATGATCTTATATTTTTTCTTCAGCTCCGGGTAGTGCATCAGATCTATCATCTCACCCGTCACCCTGCCGGACAGGGAAGCGGCCCTCTGGACGCCCATCACAACCTCTGGACACATGGTACAGGAGAGGGACACCATCACCTTTACATTGATGTCTTTTTCGATTGCCTTAATACGCTGCTGCAGCCCGTCATCCACCGGCTGTCCGGGGCCTGCCATATTATAGAGCGCGATCACAAAGGAGTTGAATTCATGACCGCCCGGCACCCCATGGAACAGGATATTGCCTCCGCTGCCATCCTCCCGCTCGATGCGGAATGCAGGGAACAGCTCGCCGCCAGCTTCCCGGCGGGCTTTCTCCTCACCGGTCACTGTCTCACGGATGCAGACCACTTTGTCGGTCAGTTCTTCCAGTTCCCCCATAAAAACACTCATTTCTCCCGCAAGGGGGCTGTTGTCCAGTTCTGCGCGCAGTATCACCTTTGCCGCAAATTTGGGAAAAAGGCCAGCCAGCTGCTGTTTGATCTCTGCCGATAAGAAAACATTGGTTCCGTCGCCGCCCTCCCCGCTGTGTGCACTATCCTGCGCATCGTCATCATCCAGACGGCCCAGATCGGCCTCCCTTCTGGGCAGCTCCGGAAGCTTTAATTTTTCATGGATCATGGAAACGTGCTTTTCCAGGGATGTAGCCGCTACCGCCCCATCCGATACGGCTGTCACTACCTGGCGCAGATTCTTGATGCAGACATCACCGGCTCCGTACACTCCATCTACACTGGTTTTCCGATTCTCATTGGTGATAAGGTAACCATGCTCGTCGCATTTCACTTTATCTGAAAGCCATCCGGTATTCGGCACATATCCTGCGAATACGAAGATCCCGAATGCACCGTCTTTCCCCGCTTCACAGCTCCATTCTTCCCCGGTCTGATTATTCCGGAACCGGGCATGGGATACGATGGTATCGCCGCCGGCTTCCACGATCTCAGTGTTGAATTTCACTTCGATCTTAGGCTCCTTTTTCACCTGGTCAGCCACCGTCCGCGCGCAGGTGAAGTCCTCCTCCCGGACGATCATCGTCACTTTCTTTGCATATTTTGTCAGGAAGATCCCTTCCTCCACAGCGGCAAATCCGCCGCCGATGACAAATACATCCATACCGGTGAAGAATTCTCCGTCACAGGTTGCGCAGTAAGCCACGCCGCGGCCCTGGAACTCCTTTTCTCCCTTGAAGCCCAGCTTCCTGGGATTGGCGCCGGTTGCCAGGATCACCCCAAGAGCCTCATATTCCCCTGCGGTCGTGTGCAAGATCTTGACATCCTGCTCCAATTCCATGTCCAGCACCTCCGCCATCATGAATTCCGCGCCGAATGCCTCCGCCTGCTCTTTCATGGACTGGGTAAGCGCCGTACCGCTGGTCTTCTCCACGCCGGGATAGTTGACGATCTCCGAGGTAATGGTGATCTGTCCGCCGATCTTTTCCTTCTCCATGACCAGGACCTTATATCTCGCCCGGGCCATGTAGATGGCGGCCGACAAACCTGCCGGACCGCCTCCCACAATGATCACATCATACAAATTGTTTTTCAGTTCCATATGCCCTCCTGCTCTGCCCGCAGATACACTCTGCAACCGCTGTACACAATTGCAGGCTACAGGCGCTGTCCATTAGATCAGGCCGACCAGATCCAGGCTCGGCTTCAAAGTCTCTGCGCCAGGCTGCCATTTTGCCGGGCATACCTCGTCGCCGTGCTCCGCCACAAACTGGGACGCCTGTACGCGGCGGAACAGCTCGTCCGCATTTCTTCCCACATTCCCGGCGATCACTTCATAGGCCACGATCTTTCCTTCCGGGTTCACGATAAAGCTTCCGCGCTCTGCCATACCGCTCTCCTCGATCATCACCTCAAAATCCCTTGCCAGCTTTCCGGTCGGGTCTGCCAGCATCGGATACTGGATCTTCTTAATGGTCTTGGACGCATCATGCCATGCCTTATGAACAAAATGGCTGTCACAGGATACACTGTAGATCTCGCAGTTTGCTCCCTTAAACTCCTCGTACTTGTTTGCCAGATCCTCCAGCTCGGTCGGACACACGAACGTGAAGTCTGCCGGGTAGAAGAAAAATACGCTCCATTTGCCAAGCACATCTGATTTCTTTACTTCTTTAAATTCATTACCCACATAAGCCTGTACTGTAAAATCACTGATCTCTTTTCCAATTAATGACATAGTAATACCTCCTGGTTTTTTCTTTTTTATTGTTACTGTTCTTTGAAGTTTCTATACTTGTCTGGCTTTATATTATCCAGATATCTGTTTGGGTTAGCTTTTGCTAACTTGATTTCATTTTAGCAGAGGTTTTATTTTTTGTCAATAAATAATATTGATAATTATTATTGTTTTATGCGTTTCAGCCTTTCTCTGTGCAATTCTAAAAAGTAAACACTGCTTAGGGCATTCACTGGGATTATTAATTTTTATAACGGTTGAAAAACTTGAAGTATAAAACACAACAGGTATAATGGTAAGCAACAACAAAAAACTACGCAGGATGGTGATTACTATGTTCCGAATCGGAGAATTTTCAAAACTGATGCAGGTTTCTATCCGCATGCTCCGTTATTATGACGAGACCGGGCTTTTAAAACCTGCAGTGATCGACCCATGGACCGGGTACCGCATGTATTCTGCGCAGCAGATACCGGTGCTGAAAAAGATCCTCTATCTTCGGGACAGCGGCTTTCAGACCGCTGAGATAGCTGCTGCCATTCAGCAGCATGATAACTGGCTGCTTATGGAACAGCTTGATGCAAAATATGCAGAGATTGAACAAACAATCCGGGCGGAACAGGAAAGGCTGCAAAAATTAGATCTTGCGCGCCAGGAAATCCTGCATGGAAAAGATGATCTGCATTATCAGATCACACTGAAAACCATCCCCTCTTTCCAGGTGCTTTCCCTGCGGAAGATCATTCCGGATTACTTCGCGGAGGGAGAGTTATGGAGTGAGCTTTCCTCTTTCGCAGATAAAAAGCGGATCCAGATATCGAGCCAGACCTTTTCCATCTATCACGATGATGAGTACAAGGAAACAGACGTGGACGTTGAAATATGTGCGCCTGTGAAACAGACCGGAACGGACTCGGGAATTATCAAATACCGAATCACAGAGCCAGTCCCGTTGATGGCCTGCACGATGGCATACGGCGATTTTACAAATATTGCAGGCGCTTACCAGGCCTTTGCCCAATGGCTCCAGCTTCACAGCAAATATCAGATGACTGGCCCCACGCGGCAGATCGTGCACCGCGGCCCATGGAACGAAACCAGCCCGGATAACTACCTGACTGAAATCCAGATACCGTTGGTAAACCAATCTTATGAACCATTATGAGGATCTATGTACGGCTCCTCATTTTCTTCTTGAGTCTCACATGATGTCAGGGCTTAAGCTGAATATGCCAACCGAAAATCAAAATTAAAAAATGGAGGTAACATCATGGCGGATTACAAAATACATCCGGTAGGAACAGTCAGGCACAATGAAAACGGGTCATTTATCGAGGTGGATAAGCAGTATATCCCGGCGCTTCAGGCGCTGGAGGGGTTCAGCCACATCAATGTCATATGGTGGTTCAGTGATTTTGATGATGAGACATGCCGAGCAGTACTGCAGGCGGAGCAGCCCTACAAGGACGCGCCCGAGGTAATGGGCGTCTTTGCCACAAGGTCGCCGATCCGCCCCAATCCGATCGCCTTGACCGCATCGGAGATCATTCATATTGATCACAAAAACGGCGTCATCCAGGTAGCTTTTATCGATGCCAACGACAACACTCCCGTGCTTGATATCAAGCCTTACACCCCGAGTTTAGACAGGGTGGAAAAACCGGGGGTTCCTGACTGGTGCAGTGGATGGCCGATGAGTACAGAAGAATCCGGGGAATTTGACTGGGGTAGTGTGTTTAATTTTTAAGAAAATGGGCTGTGGAAACAGATTCCCTGCCTGTACTGGATGGTAAGATTGGATTGCTCACAATAAAATTTACATTGATAATTTCTGACATCTAAGATAAGATTATAGATATCAGCCAGGAGGACTATAACATGATCTTATCCGATAAAACCATCACGAAAATGCTGGAGGAGCACACCCTTTCCATCTCCCCCATCGAAAAAGAACAGATCCAGCCTGCCAGTGTTGATATCCGCCTTGGAGATACGTTCAGTATCGTCGAAGATTCTTCCACCGGGATTATTACACTGGAAAGCGAAATCAAGTACAAAACCATCCGGACAGACACTTACATCCTGCTGCCCGGACAGTTCGTCCTTGCCACTACTTTGGAATATATTTCCCTGCCCAATAACCTGACTGCATTTGTGGAAGGGAGAAGTTCTTTAGGGCGCATGGGCCTGTTCATCCAGAATGCCGGCTGGGTCGATCCCGGATTTCAGGGCGAGATCACGTTGGAACTCTTTAATGCCAACCGCTGTGCTATCGAACTGAAAGCAGGCCGCCGTGTGGGGCAGCTTGTGTTTGCTGAGATGGATTGTGAAGCGCTGAATCCCTATCGGGGGAAGTATCAGGGGCAGAAGGGCGCGACGGGGTCGCGGGTTTATATGGATAAGGAACTGAATTAATCCTTTCGTCTGCTATAATACAGATAACACACGCCTATTTACGAAAGGAGTCCATATGGGAAAACTGATCAGGACATACCAGGGAGATCCCGATGACATTAAGAGGCGAATCCTGGTGGCCGCCAAACAGGTGGCTGATCTCAAAGAACAATCCACGGAAGACAGCGGGGAAATGCATATACACCTTTTAGTATATAACCGATACTTCCTGCGAAATAACAGTGAGGCCAGTCTGTCCCTGCTGATTATCAGCCGACCCGAAGAAACTCAGCTTATAGCTATCAGCGCGGGGGGCGGCGCCGGTATACTTTGTCTGGATCTGGGCGCAGCAAATAAATTAACCCAGCTACTAGAGGATGCCTTAATACAGCACGGTCTGAGGTGAACGTGACAGACGTTCCTCTTTATCGTAAAAACAGAATTCAATTATAAAAACATGGCAGATGTTTAACAGGAGTTTCCTGTACCATCTGCCATGATTTTGTTATCTGACTGCTATTATTAATTTCTCATCACATTGATCAAAAACCAGACGTACGCCCACTCTTTGGACCGGAGGTTGTTCGTCTGCTCGATCAGCGTTATGACATCGCCTTTGCGGATATTCCCCGGATTCATGCCCTGCATCCAGTTGTTGACCTTTTCGTCCGGTTCGCAAAAACCAAGGATATTGTCTGTCGATACTTTAAAAAATGAAGCCAGCTGCAGCAGCACATCGACCGATATCACTTCCCGCTCACGTTCCATCCTGCTGACCACCTGCTGCGATACGCCAATCTGCTCGCCCAATTGCTTCTGAGAGAGTCCCTGCTTTTTCCTCAGCTTGCGAATATTACTTTCCATATGGTTCATCTCCCTTTGTTTACTGTTATTTTAGCAAACAACGGAGAGATGTATACTTACTGTTTTTGTGTTTTTACTTTATTTTGTTGTGCTTTTGTTTTAGAGTAGTGTATTTATCTGCGCTCAATGCATTTTTGAAATGGCAGGTAGAGAGTAAATATACCTCTGCTTTATGTGGAACACCCATTCATGATTAACGCAGGCGCTCATATAATGCATATATCGTAGTATATTGATTCGTATACCACGTAACCAAATTGTCACCTTCTGCATAAAAATACATATCTTCGGTCAGATTGTACCCTGATTGATCCGGTCCCATATAAACACCGTCTCCCACAGGTGACAGGACCTTATCAAAATAGCGGTATCTGCTCCATTCATCAGACTCTTTTTCCCTCGCCCAGCCTAATACTTTCAAAGTTCCATTGTCCTGTTTTGATATTTCCAGCATTTGATACAGGTATGGCGCTCCATAGCTTCCATAGGAAGTATTCCCATAGGATTTCTCCTCCCATTTCCCCACCAGACTGTCCGCACTTGAGTCGGAAGGATATGACGCTGTGATTTCGCTGCTCCCCCTTTGGGTCTGCACTGTTCCATTTTCTACCCATGCACCAGCTTCATTCACCTGGTAGCCATCCGGCGTCACTGTGTTTAAATAAGCATAACCACTTTCATCAAAACAATAGGATTCACACACACCATCCCCATTTCCATCAATCCACTGCCATCGATTGACCGCATAGCTGCCATCATCCTCCTGATATCTCCACCCAATTTCATCTTGCTGCCATTGACCGGCAACGCAGGGAAAAGCAGGGAGAACTGTCAGCAACAATGAAATTACAAATACCATAAACTGTTTTTTCATACACCATGACCTCCTTTTTAGTTGTTTGGAATGCTCATTGCTTAATGATATTTATTTCATTACATAAATAATTTTTTGAGTTCTTGCACATTTGACAGCTGTTAATATTTCCGTCCTAATTCTATTATTATCATCGATTAAGCTACCTTCTCCCTTCCAAACATTAATTACACACTCCAACGGGTAAGTACTAGTTGGTATGGTCCAGCTTCGCTGGACGCACTGCGGGTTAAAAGCTGGATGGCTTGATGCCACCTGACCAAAGGATATCGCCCGGCAAAGCCGGGTGGTATAAATTACTATATAATAATTTCTACTATTTTGCCATTGTCACTAAATTGAAGAAATTTAGACATATTCTCTGAAACAATCCAAGTTTCAAAAGCTACTGCCGCTATATCATCTTCATATCCTATGACACTTGTCAAATCTGTCTGTATGACCGGCAGACTAGACTCATCCCAAATTATATAAATTTTTTCAGTCCATTTAGAAATTATTTCTTCAACAGAATTGATTTCCCTCCCTTCAGTTTTACATAAATCAGTTATTTTTTTATTAAAGTCCGATAATACTTTTTCTTGTTGATCTAAGGATAAAATGATTTTGTTCTTTCCTAATACCGTAAAACATTCTTGCAAAAGTAGATTGTTTGCCCATTTTCTTTCTCTTGCAATATCCCTATTTTGATTCTTTAACTGCTCATAACGTTTTTTTGTTCTATATCCATCGTTTGCTCCTAGTTCCACAAATCTATTATTGCTTTATATTCATCATAGCTAATATCTATAGGTATAACTGTTTTTTCGCATTTACCCCATTTCCGAATCGTAATCTAGTCTCCATCTTACCTTTCCATCTAAAGACTGCCTGCCTATTTGCTTCCCATATCCATAGCCAGACTCCAAACGACCCATATATGGATTTGAGCCATTTTCAAATGCTCCTGTTTTATCGAGTTCCTCATTCAGTGTATTTCGTGCACTATCATGCGAAGGTTCTTTGTCTAAAATATTTTCTTTAGAATCAGATTTCCCCTTTCTAACTGTTCTATCAGTTTATTAGTACTTTGGTTTCAATCTTTACCAAATACAATAGGTGTAGGCAGTCCTTGCCCCCTTCGGGGAAATGGCTTCCACTAGGTTTCCCATCACGTCGTACTGGTATTCCGTCACGTCCTCACCTACAATGAAACCACGGTTATTATAAAAATCATTCTCCTTCTTTGCGTAATTTGGAATACTGATTGCCCTTACATCATTCCCATGCCAGGTATAATGATGGGTGTCGCTCAATCATCAGAATAGATAATTATGCGACACCCTCCCTTAGATATTTTTTACAAATCCAGACAATTACGTTTCATTAATACATTGCTTAATGTGCTCTGCTAATTCAGGAATATCTGTAATAGCTTCCTCACATATTTGGTTGAAACAATCTCTAAATTCCTCCTTTTCTTTATAAATACGCCCTTCCCTTTCGCAATTTTTCATTGCATCATATACTATTTTTAATGTTAATATATAATTTTTTCGTCTAGTATTAAAATGACGAAACACAACCCACTGTTGTTTTCCATTAAAACTATCAATACATTCAGCCAACTTACTTTGATATTTTTCATCACAACCATCTTTGTATCTGTAAACTAACAATGGAATTGTTGCATAAATATCATCTGGAAAATACATCTTTCTCCTCATCCATTCAATTGGAAATAGTTTTCTAAATAAATCGGCCAATATTAACTCTACAGATTCTTTCGTATCGCTCACCTACCTAACTGTAAATACATCAAATCCATTGGAATTTATTTCTTTTATCGCTCTAAAATAATCATCTTTTAATACTGCAGAATTTTGATATCTTGGGTCATAAATATACTGTCCATCAGTATAAACTCCATGATAGTCAAAATTTTCTATTCTATTATATTCATACCCGTTTATCCCTCCATTCTTACCTTCAATTCTTAATATATTTCCTTTTCCATTTGCTGCATCATATAAATCATCAGCTATTTCAGAGCAATCATAACCTGGATTATTTTTATAGTAGTCGCTATTTAACAGTTCATCTAACTTCTTTTGTGTCTCCGCATTCTCCTTTTCTGCATTTATCCGATCCTGATCTTCCTGCATATTTTCTCGGCTTGCAGCATTGGTAGATGCTTCCATCCCCAATATTAAGACTCCACCGATAATAACTGCGGCACCTTTTGCTGTTCCAGCCTCAACAAGCGTATCTCCATTGGCTAAAACTTTCACACTGGACATTGAGGTGGCTCCGCCTCCCCAAACTCCCATTTCTGTTAATGCCGCAGTATCTCCGCCTGTTATAATATTATACAGCAAATTAAATGCGTCTGCCCCAGCCTTTGAGGTTGCATATTTGTATGCGTCCACTACATATTTGCCTGTATAATACATTTCAGTATCAAGATAATTTTTTGCTACATATGTTTCACCAATTGCTAACAATGATCTGGCAAACTTCTGCATTCCCCACTGATCACTTCCAAAATTCAACGGATTCATGGTGTAAACTGATTGGCATGGTCCAGCTTTGCTGGACGCACTACAGGTTAAAGGTCGGGCGGCTTGATGCCACCCGGCCAGAGGACATCGCCCGACAAAGCCAGGTAAATATCTAATTTAATTAAGAAATGTTAATAACGCATCCTGATATTTAATTTTTACCCCAAAACCCTGCAACCATTCTAAAGATTCATTTTATTGCCTTTGAGCTAAAAGCCTAGTTTCTTCATCTAAACTTTCCTTAATCACCTCACCATCAACAATCTTTTTAATAAGTTTAAAACACGATATCTCCTCACCATCAACATAACAGTCACGAAAAATATCTACTAATTCTATTAATGCCTGGTAGGCTTTTTCATCCATTGACATACCTCCTAATTAAAATTAAAGATACGATTAATAACGCTTCCTGGATTAGCCGATGTAGAATGCTCTGTTCTTTTGGAAAAGGTGGTAAACCAATCGTTGTATTTCTTCTGGTTCTATCTTAGCACAAACTGTTCATAACCAACAGCCTTTCTTACTCCGGCCCCCGGTGTTCTGTATGGTTTTTCAGCATTCCATACACGATATTTACCAAACACCGGGATACACAGATTAGTGCCTGCTGTTTATTCTTGCCTTCCGCAACCCGTTTCAAATAATACTCACACAATACCCTATTTATTGGAGTCCCATTTGTTGAAACCTGTATCATCTGGATCGCCATAAAGTAGAAAATCGCCTGCAACCGCTTGTTTCCCTGCTTCGGGCACATATCCTTCCCTTTTCCCGCTGATGAAAAATTGACTGGTGCTATCCCGGCGAACTTCGCCAACTTATCCGCACTGGGAAATCGGGTGATTTCTCCTATCTCTGACAGCATATTCGCCGCCGTTATCACGTCAATCCCCGGCATGGTGGTCAGGGTGCAGTTAAATTCTGGCAGCAAGTTTTCGATTGCCTCGTTTACTTCCTCCAGTTGAATACGATAATGTTCTAAATCGTTGACTAGACTTCTTGTTATGGCATCACGGCTTTCCTGATGTTCTCGCCTTGTCTCACCTTCAGCTTTTACCAGATTCAATATCTTCTCCGCCCGTTTTACCGAACAGTTATTGTGGCTGACTGGGCGTAACTCCTCCGCCAGTTCCTCCGCTGTCTTTCCCAGCAGATGGTCCGGTGATGGATATTCCTTGAAAAAATACAGTGCCGTTGCACGGCTGATATCGCTGAAAAACTGCTTATAGCTGGGATACGCCATACATAGCTGTTCATGGAGTTGGTTCTTCAGCCTGTGCAGATGGGTACAGATATTGTCCCGCCGGTTCACCAACTGACCCAGCGTCCAATATTTATCATCCGGTATCGCATCCGGCAGTTTGTCCAGCATATTAATCAATACCAAAGCCACGGCTTCCGCATCATAACTGTCACTTTTCTGATACATCGGCACACTTTTTCTCTGGGCATAGGACAATGCTGTATTTACATCCTTGACATGGAATCCTTTTTCAATCAGCCATACCGCCAGGGCACGTCCATAGCCATAGGCGTTTTCCAAACCATAGACCGCCGTCTTCTCTTCGGTTACAAACCGGCTGACTTTTCTAATCAGCTTCGGAAACTCCGATGGTCTATTACCAAACGTAATCTCTCCCAGCTTCGTATTCCAGCAGTCCAGCATGACCGCCGTGTGGGTTTCCTTATGCAGGTCGATTCCCACATAGATGATGTTTTCTTTTCTCAGATGCCATCCTTCCTTCTTTTCCTGTCTCCATCCGTAACTGTAAATCTGCCGGCAACCTCAGCTGATAAGCGTTATGTGCCGATTTACGCTCAGAGCTACGGCCATCGCAAGGGGGAATAAGCCTATCCATCTCCACAACCTACGAACTTCACAGGTTATTCCTTCCGGTGAAAAACCACTCTGGAAGTGTGTCGTATGTTACCTCTGGGGACAGGTGGATTCAAGTCCTTTCCCGGTTCTTTTTTCGATTTGTGTAAGGTGCTTCATCTATGGAGCAGATATTTGTTCCATTGTGGTATCGACTTCCTCACAAGCTGAAAAAAGATATGAAGCAGCTAACAGAAGAATGGATGACAGGTTTACGGCTTGGAAGACGAAGTCTGGTCTGTGAAATTTATCAACGGTCTGTAACAGCAGAAAGAAAGCACACCGACCAGATCCATCTTGGAGCAGCCGGTGTGTTTGTCTTTCTGGGATTTTTCCGGTGTGTTTCCACCCCTTAAACCCCCGGGTGTGCGCCATTGTAACATAGCGTCGGGGTGACTGTCAATTTCGATTCTCTTGCGTTTTTCTTACTGAAAACTTACTTCAGTGCTTCTAAACCACCGCTGAAAATGAGAAAACTGCCGGGTGAAAAAGCCCGGATTTGTTATGCTGGATGCCCCTGATTTTTGAATACTTTTTTCCTGCATTTCAGAAAAACTTATGCCACGAGCCAGAGCTGATCTCACCAAAACCAACGGTTTTAAGGCGTTTTCCGGCCTCTGGCAGGGGAATCCTTTGATTCAACCACAATATTCAGCGGATTCCCGGCTTTTCCGTACAAAACAGGAGGGATATTCCAATCCTATGCCAACAAGCGGCTCCGGCCCGCCATCTCTTAGCACTGTGACGCACTGTGACGGCCTGTGTACTAGTTTTAAGCCCCTGCTCGGAAAGATATACCATGAAGCAAGTATTCTGGCTCGTTGAGCCAATGTGAAACAGAGGCATTTCTCCCCAAATCGGCCAATATAATCAGGGTCGAAAAGTGAGCAGGTTAAAGAGGTTATGCTGAAAAACGCATAACCTCTGGGGACATCGCCCGGCAAAGCCGGGCGAATAAAACTTCCTAACATAAATTATCCTCATCTTCTATTGTTGGAATTATTGGTGATAAAAATGGATCGTTTTTTTCACTTACCACACCTCGAGCTAATGAGAAAACTTGAAATTGATTTTCTTTTCCATTTCTGTCTTCATCATTGTATAAATATATCAACCCATAACTCCCATCTGCTACCTTTCCAATCCATTTACAAAGTTCAAATACCTCTAAAATCTGAGGATTAATCCTATTAGAGAATAGCGTAAATTCTAAAAACCATTCACCATTTTGGGCCTTTATTTCTGGTTTGAACCAAGATAATCTATTAATCTCAGCTTTGATCCTTGCCACTAATAAATCAATTTTTTCCTCTTCATTCAAAAATGCTTTATATGTTTCTCTTATAGTTATCCAACCATGTAATTCAACCACTTTATCTCCTTTCTAGTTATGTACACCCAACGGTGTTGTATCAATAACATAATCAACTCCATATCGCTCTCCATATTCAGCAATTTTTCGCAAAATATCATCGGCAGGAGTTCCCTCAAACTGAAAATAGGCTTTTCTTCCAGTTGCCTGTGCTGCTTCAAAAGTCGCTTTTGTCTGGTTTCTCCAACTCTTTCCATAAGATTTCAAGTCTGGCTTCGCTTGCGCAATATAATCTTTACTCACCACATCAAATTCTCTACCTGATGGATCGTTTGAGAATTTTACTCTGGATTCCCCACCAATCCTGTCTGCTAAAGCATCTGCTGCTGCATCTGGATTATCTACTTTTTGTAAATCGCCTGAATATCTAGTGTTAGAATCCCCCTTTTCTGCATTTATCCGATCCTGATCTTCCTGCATATTTTCTCGGCTTGCAGCATTGGTAGATGCTCCCATCCCCAGTATTAAGACTCCACCGATAATAACCGCGGCACCTTCTGCTGTTCCAGTCTCAACAAGTGTATCTCCATTGGCTAAAACTTTCACACTGGACATTGAGGCGGCTCCGCCTCCCCAAACTCCCATTTCTGTTAATGCCGCAGTATCTCCGCCTGTTATAATATTATACAACAAATTAAATGCGTCTGCCTCAGCCTTGAGGTTGCATATTTGTATGCGTCTACTACAAATTTGCCTGTATAATACATTTCAGTATCAAGATAATTTTTTGCTACATATGTTTCACCAATTGCTATCAATGATCTGGCAAACTTCTGCATTCCCCACTGATCAATTCCAAAATTCAACGGATTCATGGTGTAATTTTGATTTGCCATATACATTCCTAGCAAAAAGCTCCCCACCTGTTTTCCCAACTCACATACGTTTACTTCACCTCTGTCTTTTGCTAATGAAATAGAAAGCTGAAGTTCACTTCCAGGTTTTGAGAAAGTTATATTACCCCTTTCTAATTGTTCTATCAGTTTATTAGTACTCTGGTTCCAATCTTTACCAAATACAGCCTCATAGTTTGGTGTTTCATAATTATGTGGATCTGTCAAATTTTGTGGCGCACCGATTCCATACGACCTATGACCACTCGGATCAATATAATTCAGCGGACTGCTCTTGACATAGTTGTATCGATTTAAAGTCAATGGATCTGTGATATTGCCAAGGTATGAATCCTTCGTCAGGAAGTTTGCATGGGGCACATTATAATATCTTGCCCGCAAGTACTGGCTCTCCATGTTCGGATTATAACTCTCTGCGTTATAGCTGTACACGTTGTTGTACTGCGGCTTGCCAAACGTTAAGTCGCCATTGGCATTATAACGGTACGACTGCCAGATCATCCCCTTGCTGTCCGTAACTCCCGTCACGCTGCCCCTCGGGTCGTAGGTATAGTAGCCAGTCCAATCCGTAAACCGCTCATTGGTCAGGCGTTCATTTCCATAGCTGTAAGCTGTATCCATTATACCATTGATGTTCAGCTCCATCAAGACTTCCACATGCTCCCGGTTCACGTCATTGATGTACTCTACTAACTCGTAGTTCTTCTCCTTTCCGGTCATCTTGATCATATCGATCAGCTCTGCTTCCAGCTCGGAGACTTCGCCGTCGACCGGGAACAGGATGCCGCTCTGGTTCTGGCTTCCTCCGGTATTATTGGTGTTTCCATTGGCATTTCCGTTGTTGTCGTTATTGCCCCCGGTGCTGGTGTTTCCGTTACCATTTCCATGATTATCAGAATTGCCGTTGTTACCGACGTTACCGTTCCAGTCATCATCTGTATGCAGGTTGTAGTTGAGTTGAAAGGCCCAGTCCCTTTCTCCCAAATGGTCTCCGTATTTTCACACGAAGAGCGAAGGTGCCGCTCAATCATCAATTTTGATGATTCTGTGACACCCTCTTTCTACAGTCTGTATAATAAACCACTATTTAACTTTTCGTCAAAACTTCAAGCATTTTTTTACAACGCATGATCTCCTTTTTAGGTTTTATCAAAAAGCTAACTGTCCAACACCACAGTAAACATATCATAATAAAACCTATAATGTCTTTTTCTTTCGATATAAAACAAAAGCTTGTACATATTCCAAGAAAACTACATGCTAAGAGAATCAGATTTCTTGCACTTTTCTTTTTCCCTATATAATATTCTATATAGCTACCATTTTCATCTTCTTTTATTTTTCCATAAACAGTAGTCGGTACAATCATTTGATTCACCAATTCTAAGGGAAATAACTTAGAGGCATCATAATAGAAAAAGAAAAACTTATCATCATTTAACTTTCCATAAAAAATTTCTTTTCCTCGATTCCTCATCATATTGAAACGCGAAAAAATCATAATGTGCTTTTGAAAATTAAACTCAAATTTTTTTCTAGATTCTAACCTCCATTTGTACTTTTTCACCTTTTCTCCTTAATCCATATTAAATTTTAATGCTTCTAATACTTCAAATATGTTAAAACTATATATAGTACCTGTATAACTTAATTCTGCATGTAATTCAACTATTGTTGGCACAACGACTCCCCCAGCAGAAAAATTTCTACCCATATATATACCATCCTCATTTGGTATAATTAACAATTCAAAACCACCATCTACTCCAGACAATGATAATGAACCACCAAGATCCATCCCCCAATCTTCCAGTTCTTTATATGTTGGCGCATTTGTCACTGCAACATTAGCGGTTATACCGGCTTGAGGAAATCCTCCTCCAACTGCCCCAGACCATTGAATTGCTACATTTCCTTCAACATCTATTGTTACGCCTGCACTTATAGTTCCCTTTAAGCCATAAGCAATCGTTCCAGCAAGACTAAAATTAGCCGTATTAGCACCTGCTGCCTTGGATAACGTCAATAGAATTTCAATATTCCTTATCTCTTTATCTACACGCCTATTCCATTCTTGTTTCAACCTGCTAACCTTTTTTGTTTTTTCGTTTTCACACTCGATTGCTTTTGATAATTTCGTAGCATTATCTAATGCATCATATAAATTCAATAATGTATCAATATATTCTTCTCGCTCATTTTCATCCTCTATTTTTGATGCAAAATTCATAAAAACGTTATCAGAACGTATCAATTCATCTATTTTCTCAGATCTACTCTTTTCACTCCAAGGTTTAAAAAATGATGAATAATCTGGCACTTCATAATTCCATGACTTGTCGTTCTGATTCAATTTGTCCAAAAAGTCAGCTATACATCCACTCGGATCAATATAGTTCAGCGGACTGCTCTTGACATAGTTATACCTGTTAAGTGTCAGCGGATCTATGATATTGCCAAGGTACGAGTCTTCTGTCAGGAAGTTTCCATTCGGCACATTGTAGTATCTGGCCCGCAGATATTGGCTCTCCATGTTCGGATTATAATTCTCCGCATTATAGCTGTACACGTTGTTATACTGCGGTTTGCCAAACGTGAAGTCGCCATTGGCATTATAACGGTACGACTGCCAGATCATCCCCTTGCTGTCCGTAACTCCCGTCACGCTGCCTCTCGGGTCGTAGGTATAATAGCCAGTCCACTCCGTGAACCTCTCATTAGTCAGACGCTCATTTCCATAGCTGTAAGCTGTATCCATTATACCATTGATGTTCAGCTCCATCAAGACTTCCACATGCTCCCGGTTTACGTCATTGACGTACTCCACCAGCTCATAGTTCTTTTCCTTGCCAGTAGTCTTGATCATGCCGATCAGCTCTGCTTCCAGCTCGGATACTTCACCGTCGATCGGGAACAGGATGCCGCTCTGGTTCTGGCTTCCTCCAGTATTGTTGGTGTTTCCATTGGCATTTCCGTTGTTGTCGTTATTGCCCCCGGTGCTGGTGTTTCCGTTACCATTTTCATGATTACCAGAGTTACCGTTTCCCTTACCGTTGTTCTTATCGTTCCCGTTGTTGCCTTTATCTTTGTCCTTATTGCCGTTGGATTTCTTCTCTTTGGCATTGGTAGCGGTGGACACTTCCAGGGTCTCCTCTGACTCCTCTGTCCCGTCATCCATCCCAAAGAAACTTCCAATGCTTGTCAGGATTCCCTTCTTGCTCCCGGTCCCGTTCCCACTATTATTTCCTTTGTTCCCGCTCCCGAAGTTATCCTTGTTGTTGCCATTGCCGTTGCCAGAGTTGCCCTTCCAGTCATCGTCCGTATGCAGGTTATAATTGAGCTGGAAGATCCGGTTCCCGTCCCCGTCATAAGCCATGGCGACTAAAAGGTCGTTCTTGTCATGGACTGCCTTCAAGCGGTTCTCCACACTGTAGTCATAGGTCAGCTCCACCTTTCGGTTCTCGTCCGGCTTCACTTCCTCCTGCATGACCCGGTTTCCATCCGCATCGTAAGTATACTCTACATTCTTATAGTGCTTACCGTCATACAGCCTTGCCGCCACCATCTGGTTCGCCGCATTATAGGTATACTCTGCGCTCTCCTTCACCACACCGTTCCTGGACTTCTTAAAGAAGGTACGGTTCCCCATGTCATCGTACTCATAGTCATACACATAGGTCCCCTGGCGGTCCTCCTTCTCGGTCGCACGGATCAGCTTGCCGTCATCATCGTACTCAAAACTCCGCTTCGTCCCGATGATCTGGAAGTTGTAGATACCGTCCTTGGCATGTTTGTTGATATGCTTATCCTCATGCGGGAACTTATCGTCATGCCAGTTCTCATGCTTCCCGTCATGCTTGTCATCCCAGGCATAAGCGTATAAGGATTCCGTCACGTCCTCTCCCACGATGAAGCTCCGGTCGTCTGAGCTACGTTATAATATCTCGCCCGCAGATACTGGCTCTCCATGTTCGGATTATAGCTCTCCGCATTGTAACTGTACACATTACTATACTGCGGCTTACCAAATGTTAAGTCACCATTAGCATTATAACGCTACGACTGCCAGATCATTCCCTTACTGTCCGTCACGCTGCCCCTCAGGTCATAGGTGTAGTATCCGGTCCACTCCGTGAACTACTCATTACCGGAATTGCCATTCCCATTGCTACCCGACCTAGTAACAAAGGCTTATGGGCGAAGCGCAAGCCACCCGTTTGACGGCTGGCAGGAACTATTCACTGTTTACTCCTGAAAGAGCCATCACGCATAAGTGACAGCTCTTTTTTCACTAATCCTTAATAATATTTATTTTATTACCTAAATACTTTTTTTGAGTTCTCGGACATTTGATAGCTGTTAATATTTCCGTCCTAATTCTATTATTATCATCGATTAAGCTACCTTCTCCCTTCCAAACATTAATTACACACTCCAACGGGCAAGTATCTACGACTTTTCCAGAGATACAATCCACTATTACATTATTTGAAAAATTAAATCATACCGCAAGACCTTGAATCTGTTCATAGATTACCTTGGTCACACACTGGAATGCCCACTGACAAAGATAGGATTCGCAAGCATTACCCGGTAGCGCACGGAGGCATTCCTGGAATGACTGAAAAGTGGACGCGGATGCAGCGTTTCCAGCCGTAATCAAAGACTGTCTGGGCTGATGTCATTCTTCAGATATGCAGCGGAGATCAATAAATCAACGATGGCCGTATGCCAGGAACTGGTTTCTATTCCCCAAAAGAAACTTCATGATTCGTTGTTACTATGGCTAATGAAGCTGCCCATGAGACCTCACGGGATAAGCCTCTCAGTCTTTCTTCGTCTACCCGCCAAATCTACGCACATAGGTTACGATTGTCTTTTGGACTTCGTTATTTCAAGTTAACTTACCCACCATAAACGCCTTATTATCAGGTTTCTGTTCGTAGGAATACGATTTTGCTATCTCTTCTTCTCGCCTGCACCTCACGATGCAAACCTTGGGAGTCGCTATAAAGTTCGTTCACCACAGAACACGGGCATGCTCGTCATATTTAAAAACTACCCCGCAGTTTCCTGCGAGGTAGTAAAAAAGCATTTTTTGCCCGCTATGATTCAATTCAATTCCAAAATCTCTTGCCATCATTACTTCCAAAAGGCAACCTGTATCACGTCTTTTTCTATTCTGCCCTCCTATATAATCTGATATTTTTTCTGGTTTTTTCTAATTTGTAATTTGTCAAATCACGTGGAAACCAAGTGCTTACCCCTAATAAACCTGCGATTCCATCAAACGCATCATCTGGTTCCTTTTGAAAGAGCTCTTCGACTTCTGCCTTCCTTTGTGATAAATCATAACACTCACAGAAAACAGATATGTCCATGTTCTCAACCCGGTCTGTATCCTTGTCCCTCACGTATCTTTGTCTTACGCCTTTTTCTGTTTCCAATTGCATAAAATACTTAATCGTGTCAGGTTCAGCACAACTATTCTCATTAATTGTGCGTTCATACCCTAATACTGGAACATGGAATCGCTTCGAAAAAACCTCGGTGTTTAAATCTACAAAACCAATAGAAGGGCAAGGATATAACTCATACACGCTTATAAAACGCTCCGAAACGACAATTGGCAAAAACACATTTTGTTGTAATACGTTCAGAATTTTTAAGGTCCGATATTCATTCTCATTTTTACTGAGTTTTCTCATAGCAACATCAGAAAGTTCAACTGCCATAATGAGACGTGATTTAAAAAGTTCCTTAATAATTTTATCTTCTTCTGTTTTTTTAATATGATAGCTTGTTCGGGTTGGAACATTGCGCATTGGATTGGAAAAATCAAATACCTCATAATTTCCCGACATCAAGTCATCAAAAAACTTTTTTGTTTCAGCCAAGTCATTCATCCATCTACCTCCTTACTTTCCTTTTACTATAGCTTAACTAAAAGGAAAATCCAAATGATTGCATTTGTGGGAAGAGCTCATATAATTTCTGAAGCGCTAAAGTGGTATTGTAACCTAAAGCTGCGAATGCAGGTGCATCATCAATAATACCCGCTCCACCAGATAAAACGTCCTCAATAATTGTTGCCACCACCAAGCCAGCCGTTGCTATTAAGGCAGTGTTGTACTTTGCTGCATTCACCTCCGCTACAAATCTTATGAAATTCACTTTAAACGTTTTAAATATCTTTAGTATTATGATGTTGAGGTCAAAAGGTTTTTTGACCCCTATGATACCGGATTACTCCGCACTTCGTACTCCCGCAATCCTCGCATTAAATATATATATTAAATGTGATATGCATAATGATTTGGCCTTTCTAAGAAATCTTTTTCGGGTATTATGTTAACATCGTCAAATTCATATTCAACATCTCCATATGCATATATATTTAACCTACAAAATCCATGTGGGTGTATTTGTACGCATTCCCACAAATAATTATCACCTCCTTCCAATTTGCCTTTAGACCATCCTTTGTCAAGTATTTGCCCCAATTCATCATAAACAAATTGATACGAATTACTTGTTTTTTTGTATGGAAAAAAATGAAAATCAATGCCATTTACTTGTTGAATCATTATTTTACCTATTCCAGCAACATAATAATCTTGCGAATGTGATATGCCCTGTAAAAAGGTTTTATCATGTTTCCAAAAATCATCAACAAGTAATCTCACACCCCAAATGCTAAATTTTAAATCAATTGGCAACTTATCATTGCAAATAAACTCAATTAACTCTGCTTCTTCAAAATTAACTCTTTCAAAATTTTTTCCCGTTAGATTAATTATTCTTTTAATTAATATCACCCCCCAATTTTTCTAAGAATAATCTCATAAATAGTACTTTGAACAGGTTTTCCCGTTGTTGTATATCCTTTTTCTGCATTTTCTGCTAAACCCTTTGTAACAATTTCATAGCCTAATTCAGACAGTTTTTCTGTTTTCATATTGTATATTTGCTTAAAAGTCCCATTAGTCAGTCCTCCTGTTATTTCTACCACTCCTCCTTTTTCCAACACTCTGTTTACTTCTGGATTTAGCACCTCATATTTGTACGGATTTTGCATAATGACTTTACTTTGGCTACCTGTTGCTATACCACTTAAATTTGTGGCACTTCCTTGATACACCCCTTCAACTGTTGGATTTATATCGATATTGTAAGCATTCTCTATAGGTCTAGTTCCCGCTCCAATATTTAACACACCTCCTTGGACTGGTTTGCTAAGATATTTTGAACTACCTGTCCCCCTATTTGTATTACTAATCCAACTTTTTATCTTTTCATAAGCATCCCTCGATGTGGATTTTACCGATGGTCCTATTGCATCTATCAAAATCCCGGCTTCATATAATGATGCACCCATTAAGCCTGCTGCTGTACCCGCTTCAAGATATGTTTCTGCATCTTCTACATTCTCTTGATACTGCTCGCATAACTTCTGCGCCGCCTCTGGCAGTTCTGATACTTCTATGTCTTGGCATTCCGCTATATCGTAACCATACTTGGTTTTTAATTCATAGGCTATGCTCGCACTGTCTACCCCTTTTTGCAGCATACCTCCTGTCATCATTCCAGTCGCTCCACCCATCATTCCTGCTCCAAAAATGATTAATGCAGAACCCCCAGAAGCTGCTGTCAGCATAACAATCGCTACACCTGTTGCACCTCCAATCAACGCTCCATGATTTCTTCTTATCATTTCATCGATTGCTCGGCATGCGCTTTCATTGCTTCCATTATTTGGGTGTCCTTCCCAATATGGTGAAGTCGGACTGTCTGGAGTTGTTGATGGTATATGCCCGCTCGGATCAATATAATTCAAAGGACTACTCTTAACGTAGTTATACCTATTAAGCGTCAATGGATCTATAATATTTCCAAGGTACGAGTCTTCCGTCAGGAAGTTTCCGTTCGGCACGTTATAATATCTCGCCCGCAGATACTGGCTCTCCATGTTCGGATTATAATTCTCCGCATTATAGCTGTACACGTTGTTATACTGCGGTTTGCCAAACGTAAGGTCGCCATTCGCACTATACCGGTACGACTGCCAGATCATCCCCTTGCTGTCCGTAACTCCCGTCACGCTGCCTCTCGGATCGTAGGTATAATAACCCGTCCACTCTGTGAACCGCTCATTGGTCAGGCGTTCATTTCCGTAGCTGTAAGCTGTATCCATTATACCATTGATGTTCAGCTCCATCAAGACTTCCGCATGCTCCCGGTTCACGTCATTGACGTACTCCACTAGCTCGTAGTTCTTTTCCTTGCCAGTAGTCTTGATCATACCGATCAGCTCTGCTTCCAGCTCGAATACTTCGCCGTCGATCGGGAACAGGATGCCGCTCTGGTTCTGGCTGCCTCCGGTATTGTTGGTATTTCCATTGGCATTTCCGTTATTATCGTTATTGCCCCTGGTGCTAGTGTTTCCGTTACCATTTCCATGATTACCGGAATTGCCGTTTCCGTTATTGCCGGAGTTACCGTTTCCATTGTTACCATTCCCGTTATTGCCAGAGTTACCGTTTCCATTCCCCTTGCCGTTATTCTTGTCGTTCCCGTTATTGCCCTTATCTTTGTCCTTATTCCCGTTGGACTTCCTCGCCGTGACGTTAGACACGGTAGACCCCTCTATGGTCTCCTCTGACTCCTCTGTCCCATCATCCATCCCAAAGAAGCTTCCAATGCTTGTCAGGATGCCCTTCTTGCTCCCGGTCCCGTTCCCGCTGTTATTTCCTTTGTTCCCGCTCCCGGAGTTATCCTTATTGTTGCCATTGCCGTTGCCGGAATTGCCCTTCCAGTCATCGTCCGTATGCAGGTTATAATTGAGCTGGAAGATCCGGTTCCCGTCCCCGTCATAGGCCATGGCGACTAAGAGGTCGTTCTTGTCATGGACTGCCTTCAAGCGGTTCTCCACACTGTAGTCATAGGTCAGCTCCACCTTCCGGTTCCCGTCCGGCTTCACTTCCTCCTGCATAACCCGGTTTCCATCCGCATCGTAAGTATACTCCACATCCTTATAGTGCTTACCGTCATACAGCCTTGCCGCGACCATCTGGTTCGCCGCATTATAGGTATACTCTGCGCTCTCCTGCACCACGCCGTTCCTGGACTTCTTAAAGAAGGTACGGTTCCCCATGTCATCGTACTCATAGTCATACACATAGGTCCCCTGGCGGTCCTCCTTCTCCGTCGCACGGATCAGCTTGCCGTCATCATCGTACTCAAAACTCCGCTTTGTCCCGATGATCTGGAAGTTGTAGATACCGTCCTTGGCATGCTTGTTGATATGCTTATCCCCATGCGGGAACTTATCGTCATGCCAGTTCTCATGCTTCCCGTCATGCTTGTCATCCCAGGCATAGGCGTATAAGGATTCCGTCACGTCCTCTCCCACGATGAAGCCCCGGTCGTCATAGGTGTAATGGTACTCGCTGATGGTCCACTCACAGTCATCACAGATGTTCTTCATATCCGTGATCTGGTCTCTCGCATTGTAGGTATTGTAGGTGCTGACACCATTCGGGCGGTGGATCTCCGTCACCCGGTTGATCGCATCATAAGTATAGGTGGTCACGGCCCCGGTCCGGTCGGTCACCTCTGTCAGGTTGTCATTCTTATCGTACTTGTAGCTGACCTTCTTCCCGTCAGCGTAGGTGATGCTCTCCAGCTGGTCACAGCCATCATAAGCGTACTGGGTCACTTCGCCGGAGCCGCTGGTCACCTTGGTGATGCGCCCAAGGCCGTCGTATTCGTACTTTGATTCCCCGCTCCGGTCCATCATGGACACGCGCTGGCCGGTCACATCGTATGCGTAGAGTACACCCTCTTTGCTTTCCGGATCCCTGGTATCCTCGTAGGACTTCTCCGCCAGATTATTTAAGCGGTCATAATCGTAGCTGATCTTATTTCCGCCGTTGCTGGTATAGCTGGTGTTCCTTCCGCCGATGTCATAAGTCATGACCTCCTTACGTCCCATGGCGTCGGTGATGGAGGTCATGTTGTTCTCTGCATCGTAGGTGTACCGGGTAGTACGCAGCATGGTATCCGTCGCGCTGGTCACATTGCCCATCACATCATAGGTGTAGGTGGCTGTTAAGTTGCTGGGCATGGTCACCTTTACCAGGTTGTCCAGGATGTCATAAGCAAAGTGGGTGATCAGGCCGTTGGTAGCAGTCACGCTCAAGACATTGCCGTGCGGGTCGTAGGTATAGCTCTCCGTCAGTCCCATCCGGTCGGTCACGCTGGTGACACGGCTTCCCGGGTCATACGCAGTCGCGGTGGTCTCTCCCAGCGGATTCTTCGTCCCGGTCAGGCAGTTATCCTTATCGTAAGTGTACTGGTAAATATATCCCTTCGCATCGCTGATGGCAGTCACGTTGTAATTTCCGTCATACTGGAGGTCCGTCCTCCGGTCTCCCGGTTTAGTGACGGATGCAAGCTCTCCCACCAGGTTATAAGTGAACTCCGTCGCCTTGCCCTCCGGGTCTACGCTTGCAGTGAGCTGTTCGATCAGGTCATACCGGTAGTTCCAGGTGTAGCCCAGAGCGTTATTTAGCTGGTTCTAGTTGCCGCGGATATCGTAGCCGTAGGTGGTCACGCCTCCCTCTGCATTGACGTACTTGGTCATCCGGTGCATGATGTCATATTCATAGGTGTTGGTGCAGTCCAGGTTATCCGTATCCTTTATGACGTTATCCGCCACATCATAAGTCAGCTCCCGCTTGAGGCCCAGAGGCGTGGTGATGCTGGTCAGGCTGTGTACCGGATCGTAAGTATAGGCATACTTCGCCCCGTTTTTCTGGGTCATCTCCGTTACCCGGCGGTTTAAGTCTACTGCATACCTTGTCACATTCCCGGCCGGGTCAGTGACGCTGGTCAGCTCGTCGTGCTTATCATAGGTGTAGGCGGTCCTTGCCCCCTTCGGGGAGATCTCCTCCACCAGGTTCCCCATCACGTCATAGGTGAAGATATACGCTTGCTTAAGTTCTCTTCCTTCACAACAGCCTTGACCATCTAGTTATCATCGTTATATAGATAAACGCCTTACGCTTATTTCACTCGTTTGTTTTTATTTATAAAAATTCCTTTTTCAATATCTTCCTCTGTAAATCCAAAAACAGATTTATCTACACTATTAAATCTGGTAAATGGTACACAAAGCCACCAATCATCTATAAATAATTCGTTTTCATTATTAAAAAAACCTTTCACGACAAAATAATTCCGAAACATCCCATCTTGGTGTATATCATCTTGTGTGATATTTATTATTTCGTCATTAAAAAAATCTGATGGATTGCTTCCTATTACGCTAATATTTCTTGTGTGCTCTCCATTAATTAAATTCCACTCTACTGCTCCATTGTATAACAAAGGCGAAATTAGAAAATATCCTTTTTGTTTAAGCCAATAACTTATCTCATAATAGCCCATTCTTATATTATCATATAATATAGGCTTATAATCTCCACAATTTTTATCATATTTATCAAAAGAGAATATTGAAGCAAAGTATCTGTGTTTCTGTCGCATTTCCCAATCCAATGCATCATAATCTCTTTTTATTGGAGCTAAAATTTCCCAATCTGTAGCATTCCAAACAAGACAACCATATTCCTTAGATAATATTTCATTTTTTTCTCCATAAACTCGGAATTTATTTCTGTATTTTTCTAAAAAAATATAAGATAATTCATACTCCGGACATTTTCCGACAAGCAATACTTCAACACCATGATTTTTTGATAATACATACGGAAAATGTGCTCCACTTTCTATATCTGAAGCACTGACTACAATGTAGTCAGTGCTTGCCTTTGGAAAATTATGAAATATTATTGCTCCATAATAGAAAACGATTGCCAGTATAGCTATCTTTATTATTTTAGTTTGGCGCATATAAAATCCAACCTCTCTCTTCGCCAAATGTTTTAGCTACAAGATCCGCGTCCGATAATGCAGATGCTATCGAAGGATAATGCAGCGAACCTGTTTTAGGATACCCATATTCAATTCCTTGGTCGTCATCATCCTTGCGCTCTTTTTTTAAAGCTTGTTTTTTATCCCACTCCGGCGTTGTTTTTAATCCTAAAAATTCAGCAATTTTGTTCAATCCATCGGATGCAGACTTGTCTAATTTGGTACCAGGAAAATCTATTCCAAAATCCAGCACACTGTCTTGGGTACTATTAATAAATGCATAGTTTGTTCTAGCATTTTGAAGTCCCAGTGAAAGGCCTCCAGTTTTATTGCTCCACTCTTGGGCGAAGCGCTTCCCTTCCGTATCCGCTGTTCCCGCATTGCACGAATAAAAAACTGTGTTTGTCTTATCAAAAGCATCATCCATCAAAGAAGAAATATCTGACTGTTTAAAGTTTACATCTTCGCTATTGGCAAGTTTATACCCGAATGACAACTGGTTTGTACTTCCTGTATAAATAGACTGTCCATGCGCAAAGACGCTTACATAATCAATTAGATCTTCTTTTCTTTCATCGCTAAGTTCTTCATCCTTTTTTGATTTACTATTTATGTAATTTATAAACTCTTTTTTAGTAGAAATCTGCTCGATATTAATCCCTAATTCTTCAGCTGTTTCATTAAAATGCCTAATATCGTGTTGATTATATACTTCATCTGCTACAAACACAATCCAGGTAATATCTTCCCTATTATTTTGATTTTTTTGTACATCTATATCGTGCAGCGCTGTTTCAATAAATTGATATTTATAACCCTTAACTTGTAAACCACTTATTACCAGTGCTTCAAAGCCTAGTGGATCCACATAATTCAACGGACTGCTCTTGCCATAATTATACCGATTGAGTGTCAACGGATCTACGATATTGCCAAGGTACGAATCCTCCGTCAGGAAGTTTGCATAAATCACGTTGTAATATCTCGCCCGCAGGTACTGGCTCTCCATATTCGGATTATAGCTCTCCGCATTATAGCTGTACACGTTGTTATACTGCGGCTTGCCAAACGTAAGGTCGCCGCTTACATTATACCGATACGACTGCCAGATCATCCCCTTACTGTCCGTAACTCCCGTCACACTGCCTCTCGGATCATAGGTATAGTAGCCAGTCCATTCTGTGAACCGCTCACTAGTCAGGCGTTCATTTCCATAGCTGTAAGCTGTATCCATTATACCATTGATGTTCAGCTCCATCAAGACTTCCACATGCTCCCGGTTCACGTCATTGACGTATTCCACCAGTTCATAATTCTTCTCTTTTCCGGTCGTCTTGATCATGCCGATCAGCTCTGCTTCCAGCTCGGAGACTTCGCCATCGATCGGGAACAGGATGCCGCTCTGGTTCTGGCTGCCTCCGGTATTATTGGTGTTTCCGTTGGCATTTCCGTTGTTGTCGTTATTGCCCCCGGTGCTGGTGTTTCCGTTACCATTTCCATGATTACCAGAATTACCATTGCCATTGTTACCAGAGTTGCCGTTTCCGTTCCCCTTGCCGTTATTCTTGTCGTTCCCGTTATTGCCCTTATCCTTGTCCTTATTCCCGTTGGACTTCCTTGCTGTAGCATTGGACGCGGTAGGCTCCTCTATGGTCTCCTCTGACGCCTCTATCCCGTCATCCATCCCAAAGAAGCTTCCAATGCTTGTCAGGATGCCCTTCTTACTCCCGGTCCCGTTCCCGCTGTTATTTCCTTTGTTCCCGCTCCCGGAGTTATCCTTATTGTTGCCATTGCCGTTGCCGGAATTGCCCTTCCAGTCATCGTCCGTATGCAGGTTATAATTGAGCTGGAAGATCCGGTTCCCGTCTCCGTCATAGGCCATGGCGACTAAGAGGTCGTTCTTATCAGATACAGCTTTCAAACGGTTCTCCACGCTGTAGTCATAGGTCAGCTCCACCTTCCGGTCGCCGTCGTCCTTTACTTCCTCCTGCATGATCCGATTCCCGTCCGCATCATACGTGTACTCCACGTTCTTATAATGCTTGCCGTCATACAGCCTTGCCGCGACCATCTGGTTCGCCGCATTATAGGTATACTCTGCGCTCTCCTGAACCACACCGTTCCTGGACTTCTTAAAGAAGGTACGGTTCCCCATGTCATCGTACTCATAGTCATACACATAGGTCCCCTGGCGGTCCTCCTTCTCCGTCGCACGGATCAGCTTGCCGTCATCATCGTACTCAAAACTCCGCTTTGTCCCGATGATCTGGAAGTTGTAGATACCATCCTTGGCATGCTTGTTGATATGCTTATCCCCATGCGGGAACTTGTCATCATGCCAGTTCTCATGCTTCCCGTCATGCTTGTCATCCCAGGCATAGGCGTATAAGGATTCCGTCACGTCCTCTCCCACGATGAAGCCGCGGTCGTCATAGGTGTAATGGTACTCGCTGATGGTCCACTGACAGTCGTCACAGAGGTTCTTCATGTCCGTGATCTGGTCTCTTGCATTGTAGGTATTATAGGTGCTCACACCATTCGGACGGTGGATCTCCGTCACCCGGTTGATGGCATCATAAGTATAGGTGGTCACGGCCCCAGTCCGGTCGGTCACCTCTGTCAGGTTGTCATTTTTATCGTACTTGTAGCTGACCTTCTTTCCGTCAGCATAAGTGATGCTCTCCAGCTGGTCACAGCCATCATAAGCGTACTGGGTCACTTCGCCGGAGCCGCTGGTCACTTTGGTGATGCGGCCAAGGCCGTCGTATTCGTACTTTGATTCTCCGCTGCGGTCCATCATGGACACGCGCTGGCCGGTCACATCGTATGCGTAGAGTACACCCTCTTTGCTTTCCGGATCCCTGGTATCCTCGTAGGACTTCTCCGCCAGATTATTTAAGCGGTCATAATCGTAGCTGATCTTATTTCCGCCGTTGCTGGTATAGCTGGTGTTCCTTCCGCCGATGTCATAAGTCATGACCTCCTTACGTCCCATGGCGTCGATGATGGAGGTCATGTTGTTCTCTGCATCGTAGGTGTACCGGGTGGTGCGCAGCATGGTATCCGTTGCGCTGGTCACATTGCCCATCACATCATAGGTGTAGGTGGCCGTTAAGCTGCTGGGCATGGTCACCTTTACCAGGTTGTCCAGGATGTCGTACGCAAAATGGGTGATCAGGCCGTTGGTAGCGGTCACGCTCAAGACATTGCCGTGCGGGTCGTAAGTATAGCTCTCTGTCAGTCCCATCCGGTCAGTCACGCTGGTGACACGGCTTCCCGGGTCATACGCAGTCGCGGTGGTCTCTCCCAGCGGGTTCTTCATCCCGGTCAGGCGGTTATCCTTATCGTAAGTGTACTGGTAGATATAGCCCTTCGGGGCGCTGATGGCGGTCACGTTATAGTTTCCGTCATACTGGAGGTCCGTCTTCCAGTCTCCCGGTTTGGTAACGGATGCAAGCTCTCCTACCAAGTTATAAGCGAACTCCGTCGCCTTTCCTTCCGGATCTACGCTGGCAGTGAACTGGTCGATCAGGTCGTACCGGTAATTCCAGGTATAGCCCAGGGCAGTATTTAACTGGGCCTGGTTGCCCCGGATATCATAGCCGTAGGTAGTCACTCCGCCCTCAGCATTGACGGACTTGGTCATCCGGTGCATGATATCATACTTTCATTGCAGGTTAAAGGCCAGGTGGCTTAATGCCACCCAACCTAGGAACATTGCCCGGCAAAGCCAGATAATTAAGATTTAAGAAACAACCCTCCATCTAGCTCTTTTGGCTTCAATAAAAGTTATATCTTTCTTTAAATGTTCCTTATTATATGGATTAAATTCCTTCCATTTAGTCCAATAAATATAATCCTCATTTTTAACGAATTTGGCATAGCTTATTGAAGATGAACTTTCATTTATTAGTGGTGCATAAAAATTCACTCGTCTCATTTCTTCAAAAACAACTTCAATAGAAAATGGGTTAACATCCATTCTTTGAAATATTATGTGAAATTCGTTTTTCATATACTCATGACCTATTAAATTAGAATCTACATAATTTCCACTTTCAAACCTAAAATTGACAATTTCCGCATCTAAAAAATTTTCATATATTTTTTGAATATAGGAGATATCCTGTTCTGTTTCAATTAGTAACCATTCCATTCATATCACCTCCTCCTGTTCTAATTAAAATAGTCCAAAATCCACTGCAAGGTCTTTTCTACTTGTCCACTATCATTTTTCAACTTATAACTTGACCAGTTTACCTGTGATGGGTTATTTGGATTAACATTCTTTTTCCATACTTTTACTCGTTCGGGTGAAATATCTAAAACTTTCTCGCCTTTGCTATTATAAGTTATGATATGCCCTGCATCGGTTTTATAAAAACTATTGGGGTCTGATATTAATGGTGCCTCTTCTCCCGAACATCCTCCAGATATCGCTCCTTTATCTGTTAATGTATCAAAGTATTCTTTGCTCAATTGATCTTGACTCTTTATCCTAGCATTCTCAATATCAGCAAACTTATCTCCAGTGCCAAATTCCCCCTCTCCCTTTCCATTCTGATTAGTTACTTTTCCAGTCCAATACTTTTCTACAGCCCTTTGCGCCGCTGCACTTCCTATCGTAAGCATTAACATGGCTGTCATTTTCGCATATCCTACACGTTCTGTAAAATAATGACCATAGACCTCCTTTATAAACTGGTCACTTGCATCATTTACTGAATATCCATTAATTACAGTATCCGCCAGGATATTATACACTGTCAAGCGAATCTGATAGCTCTCCTGTAAACGCCCAACCACCAGTACCTTGACAAAATAACCACCGCCATTTCTGGCGGTGCAGTTGTCATTTGATGGGTTTGCGGCAGGATTCCGGCAGTTCTTTGGACCATGGCAACAGGGCTTCGAGAAAGTCCAGACTGGCGCCATCCATGTGCTTCGGTATCTCTGTAAGCAGATGCTCAAAATACTGGTATGGCTTTAAGCGGTTTGCTTTTGCAGTTTCGGCAATGCTGTATATCACCGCACTTGCCTGCGCCCCATGAACCGTGTCAATCAGATGCCAGTTGCGCTTCCCTATGCAGAACCCCCGGATGGCCTGCTCGGCCGCATTGTTGTCTGCCGGAACCTGACCGTCATTCAGGAACACCTTCAGGTACAACTCCTGATTCAGGCAATAAGTAAAGCCTTTCCCTGTCTCCGATTTAGGCGGCACTTTATCCCGGTTGGCTCTGATCCACTCAAAAAAGGCATCCACCAGCGGCTTGACGCTGGTCTGACGCCGGTTGGCGCGTTCCTCTGGTGTGAGACTTAAGTACGCGGACTCCAGTTTGAAAATGGCCCCGATCTGCTCCAGTGCCTGATAGGCAAGCGTGTCCTTCGCTTTCTCTTTCCCCAGGGACTTGACTACATCAGCAAACCGGCGCCGTGCGTGGGACCAGCAGACCGGCGATTTTTAAATCCGCCTGTTCTTTCCCAAGCGTGTGGTATACCTGATAGCCATCGGTCACGCAGGTCCCGTGGTATCCTTTCAGGAATTCCCGTGGGTGGCTGGTGTTCCGGGTCTTTTGGTATTCATACAGAACTACCGCCGGACTCTCCTGCATTTTCCCGGTCCGATATACCCACATGTAGCTTTTGGCGCCGGCTTTTCTCCCGTCTTTATTGACCAGGACCGGCGTCTCGTCCGCCTGGATGACCGGGCAGGATAACAGCTCTCTGTGCAGACGTTCCCACAGCAGGGACAGGTAGTTCTCAGCGCACCGGATCGTCCAGTTTGCCATGTTCTGCCGGGGGAGGTGGATCTCGTTGCGGTCGAATTCCTGCTCCAGGCGGTACAGCGGGATGGCGTTCACGTACTTGGCATTCATAATGGCAGCCGCCAGAGACGGCGTCACCACGCTGTTCCGCAGAAGGTCTTTCGATCGGTCCGCTTTTACTATGGTCTGGTTATCCTTCCCTGCATAGACCGCCACATGGTGTTCCATCACCTGGAAAGCGGCCGGGTGAAACTCCAGCCGTTTATAGACCTCATCTGGAAGCCGTTTCCAGCCACTGTTTCCAAACAGCTGTTCCAGCTGCTCCGCTGTAAGCTCGTGACTGACCACAATGGTTTCGATGTCCTTTAGATCGGCCTCCCGTTTTCCTTTTTGCTTTGAGCGCCGGTAAGGAAGAGGGCATACCGTCTCCATCTCCGGCTCGGCGGAGCTGGCCTGACCGGACGTGGCCTCCGCTTCGTTAAAGCAGTCATCCATGGAAAGCGGCCCGTCTGTCCAGCTTTTCCGAGGAACGGCCGAACCGCTTCTGGTTTGAAATGGAGACCTGCCCGATCAGAATCTCCATGTTCCGGTTCATCTGGGCCATCTGGTCCTGCATGGACAGGAGAAGCTTCACCAGCATCTCCTTGCTACATTGATTCAGTTGTTCTTCTGTAAATGACGTAGGCATATCCATCCGCTCCTGACTGTGATGGCTCTATTATACAATAAATAGAGAAAAAAAGCGAATTCGGATTTTTAACGGAATGAGCAGTTTGACGAAAGAAAAAGAATGAAAAAAACAGTGAAATGCACCCGAAACCTCCGGATTTTCGGGTGGTTATCCACAAGAGCCGGAAGATTTTTGAACGGTGTCAAGGACGGCACCGACACCTCTTTCTGCCCCTGTGGATAAACGCCGCCCGCAGAACGGATAACTACGTCCGGGAAGAAATGATTTTCTCTGTTTTGCACAAATCTACAGGGGCGCTGCGGGATGGACCTTCTTGATGGAGTGCTTCTGCTCGATTGCCAGCCCCTGCATCAGCCAGATGTACTGCTCTGGGGAGATGGAAAGGACTTCCTGCTCATCGCGCGGCCACTGGAACCGTCCGGATTCCAGCCGTTTGTACAGGAGAAGGAATCCGTCCTGTTCCCACAAAAGTCCTTTGATCCGGTCAGTCCTGCGCCCACAGAAGAGGAACAGTATCCCAGGGAGAAACGGATCAAGCCGGAACTGGCTCTTCACCAGGGAGGAAAGGCCATCAATGCCTCTGCGGAGATCTGTGTAGCCGCAGGCGATATATACTTTTTGGAAACCGCAGGCGTCATTGAACATGGCACATCACCCGGACCATCTGTTCCAGCAGTTTGGGCGAGATGGTGTTTTGGATCTCAACAGAGCCGGAAGGGAAGTGCAGGACCGCAACCGGTCTCTCCAGATTTGTTATGGCCGGTGAAGGTGATGACAGAGGTATGGGAACGGGTGCAAAGACCGGCGCTTCGACATTTTTAAGGCAGGCCAGACGGACACGGCGCAGCCGGTAATAATAATTCGCTTTTGTGATTCCATGTGCGCGGCACCACTCCTTGACGGACATGTTTTCAGGTCTGGCCTGACAGTCCCGGATATCTTCCGCCCATTGGCTGAGCCGGTATTCCTCGGCCGCGGCAGTAGCAGCAGAACTCATAGTATTCCTCCTCGACTGGCAGTAAAAGTTGAGGGCTCAACTTTTACTACCGGGTAATAATAGTTGAGTCCATTATGCCATGGTGGGGTGGAGGATGCTAGGTACTGGCGGTTAGGCGTTTACCTCCGGCGGATTCCGGGATGGCATCCGGGGTCATGAAGTTTATCAACAGCCTGTAACCGCAAAAAAAGAACACTGCCACTCTCCATGGTGCAGGAGAACCGGCAGTGTTCTTTTTTCTGTTCTTCTTTCTGCAATATCTGTTATTCCAGGGTATGGAAAGCGGTGTGTGTTTACCCCCTTAAACCCCCAGTTTTCCTTACTGAAATCTTACTGACGAATGGATTTCAATGGGTCGAAAAAAGATAACAATCGTTATTCATGGGTGGCTTGGCGGCACCCAGCTTTTTTAATGTGCAGGATTCTGCCACCCGGTACCTCTAAAATACTGCTGAAAATGAGAAAACTACCGGATGGCAAAGCCTGAATTTGTTATGCTGGAAGCCCCCGTTTTTTGAATAACTTTTTCCTGCATTCCAGAAAAACTTATGCCGCCAAACAAAGTTGATTTCGCCCAAACCAACGGTTTTAAGGCATTTCCCGACATTAGACAGGGAAATCCTTTGATTCAATCGCAATCCTCGGCGGCTCTCCGGCTTTTTCTACAAAACAGAGCGGATATCCCTGCCATATGGAGTCAAGTGATTCCTCCCCCGCCTTCTCATAGCCCTGTGACGCACCGTGACTGCCCGTGTGCCAGTTTTAAGAACCGGCTCGGAAAGATGTACCATGGAACGGATATTTCAGCTCGTTGGGCCGATGTGGAACAGAGGTATTCCTCTCCAAATCCACCAATATAGCCAGGGTCGAAAAGTCTGCAGGTTAAAGAGTTTATGCCATATGACGGCATAAACTCGGAGGATACCGCCCGGCAAAGCCGGGCGGATATCTGTTATTATCATTTATTCAATTACTTATCTTTGAACAAATCTCTCTAAAACATTCTTTGTTGCTACTCCGCTTTTTGATATTAATTTTAATGCCGCATTAATATTTTTATGACACAATATTTTACCTTTATTATCCTCAGTAATCATCTCATTTAGGGCATCAATACACATTACAAAAAGTTCTTCATCGTCAGTATCTATAATTTTTAAAATGATATTAACATACTCTTCACTATTGCAATCCCCTAAACAATATACAAACCTTTTCTTCCACATATTATTTTTTTCATCAATATGTATCATTAATTCAACCCAATCATCTAAGCTAAATTTATTGATTAATTGACTGGCATGAATAACTCCCACATCATACCAGTAATCATCTGAAGAATCTTCTTTTGAAAATTCGGTTATATATGTATCCAATTCAATATACATTTTGCTCGCCCTCCTTAAATTGATTAATTTACAGGATCAAATCCAGGTGTTGGTTTTCCACCTACAGGATAAGCAGATATTACATCATTTCCTTGCTTAATGACATCTATTTCTACACCATTAATGTTTCCCCTATGAAGAGTTTGCCCATCTAATGGTCGAGTACCAATAGGTTTGCTATCTGCTATATTTTGGACTGCATCTATAATCTCATTATCTGACCAACTCTCCGGAAAAAGAGTGCTCGTTTTTAGCCTAGATACATTACCATCAGGAAATTGTTTGTAATATTTGACTACTTTTGTTCCATCTGGATTAATTTTCACTTCTTCAACCGCAAAGTTAGGGCTATTATTATTGACAGTGTTTGAAGAATGACCACCAATTATTTTGTTGCTCGTTCCAACTCTTTGACCCTCCAAAATCTTCTCTTCCATCTCAGGAGAAATATTACTACTGGTAGTATTAGTTCCACTTCTCCCCTTAGTAACCCCATTAATCCAGCTCTTAATCCGCTCAAATGCACTTTTAGAGGCTTCTTTTACAGTAGGCCCGATTCTATCCAGCAACATTCCAGCTTCATATATCACCGCACCTGCTGCTGAAAGTGCCGTCCCCTCTCCAAGATATGTCTCCATATCTTTGCCATTTTCCTCAAACTGCTCACACAGCGCCTGCGCCTCTTGCGGAAGCTGGGATACTTCTATATCCTGATATTCAGCTACATTTATCCCATACTCGGTCTTTAGTTTATGCGCTATATATGCACTGTCTATACCTTTTTGTAGTGCGCCTCCGATTATCAGTCCACTACCTGCATATGCGGCTGAAGCTCCTACTACTGCCAGAAGCGGAGCTCCTCCAGTTGCCGCGGTTATCAGTATGATAGCAACCCCAACGCCTGCTCCGAGCAAGGCTCCCTGATGCCGTTTTATTTCATCCGAAATCTCTTTACACGCTGACTGTTTCGTATAAGGCGATGTCGAATAATTGGGCGAACCTGTTTGATACTGCGGTGTACTGCCGCTACTGGCATTCCTTGTACTGTCCTGCTTATTGTATGCAGAGGTCTGATTATCCGGATCACCAAACGCATAGTGTCCACTCGGATCAGTGTAATTCAGCGGGCTGCTCTTGACATAGTTATACCGGTTCAGTGTCAGCGGGTCTGTGATATTGCCAAGGTACGAATCCTCTGTCAGGAAATTGCCGTTGGGCACATTGTAGTATCTGGCTCTCAGGTACTGGCTCTCCATATTCGGATTATAGCTCTCCGCATTATAGCTGTACACGTTGTTATACTGCGGCTTGCCAAACGTAAGGTCGCCGCTTACATTATACCGATACGACTGCCAGATCATCCCCTTACTGTCCGTAACTCCCGTCACACTGCCTCTCGGATCATAGGTATAGTAGCCAGTCCATTCTGTGAACCGCTCACTAGTCAGGCGTTCATTTCCATAGCTGTAAGCTGTATCCATTATACCATTGATGTTCAGCTCCATCAAGACTTCCACATGCTCCCGGTTCACATCGTTAACATACTCCACCAGCTCGTAGTTCTTTTCTTTGCCAGTCGTCTTGATCATGCCGATCAGCTCTGCTTCCAGCTCAGACACTTCGCCGTCGATCGGGAACAGGATGCCGCTCTGGTTCTGGCTTCCTCCGGTATTGTTGGTGTTTCCATTGGCATTTCCGTTGTTGTCGTTATTGCCCCCGGTGCTGGTGTTTCCGTTACCATTTCCATGATTACCAGAATTACCATTGCCGTTGTTACCAGAGTTGCCGTTTCCGTTCCCCTTGCCGTTATTCTTGTCGTTCCCGTTATTGCCCTTATCCTTGTCCTTATTCCCGTTGGACTTCCTTGCTGTAGCATTGGACGCGGTAGGCTCCTCTATGGTCTCCTCTGACTCCTCTATCCCGTCATCCATCCCAAAGAAGCTTCCAATGCTTGTCAGGATGCCCTTCTTACTCCCGGTCCCGTTCCCACTGTTATTTCCTTTGTTCCCGCTCCCGGAGTTATCCTTGTTGTTCCCATTACCATTCCCAGAGTTACCCTTCCAGTCATCATCCGTATGCAGGTTATAATTGAGCTGGAAGATCCGGTTGCCGTCTCCGTCGTAGGCCATGGCGACTAAGAGGTCGTTCTTATCAGATACAGCTTTCAAACGGTTCTCCACACTGTAGTCATAGGTCAGCTCCACCTTCCGGTTCCCGTCCGGCTTCACTTCCTCCTGCATAACCCGGTTTCCATCCGCATCGTAAGTATACTCCACATCCTTATAGTGCTTACCGTCATACAGCCTTGCCGCGACCATCTGGTTCGCCGCATTATAGGTATACTCTGCGCTCTCCTGCACCACGCCGTTCCTGGACTTCTTAAAGAAGGTACGGTTCCCCATGTCATCGTACTCATAGTCATACACATAGGTCCCCTGGCGGTCCTCCTTCTCCGTCGCACGGATCAGCTTGCCGTCGTCATCGTACTCAAAACTCCTCTTTGTCCCAATGATCTGGAAGTTATAGATACCATCCTTAGCATGTTTATTGATATGCTTATCCCCATGCGGGAACTTATCGTCATGCCAGTTCTCATGCTTCCCGTCATGCTTGTCATCCCAGGCATAGGCGTATAAGGATTCCGTTACGTCCTCTCCCACGATGAATCCACGGTCGTCATAGGTGTAATGGTACTCACTGATGGTCCACTCACAATCGTCACAGATGTTCTTCATATCCGTGATCTGGTCTCTCGCATTGTAGGTACTATAGGTGCTCACACCATTCGGGCGGTGGATCTCCGTCACCCGGTTGATCGCATCATAAGTATAGGTGGTCACGGCACCAGTCCGGTCAGTCACCTCGGTCAGGTTGTCATTCTTATCGTACTTGTAGCTGACCTTCTTTCCATCTGCATAGGTGATGCTCTCCAACTGGTCACAGCCATCATAAGCGTACTGGGTCACTTCACCGGAGCCGCTGGTCACTTTGGTGATGCGGCCAAGTCCGTCGTACTCGTACTTCGATTCTCCGCTGCGGTCCATCATGGACACGCGCTGGCCGGTCACGTCGTAAGCGTAGAGTACGCCCTCTTTGCTTTCCGGGTCCCTGGCATCCTCATAGGACTTCTCCACCAGGTCATTTAAGCGGTCATAATCGTAGCTGATCTTATTTCCGCCGTTGCTGGTATAGCTGGTGTTCCTCCCGCCGATATCATAGGTCATGACTTCCTTACGTCCCATGGCGTCGGTGATGGAGGTCATGTTGTTCTCTGCATCGTAGGTGTACCGGGTGGTACGCAGCATGGTATCCGTCGCGCTGGTCACATTTCCCATCACATCATAGGTGTAGGTGGCCGTTAAGCTGCTGGGCATGGTCACCTTTACCAGGTTGTCCAGGATGTCGTAAGCAAAGTGGGTGATCAGGCCATTTGTGGCGGTCACACTCAGGACATTGCCGTGCGGGTCGTAGGTATAGCTCTCCGTCAGGCCCATCCGGTCAGTCACGCTGGTGATACGGCTTCCCGGGTCATACGCAGTCGCAGTGGTCTCCCCCAGCGGGTTCTTCGTCCCGGTCAGGCGGTTATCCTTATCGTAAGTGTACTGGTAGATATATCCCTTCGGGTCGCTGATGGCAGTCACGTTGTAGTTTCCGTCATACTAGAGGTCCGTCTTCCGGTCTCCCGGTTTGGTGACGGATGCAAGCTCTCCCACCAGGTTATAAGCGAACTCCGTCGCCTTGCCCTCCGGGTCTACGCTGGCAGTGAGCTGGTCGATCAGGTCATAATGATAGTTCCAGGTATAGCCCAGGGCATTATTGAATTACCGAATTTATCATTGCCATCATCTATATAATATGTATTTGATTTAATCAGCCTTTACAGGCTTAACGTGTTTCGCTTTTTTGAATACTTGTCCAAAATTTGTTGTAAAATATTCTTAAACAATTTTATATGTTTTCTGTGACAGTATTAAAGAAGTTATCATATGGTAATTTCTTTTTTATTAGGTAGTAAAATCCAAGTAATGGAGAAAAGAGACCTGCCAAATAACGTAAAACACCATGTGTATAACAATATAAAGGTTTTTTATTTTCATTTAAAAATGCAACTTTAATTCTGACTAATCTTTTCCCAATTGAACATCCGTCAAAAAAATAGTCAAAAACAAAATTGTATACTAAAAATCCAATAAAGTATGAAAATTTAGCAATAGGTCTTTCAGCCGCTTCCAACGAAAATAAAAAAATAATATAAAAATAAATAAATAATTCAACAATTATGAGATCGATAGAAAATGCTATAAATCTTTTCATACTTAACGCCTTTCTTATTGTCATACAATACAAATATTCGTTATCTTTTTCAGTTGTCCTTTCAATTGTTGGGCAACGAAATATTCATTGCCCAACTTACAATTAATTTTAAAAGAATAAGTTTTAATATATGCTATTTGCCACAATTATCACTTTCTTGCCGGCTCGGTAACCCTAACATAATTCTTCCTAATTCTGATAAGTTTATACGTATTTTAGCACCTCCACCAATTACATCATAAGCACTGAAACCAAATTCATAAAATTGATCTTTTAATTCAACATCAATCTTATCTTCTTCGGGTGTTACGCCAATAATGTTTTTACCTAAAACTCTTACATTAAAATTCAGCTTATCATACTCCCAGTTGCTTTCCGCATCTGCCCTATTTGTTAAAGAGACTCCAAACACATCTTTGATATCCAAGGATACATTAAATGTTTCATATTCGCTTTGCCCCTTTTGATATGAAAAGTTCTTTTCATGAGCCCATTTGGCACTAATTTTGTAATGAAAATTATTACTTCTATATCCCTCTCGGAAAGATTCGCTAATAGCATTCTGAGACTGTTCTAATTTTTTGTATTTATTCATCGAAACATAAGGCTTTTCTTTTATATTAGACAATTCATTTAACAAATTAATCCCATTGTTGAGAATAATCGCTTTAAATTTATTTATCAGATCTTCAAATTCTGACGCATCATTATATGGATACCCAGCAACACTATCATAAATGGAACCGCCATTCAAATCTGCCGCTTTATATTCTTTTTGCATAGGAACCGTTGTTGAAAAACTCATATTAAGCCTGAATTATTCACGATAATTCATTTCACAGCGGTTAAAGCCGCATAGTTACAAGCTTTTAACTAAATATTGCATTTCACCTGTTAGATGATATAGAAAAAGAACCAAACTTTTGTTAAAATTTAGGTGTCGAATCCAAATAAAAACGAAAGAGTGATTCTCATATGGATATCTTACACACAAAAGCGCTGGAATGCAATAGACAAATTAAAATAAATTTTGACGGTGGTGATTTATCCTCCGATGCAGGTCTTCTACTGATGAAAGAATTCGCTTGCAAACTTGGCTTTGTTAAGATTTTACAATCTATGTTTAAAACCAACGACACTGCCAGCTTTCGTTATCATAAAGATGATGAAAATTTATGGCAGTTGATCTACCAGATCCTCGGGGCATACTTCGAGGATGACTGTGCGGATGAACTGACAAACGATCCTGTGCTTACCGCAATCCTTGCTAAAAAGGCTCTGGCTTCACAGCCTACTCTGTCCCGGTTCATCAATCGGATGGATGAAACAACATTGGAACAGTTTTATCATCTCATGCGCAGATTCCGGAAGGTGGTTTATTCCATTAAAATGCCGGAAATGATACTTCTTGATGTTGATTCCACTCTTCTTGATACGTATAGAAATCAAGAAGGGGAAGGGTTTAACTTTCACTACCAGAGCCATGGGTATCATCCACTGGTCTGCTACGATGGTATCACAGGTGATCTGCTAAAAATCCAACTGCGTGACGGAACCGGTTATTCCTCTACCGGAGTTGAAGATTTTATTCAGCCTCTTTTGGATGAATTTCAAAACGATTATCCGGATATTCCGTTACTTCTTCGTGGAGACAGCGGCTTCACAAAACCGGGTTTCTATGAGCAGTGTGAAACGAATGGCGTATCTTATGCGATCCGCTTAAAACAAAGCGAACCATTGCGCAAGATGGCTGGTGAGATCGATGAACGCCTTACCGAAGCAACGAAGGATGACCTCGCCTCATATGCTGTTCAGTATGGAGAATTCATGTATCAGGCTGGTTCATGGAGCTATCCACGCCGGGTTGTATGCAAAATAGAAAAGCCTGCAGGTCAGTTCATACACATGTACACATTTGTTGTAACAAATATGGATTCATCACCCGAACTGGTTATCAAGTTTTACTGTAAACGAGGCATAATGGAGAATTATATCAAGGAAAGCAAGAATGGATTTGATTTCACTGCTGTCAGCAGTTCGTCCAGAACCGTAAATGCAAACCGCCTTCAGATCCATGCACTCGCATACAACCTATTTAATTGATTTAAGCGCCTGGTACTGCCTGCAAAAATGCGTAAGCAGCTGGTAGATACCATACGTTTGAAATTGCTGAAAGTAGCAGCAAGGGCTGTACGTTCAGCAAGATATATAACATTCAAGCTTTGCAGTAGTTGTCCTTATAAAAACGAATTCTATGAAACGCTGGATAATATAAGCAGTCTACGGCCGAAACTTGAATAACAGTAACCATGAACTTTGAAAACGAAAGATGCGGATTTTAGACTCACAGGGGAAGTCTACCCTTTTTTCGGGCGTTCCACATGCTAAATCTCATTATCGTTGGTTCAAAATACAGGAAATGAATTTTCAGGCAGATTTATATTACCATGAATAATTCGGATTAAGGTAAAAGCCATTATCGTAAATTGAAATGATTTGTATTATATCTCCTTGCACTTTTCGGAAATAATTCCATGTAATTTCCTCTGTAGAAATTGGATCGATTTTAAAACCTTGCTAAAGCAAAACAGACATTATTATTTTTTTAATGATTTTATTTTTTGATTGCATATTCAATTTTAGTCCCCCTCCATTCAATCTATGCTCACTTCATTATGAGGTGAGCATAGAAATTTAATTTATAATAGTGGTATAACTTGAACGCCTAATTCAAATAAATATACTATTAATTCATATAAGGCAGCAACAGTACCTGCAATTGTAATTGCGTAAACGCCTAACGCAATCCATTTGTTTTACAACAAAGCTGTTGCTCCAGTAGAAAATTCATCTACCAGAGCAACACAACACGCATTTAATTAACACTTTTAAATGCTACCACTTTTAAATAATAATATTTTCCATCGATATCTTAATGCGTTTTACCAATATTCATATCGTGTTTTCATCAAAAAAAATATTTTCAGGCAAAAATCCACTTACATGAATGAATATTCTAAAACACATATACTTTATCTTGAATTATTATAATAATTCTGGTTCCAATATCTAACTACTTAACAATTCTTCATTTAACCTATTGAGCTTGAATTAAAATAAAATCATTATAATTTAAATGTTCTTCATTTTCTAAATCAAACGCTTTCCAAGTCGTCCAATAAAACCACTTGCCGTTTTGAACTATTTTTGCAAAACCTATTTCTGACCTCTATGAGTCTTCGCTTCCTACTAGGGCAAAAAATCAAACCGCATTGTGTCATCAAATATAATATCAATAGAACGAGGATTACTATCTAGTGTAATGGCACATTCATATTTTAATTTTGTTGTGATGATAATTGCGTTTGTACTAATTGCAAAACGAAACTACCAAAATCTTCTGCTAAAATCTTTACAAATTCATATTGACTACCATTGTAAAAACATTCTATTACTCGCGGTTCACCTTCTGAATTTTTATTAGCATAATCCAAAAAAACCATATCTCCATCACCAATATTATAAATAGGTATCCATTCTCTGCATAAATCACACTCCTTTCTATCGTTTAGTGCATAGGCAACAGAATTCCCTTCAAGAATCCCAGAATTATCATCTGGATCTATCCCGTATATTTCACTACCAAAAAAGGACATATAACCACACTCTTTATAAAATTCTTTACATTGCCTTGAAAATTTCACCCCTAACAACTTCTCTGATCTTAAAATCTGGTCTTCCGTTTTTCCCCCTACCGTAGTATAAAAGTTGCATTTAGGTGCCAATGACATTGCCTCTTTAAAATTCTTATAACTCATTATAAAAATAACCTCCAATTTTCGCCAAGTGTTTTTCCTTTGAAATCAAGGATTTTCCAGTTTCATCGCTCAGATGAATAAGCTACATGAATGGGCATTTCTCGGTATCTGGTATAAAAATAGATATTTGAGGTATATAAATAAATATCTCGATTCTTTGTTTTACATGGGCTTCTGTATATTCTATTACCCACAGTAGCAATCCTCTCGTGACTACCAAAATAACCTGTGTTACTTTTATACCTCAACATTAATCACCTCTTTTAACTATTAGCTCACCTTTTGTTGTAGATGTTTTTCAAATCATTCCTTATATCCCCTAGCTTTCCTGTCAGGGTTGGATTAAGCTTTCAGCACCTCTTATCAAAAGCTTGACCCAACCGCAACAGGGCTTTGCCTGTATAACTCCCAACAATAATATAGCCAGCATCTAAGACTTATTGATATCACTATCAGTTTCCTCGCATCTTAATCCATACTTTAATAAAGATTGCATAAAATACTTTTAAAATCTTAGAGATTATCACTACTACCAACCTTATGCATCTTCTTTTTATGAATTTTCTCCACGGGTTCGGTATTGCTCATGTATTTTCCTAAACTCTATATTTTTCCAGGCAATGATATTTAACCTCGTAAACATATCCCTTAGGTGTTCCCACTCGTAATTTCTTTACTTTGACGTATATTTTTACTCAACCTCCTTTCTTACGATTTCCTATACATAAATTGTACTGGAAGATTCTTTTAATAATTCAAATTTTTACTTCTCCATTTCCAATATTCACTTCTCCAACGATTAAACTCATTTCTATCAATTTGTGATGCCGTCTGTCCTGTATTTGTATGCAAATTTTTATAATTTGTTTGATGATTTGTAGCTGTAATTTCCATAACAGGGCCTTTATCCGTTTGATCAATATGATGAATATTTACAGATTTCCCATCAATCCCTATTGGTGCTAATCCCTGTTCCATTCTTTGAACGTTGGTTCTGCCTTGGGCATCGATAAAATCAGGATCAAATGTACTATTATCCATTGTAACAGTTTTTCCATTAAATACAATAATATTATTAACATTAGATGCTACTTTATCTGCAAAATACTGCGCAAGCGTTATTCCCGCCTGGTAAACTCCTTCTGCCAGATATAACAACATTGCTGTTTGATATGCACGAGTTGTTAAATCCATATACAGCGACTGCTTGCTCTGATTTTCAAAATAATCTTCGCATAAATTCCATACATCTTCTGGCAATTGATCCATATTATATATGGTTATCTCATCAATATTGTAACCGTATTGTTCCTGTAAGGTTTTCTTTATTTCCTGCTTATTATACTCGGTTACAACTCCCCCAACCAGAACACCGCCAGTTGCTCCACCCGCAATAATTGTTGCTGTTGATGCAAATGGTGCTGCTGCCAATGCAGCTGTACCGCCAGTTGCCACAATTATAATAGCTGTAGCCGTTCCTGCCGTTAAAGCTCCCGCAGCATATGCTGGATTTTCCTTAATAAAAGTCCAGAGGTCATGTACCAGTGTACCCTCTTGAGCTGATAAATAAGAGTCTTTTATTGCCCGAAGTTCTGCTCTTTGCTCATCTGTTTTGGCATTTTTATATTGTAACGCCCAGTCCTGATATATCGGCCCCATGCGCTCAATATCATTACCTGGAATATCCTCATAATGGCTATCTTCCCATTGTCCAGTAACATAATTATATTCCGGTTCCATGCCACTCGGATCAATATAATTAAGCGGACTGCTCTTGACATAGTTATACCGGTTAAGTGTCAGCGGATCTATGATATTGCCAAGGTACGAATCCTCCGTCAGGAAGTTTCCGTTCGTCACGTTATAATACCGTGCTCGCAGATACTGACTCTCCATATTCGGATTATAACTCTCCGCATTGTAGCTGTACACGTTATTATACTGCGGTTTGCCAAACGTGAAGTCGCCATTGGCATTATAACGGTACGACTGCCAGATCATCCCCTTGCTGTCCGTAACTCCCGTCACGCTGTCTCTCGGGTCGTAGGTATAATAGCCAGTCCACTCCGTGAACCTCTCATTAGTCAGACGCTCATTTCCATAGCTGTAAGCTGTATCCATTATACCATTGATGTTCAGCTCCATCAAGACTTCCACATGCTCCCGGTTTACGTCATTGACGTACTCCACCAGCTCATAGTTCTTTTCCTTGCCAGTAGTCTTGATCATGCCGATCAGCTCTGCTTCCAGCTCGGACACTTCGCCGTCGATCGGGAACAGGATGCCGCTCTGATTCTGGCTTCCTCCGGTGTTGTTGGTGTTTCCGTTGGCATTTCCGTTGTTGTCGTTGACTCCGCCGGTACTGGTATTTTCATTCGGTCCGGAGTTTCCATTACCGTTGTTGCCATTACCATTGCTGCCGGAATTACCATTATTCCCGGAGTTCCCGTTTCCGTTCCCCTTTCCGTTATTCTTATCGTTTCCGTTATTGCCCTTATCCTTGTCCTTATTGCTGCTGTACAGAGTGATCTCTTCTTCAGATGTCTCCGTTACCGGCTCCTCATCCCCGCCAAAGAACCCGGCTATGCTCTCCAGGATGCCTTGCTTATCCTTGCTCCCGGTCCCGTTGCCGCTGGTATTGCCTTTGTTCCCGCTGCCGGAGTTATCCTTGTTGTTCCCATTACCATTCCCAGAGTTGCCCTTCCAGTCATCATCCGTATGCAGGTTATAATTGAGCTGGAAGATCCGGTTGCCGTCTCCGTCGTAGGCCATGGCGACTAAGAGGTCGTTCTTATCAGATACAGCTTTCAAACGGTTCTCCACGCTGTAGTCATAGGTCAGCTCCACCTTCCGGTTTCCGTCCGCATCGTAGGTATATTCCACATCTTTGTAATGCTTGCCATCGTAGAGCCTTGCCGCGACCATCTGGTTCGCTGCATTATAGGTATACTCTGCGCTCTCCTGCACCACGCCGTTCCTGGACTTCTTAAAGAAGGTCCGGTTCCCCATGTCATCGTACTCATAGTCATACACATAGGTCCCCTGGCGGTCCTCCTTCTCCGTTGCACGGATCAGCTTGCCGTCGTCATCATACTCGAAATTCCGCTTCGTTCCGATGATCTGGAAGTTGTAGATACCGTCCTTTGCATGTTTATTGATGTGCTTATCCCCATGCGGGAACTTATCGTCATGCCAGTTCTCATGCTTCCCGTCGTGCTTGTCATCCCAGGCATAGGCGTATAAGGATTCCGTCACATCCTCCCCCACGATGAAGCCGCGGTCATCATAGGTGTAATGGTACTTGCTGATGGTCCATTCACAGTCGTCACAGAGGTTCTTCATATCCGTGATCTGGTCCCTTGCATTGTAAGTATTATAGGTGCTCACACCATTAGGCCGGGGGATCTCCGTCACACGGTTGATGGCATCATAAGTATAGGTGGTCACGGCCCCGGTCCGGTCGGTCACCTCTGTTAGGTTGTAATTCTTTATATAAATGTCAAATTCCCCATCTACCCTTAAAATAGGTGGATGGAGAATTCAGCATTTACCAAAAGATTTCACCTTATTAAATTTCTATTTTATATTAAGGTAAATGGTAATAATTGTAGCAACTACCAATAATACTATCTTTTGCGATTTATTTAACTCCTTAAATTCTGGAATTCTAAATTGCAAAATAGTCCACATGCCCCCTGCTAATGCTAAAGATTCTACAATAATAAGTAATATTTTTAAAAAGCATTGCATATTTTGCACCTCTGCTTTAATTTAAAATTTTAACCACATTTTCCACTTGTTCTCCAGTATTGCTATTATTAGTAGTTGGCTTTGGTTGCTCAATATATATATCACTTCCATTAATTATTGTAACTAAATTATCTTCATCACCTTCCCCGGGTGTAATAATTATATATACTTCATCATTGTAAGTTCCAACATCTCTTTCTACTTTTTTAACAAATTCATTATTAAATTCATCTACCAATTCGTTTAAACGCGTAGAATTTATTACTTCTATAGAATCCTTATCAACATTTTCGCACAAATCTACGTTATAAGTTAAAACACCTTCTTCCATACACAACTCAATAAACTGATGAAGCACAGAATATCTTTCCAATAATTCATCTTTTGTATCTACAAAAGACAAATACTTTCGATATCGTTCTACAACTATCTGACTCGCAATATGATCGGAATGAAATGTCACATCCCCAAAATTGATTAAACCATCTACAGTTCCTATAACACTCATTACTTTTACAAAGGGTTCCAATGTAATATCTAACACACTTGCAACATCTGAATAATTAGATACTATACCGAAAATGCTGTCTTTTATCTTTTCTGTAAAACTCTTATCCCCCCTGTCCACTTTCTCCATTTCACCAATCTCATAAATTAAATATTCATAGCCTGTTGTTACCATATTACCAAAAGGCACCACTTCAACCATAGCAATAAAGTAATTTTCCAGCTTATGGTCAGGTATCAAAAAATATTTATCCGAACGATTATCCTTAACCACATATGCATCGTGACCAGTCGGATCCACATAATTCAGCGGACTGCTCTTAACATAATTATACCGATTTAACGTCAACGGATCTGTGATATTACCAAGGTACGAATCCTCCGTCAGGAAGTTTGCATGGGCCACGTTATAATATCTCGCCCGCAGATACTGGCTTTCCATGTTCGGGTTATAACTCTCCGCATTATAGCTATACACGTTGTTATACTGCGGTTTACCAAACGTTAAGTCACCATTAGCATTATAACGGTACGACTGCCAGATCATCCCCTTGCTGTCCGTAACTCCCGTCACACTGCCCCTCGGGTCGTAGGTGTAATATCCAGTCCACTCCGTGAACCGCTCATTGGTCAGGCGTTCATTGCCGTAGCTGTAAGCTGTATCCATTATACCATTGATGTTCAGCTCCATCAAGACTTCCACATGCTCCCGGTTCACGTCATTGACGTACTCCACCAGTTCGTAATTCTTTTCTTTTCCTGTAGTCTTGATCATACCGATCAGCTCTGCTTCTAACTCGGATACTTCGCCGTCGATTGGGAACAGGATGCCACTCTGGTTCTGGCTGCCCCCGGTATTATTGGTGTTTCCATTGGCATTTCCATTATTGTCGTTATTGCCTCCGGTGCTGGTGTTTCCGTTACCATTTCCATGATTACCAGAATTACCATTGCCGTTGTTACCAGAATTGCCGTTTCCGTTATTGCCGGAGTTGCCGTTTCCATTGTTACCATTCCCGTTATTGCCAGAGTTGCCGTTTCCATTCCCTTTACCATTATTCTTGTCGTTCCCGTTATTACCCTTATCCTTGTCCTTATTGCCATTGGACTTCCTAGCCGTAACGTTGGACGCGGTAGACACCTCTATGGTCTCCTCTGACTCCTCTATCCCGTCATCCATCCCAAAGAAGCTTCCAATGCTTGTCAGGATGCCCTTCTTACTCCCGGTCCCGTTCCCACTGTTATTTCCTTTGTTCCCGCTCCCGGAGTTATCCTTGTTGTTCCCATTACCATTCCCAGAGTTACCCTTCCAGTCATCATCCGTATGCAGGTTATAATTGAGCTGGAAGATCCGGTTGCCGTCTCCGTCGTAGGCCATGGCGACTAAGAGGTCGTTCTTATCAGATACAGCTTTCAAACGGTTCTCCACACTGTAGTCATAGGTCAGCTCCACCTTCCGGTTCCCGTCCGGCTTCACTTCCTCCTGCATAACCCGGTTTCCATCCGCATCGTAAGTATACTCCACATCCTTATAGTGCTTACCGTCATACAGCCTTGCCGCGACCATCTGGTTCGCCGCATTATAGGTATACTCTGCGCTCTCCTGCACCACGCCGTTCCTGGACTTCTTAAAGAAGGTACGGTTCCCCATGTCATCGTACTCATAGTCATACACATAGGTCCCCTGGCGGTCCTCCTTCTCGGTCGCACGGATCAGCTTGCCATCGTCATCATACTCAAAGTTCCTCTTCGTTCCGATGATCTGGAAGTTGTAGATCCCATCCTTGGCATGCTTGTTGATATGCTTATCCCCATGCGGGAACTTATCGTCATGCCAGTTCTCATGCTTCCCGTCATGCTTGTCATCCCAGGCATAGGCGTATAAGGATTCCGTCACGTCCTCTCCCACGATGAAGCCGCGGTCGTCATAGGTGTAATGGTACTCGCTGATGGTCCACTCACAATCGTCACAGATGTTCTTCATATCCGTGATCTGGTCTCTGGCATTGTAGGTATTGTAGGTGCTCACACCGTTCAGCCGGTGGATCTCCGTCACCCGGTTGATCGCATCATAAGTATAGGTGGTCACGGCCCCAGTCCGGTCGGTCACCTCTGTCAGGTTGTCATTCTTATCGTACTTGTAGCTGACCTTCTTCCCGTCAGCGTAGGTGATGCTCTCCAGCTGGTCACAGCCATCATAAGCGTACTGGGTCACTTCGCCGGAGCCGCTGGTCACCTTGGTGATGCGCCCAAGGCCGTCGTATTCGTACTTTGATTCCCCGCTCCGGTCCATCATGGACACGCGCTGGCCGGTCACATCGTATGCGTAAAGTACACCCTCTTTGCTTTCCGGATCCCTGGTATCCTCGTAGGACTTCTCCGCCAGATCATTTAAGCGGTCATAATCGTAGCTGATCTTATTTCCGCCGTTGCTGGTATAGCTTGTGTTCCTTCCGCCGATATCATAGGTCATGATTTCCTTACGTCCCATGGCGTCGGTGATGGAGGTCATGTTGTTCTCTGCATCGTAGGTGTACCGGGTAGTACGCAGCATGGTATCCGTCGCGCTGGTCACATTGCCCATCACATCATAGGTGTAGGTGGCTGTTAAGCTGCTGGGCATGGTCACCTTTACCAGGTTGTCCAGGATGTCATAAGCAAAGTGGGTGATCAGGCCGTTGGTAGCAGTCACGCTCAAGACATTGCCGTGCGGGTCGTAGGTATAGCTCTCCGTCAGCCCCATCCGGTCGGTCACGCTGGTGACACGGCTTCCCGGGTCATACGCAGTCGCAGTGGTCTCACCCAGCGGGTTCTTCGTCCCGGTCAGGCGGTTATCCTTATCGTAAGTGTACTGGTAGATATATCCCTTCGGGTCGCTGATGGCGGTCACGTTGTAGTTTTCGTCATACTGGAGGTCTGTCTTCCGGTCTCCCGGTTTGGTGACGGATGCAAGCTCTCCCACCAGGTTATAGGCGAACTCCGTCGCCTTGCCCTCCGGGTCTACGCTGGCAGTGAGCTGGTCGATCAGGTCATACCGGTAATTCCAAGTATAGCCCAGGGCAGTATTTAACTGGTCCTGGTTGCCGCGGATGTCATAGCCGTAGGTGGTCACGCCTCCCTCTGCATTGACGGACTTGGTCATCCGGTGCATGATGTCATACTCGTAAGTGTTGGTACGATCCAGGTTGTCTGTATCTTTTATCACGTTATCCGCCACATCGTAGGTCAGTTCCCTCTTTAATCCAAGCGGGGTGGTGATGCTGGTGAGACGGTGCACCGGATCGTAAGTATAGGCATACTTCGCCCCGTTCTTCTGGGTCATCTCCGTCACCTGGCGGTTTAAGTCCACCGCATAGCGGGTGACGTTGCCTGCCGGGTCGGTGATGCTGGTCAGTTCATCGTGCTTATCATAGGTGTAAGCAGTCCTTGCCCCCTTCGGGGAGATCTCCTCCACCAGGTTCCCCATCACGTCATACTGATACTCGGTGATCAGGCCGTTGGGATCCTTTGCCTTTGTCATGCGGCTCAGCGCATCGTAGCGGTACTCGGTCTTATTGCCCTCCGGCGTCGTATGGGACAGCAGCCGGGATAATTCATCGTATTCATACACCGTGTCGTTGCCCCTGCCGTCCGTGAAGAAAGTCAGGCGGTCGATCACGTCATAGACGTAGGCATTGGTATTGCCTTCGCCGTCCACAGTCCTGGTTAAATTACCCTTGGCATCGTACTGGAAGGTGGTGGATGCCCCCAGCGGGTTCACTTTCCCTGTCAGGCGGTTGATGGCGTCGTATGCGTAGGTATAGACTGCCTCGCCCGGTTCTGTCGTCTTGATCAAATTGCCTACCGGATCGTACTCGTAAGCTGTCACCGTTCCGTCCGCCTGGGTCACGCTGGCAAGACGGTCTAAGGCATCATACGTGTAAGTAGTGGTCGCCAGATCGGTTCCGGTCACGCTCACAAGACGGTTGAACTTATCATACTCATAGATAGCGTCCCGCCCGATGGTATCGGTCTGTTTCACCAGGTTACCGCTCTCATCGTACTGATATGTCATCACATTGCCCGCGGTATCAATCGCTTTGGTGATACGCCCCATGGAGTCATACTCATAGCGGGTCACCACACTTGCCTCATCCCGGTAGTAGGTCATCCGGTTATTGGCGTCGTAGGACATGCTCACCGTATCCCCGTCAGGCATGGTCACCTTTAAGAGGTTCCCATTCTCATCGTAATCGTAGGTGTATTCCCCGCCCAGTGCATCAGTCATCTTCACGGTGCGGCTCAAGGCGTCTACATCCATGGCGGTCTCGCCCTTTAAGGCATCGGTGACCTTTGTTACATTGCCCAGGGAGTCGTATTCCATGGCGGTGATATTCTCTGCGGCGTCCACCTGGGCCAGTACCTGCCCGATCACGTCGTAGTGCCAGGTGGTGGTATGGTCATTCTGGTCGGTGAAGCTCAGTGTCCTGCCGTTTAAGTCATACTCAGAAGAAGCGGACCCGCCCAGTGCGTCCTGCATCTCCGTTAAGCGGCCCACGGCGTCATAGGCATAGGCTGTGCTGTTGCCGTTGGCGTCCGTCACAAGGGTCTGACGGCCTGCGCCGTCGTAAGCGTACTCCGTCACGCCTCCCAGCGGATCGGTGGCCTTCACTAACCGGTTGTTCCCGTCATAGGCAAAACGGTAAATGCGGGTCTCATCATCGGTGATGCGGGTGATGTTGCCGTTGCCGTCGTAGCCGATCTCCGTCACCAGGCCGTTCTGGGTGGTGGTGCGCACCAGGCGTCCAGCGCGGTCGTAGGCATAGGTGATGGATATGCCATCCGGGTACGTGATCTTTGTCAGGTTCCCATTATGGTCGTACTGGTAGTAGGTCTCATTCCCCAGGGCGTCCTTCGTCATGGTGGGCAGGTTTAAGACCTTATGGTACCAGGACTCTGTCGTGTTGCCGCGGCGGTCGGCCATCCCGGTAGTGTTGCCGTTGCCGTCCAGGGTGTACGAGACGGTCTGCCCAAGGGCATCGGTCACGTTCACCATCCGGTCGCGGGCGTCGTATTCATAGGCGGTCTTATCTCCCTTAGCATTGGTCTCCGCCACCTTATTGTAGTTGGCGTCATACTCATAGTGCAGGGTATTGCCCAGTGCGTCCTCGCCGGAGAGGATGTTGTGCATGGCGTCGTAGGTGAAGGTGGTCGCTACGCTCATGGGGTCGGTGATGGAGAGCACTTCCCCTGCGGGGCTGAACTCGTAGGCGGTCACGCCGCCGTCCGGGGCCGTCACGGCGGTCTCCCAGCCATTTGCATTGTAATCATGCTCTGTGGTATTGCCCTCCGGGTCGGTCTGGGTCAGGACCCGGTTCATCTCATCGTAGGTGAAGGTACTGGTATTGCCCTCCGGGTCGGTATAGGACACTACCGGCGCATCTGTCCCTTCATAGGCAAACGAACTGACACCTCCGTTCGCGTCGGTGATGGAGGTGATACGGCTCAGATCATCGTAGCCGTACCGGGTGGTATGGCTTTCCCCGTCAGTCATCGAGGTCAGATTTCCTTTCTCATCATAGGTGAAATGGGTGGTATGGCCTTCATAGTCCGTCGCGGTCAGCGGCTGGGCATACTCGTTGTAGGTGTAGCTGGCCCTGCTGCCGTCATCCCGTGTCTCGGTCAGGATATTTCCATCCTCATCGTAAGTGTACCGGGTAGTCACCCCATTGGCATCTGTCCTGGACTCGATACGGTTATCCGCCGTATAGCTTGTCCTTTCCGTCTCACCGTTGGAATATTCTACTTCTGTGATAAGGTTATTCTCGTTCTTATGATATATGATAGTATTGCCGCGGTTATCCACCAGGGTAGTCGCATCGGCTGCACAATCCAGCGTAGAAAGACTGCCCAGTGCATCCGTCTGGGTCTCCACCGTTCCGTCTTCCCGGTAGGTGTTCTCAATGACCCTGGTCCCGTTTTCATCATACCAGGCTGTCATCCGATGGTTTTCATCATACTCATAGGAGCGGACGCTGCCCTCCGGGTTCGTGAAGCTGACAAGATTATCTTCATCATCGTATTCATAGTGCAGTTCCCCGCCGTCCGGCAGGGTGATGTCGGTGATCAGGCCTTCCGGCGTCTGGGTGATCACATACTCCTTCTTGCTGGGGGATATGATCTTCTTTAAGCAGAAGCTGGAATCATATACATAATAGGTCGTAAGCCCCTTACGGTCTTTCTCCGTTACCAAAAGACCGTTGGAGTTAAAGTATTTCTCAGTCCCGTCCGGCTGGCTTATCTTCCATCCGGTGGAAACGGGCACTGCTTCTGTCCCCGCTCCGTCTTCCGGGTTCTCCTCATCTTCCGCCGTCGCTTCCGTGGGATCCGCGTCTGCATTTATGCTGGCGGGTTTTTCCGCGTAAGATACCGTTTTTACGGATGCGTTGGAGCTGGTCGCTCTTTCTGCTGCTACTTCTGTATCATTCCCTTCGTCTTCTTCCCCCTCGTCCGCGCTGTCATCGGTGATGAGTTCCAACGAGGAAACGGTCTCCAGCTCATAGTCATAGCCATCCGGCCCCTTATAGGTCTTCCCGTCTTTTTCAAAGATAAGGCCTTTCCCGTCCTCCCGGGTGTAGATGATCCGCCCGTCTTCCAGGACCATGATCTTTTCAGCAGACAGGGAATTCCAGCCCATACCGAAATCAGAACGGAAATACGGCGCGATGGAATTATAGCTGCGCTCAATGTTAAAGTCGCCGCCCAGGTCCTCGATCTTGGCATCCGTCTGGCTCATATAAAAGCTACCGTTAGCCATATTGATCGGTTCCATGCCTAAGAAATCGCGGTAATCTATTCCCATGGAAATACACTGGGCGATCAGCCATTCCATATCCTCTTCAGACAGTTTCTTTGTATAGGGTTCATCCGTCTTCGGGTTACGGATGAACAAGATGTTCCCGGTCTCCGTGAGCTGCTCTAAGAACTGGTTGTCCTCTTTGAGCTACTTTACCGTGATCCCGTAATGGCGCGCGATCCTCGGGACTACGTCGGTCGCCTGCACTTCATACAGGAGGAATTCATCGGAGGTAAGTTCCGCGCTCTCTTCCTCCTCTGTTTCCGACTTTACCATGTCGCCGGTCTCCGGGTCTTCCTCGAGGGCATAACCGAAGCCCTGGGCCTTGGCGTAATAGATGGTATCCAATTCTAAGTCACCGTCTGTATAGACCGGATCAGACTGCCAGTTGGAATCCTGGTAGCGCTCCGGGATGCAGTCCGGGTCCACCTCCCGGTAATCCGGGCAGTCTGCCGCGCCGTGTGCCGTGACAGAGCCGTCCGCAACAAGCTCATCATCAGATTTTCTGTAAATGCCATATTCCACTTTGGAATCCGCCTGGGACGCGCCATGGGCAAGGATCCCCTTGGTGGAACGCCCTCCTGCATCTGTCTCAACCACGCCGGGGCCAACATCCAGGGAGAAATCACTCATCGGAAAGTTTATCAGGTCTGCTTTCTCCAATTTTCCTTCCCAGGCTACCTCGATCCGCGGACCGTTACCGATCCCGGTCTTGTTATAGATGGTCTCCGCCCACCAGACAGATTCAAGCATGTCCGGGTTAAATGTGTTTTCTCCTTCTACTTCCAGCATCATGCCGTAGCAGGGCGCGCCGTCATTTACCCAGCTGTAATAGCTGTCTGTGATATTGAATTCCAGACGGCCATAGTCATTGTCCGAATATGCCTCGTTTCCGCTCTGAGTGGAATTCTTATGGCAGATCCCTGCGAAGGTGATGTGGGAGGTGTCCCACGCTTCCTTCATGATCCGCAGGATAAACGGAGTCCTGTTTGGGGTATCCGTAGTCATGACACCAAAACTGACCTGGACATCTTTGACTCCCGGTTCCCCTTCTATCTGGGTTGCTGAATGGTTGATCAGGCTCGCCCAATCCATATCGATGTCAATGACAGCCCGGCAGTGTCCATACTCACGGGAATAGCCTACCATGGTATGTCCATTGTCTCCATAGGCTGTATTGTAGATCACCTCGTCATACTCGCCTTCCGGATATCCTGGTTTATCGCCTTTGGCTACCATATTGACTGTAAAGGCGCTGTATCCTACCAGCTCCGTGCCCGGGTCGATCCGGACTGGGTATGTCCGATCCGGGTCATCCAGCCAGTCCTTGTCCGCCACGAAAGTGACGATGTTGCCTGACTGATTAAACTTGACCTTAATGTCCACAGATGGAATTCCGGCGGCATCCACCATGACCGGCGCTGTAATACGGAAGGACGGTTCCCTGAAAGATTTTTTATAGGCAACGACAGAATTTCCATCCTTCTTAAACTTCAGTCCGGTCCCGCGCAGCTTATAGGAAAATTCATTCCGGTCCTGCTGTTCCAAAAGGATGATATCTTCCTTTACCGTATTCCCAAACACAGTATATTGGAAATCAACCCCCGGAAACACATTGGAATAACGGATAGCGTTATCAAATACCACACTGCTCTTAAATTCTCCCTCTGTCGGGATGAGTTCAAGGGTGTCCTCTCCATTTGAGAGCATGTATCCGTTGTTCTGATCCATCTCATCGGGAATCTGGATTGCAGCGTCACCTTCCGAATTCTGATAATCCGTGACGGTCACAACACTCCTGGACCGGCGCATATTGGAGGGAGTCGCCACATTCGCATCCGAGGCAGTTGCCACGCGCAGCGCTTCTCTCTTGCTGACCGGGACTAAGGTATTGTCGTAGGTCCGGATGAACCCGTCGGAATCCTTATACAGCCACGGGCTTTCCCCTATGACCGTGACATAAGAATGGACCGGTTCCCCATCCTCATCTTCTGCAATGTTTTCATCCACCAGATATGTCCGGCTCTTTTCAGAGAAATCCACCAGTACACCATCCGGCTCCTCAGGGATGTCATCATAAAAGAACTCCGGGTCACGCAGCTCCGCCTCCGAATCGGTAGCCAGATGGATGATTCCGTCGATTTCATCTTCGCTTAATATCCAGTCACCCCTGTCAGGCCTGGATATATCCGGTATCTCCCCATCTGCGGCATTCGATCCCGTTGCCAGGCGCAGGTCTCCAAGCTTCAGCGCCTCAGGGCGCACAAAGTCTACCTTGCGCGGCATGTTCTCCAATGCCGTAGCCGCCTGGGATACGATCGGCGCCATATTGGGCACGATCATGCTGACACACAGAAGCCAGCTGACTGCCTGCTTCCACGCCCGCCGGGGCCATGGATGCGGGGTGTGTTGGTTTGGGTTGTTTTTGGGTTTCATACTCATACGATTTCCCCTCTTTCATTTGTATTTATCAAGTTCGTTATTCTCAATATGTTTCTTTGCTGCCTGATTATCGCGTTAATCGTCTTCTGCAATCTGTGCTCTTATTCCCCGCCTTCGATACTGCAGCCATTTCCCCACAAACATGGATATGATGGCTGATGCAAGAGTGAGCATCACCAGAACCAGGTAATGATTCAAGCCTGTCAGGTACAAAACTGCTGTCAAGATGCCAATCCCAAGTATTGCGCGCCTCAGCTTATATGAAAAAAAATGCTGCTCATCCTCGTCCACCGGACGGTTTTCATGGTCTACCGGCCTTAACAGGAAAAGGATAAACAGCATTACTGCGGTTGCCGCCGCGCTGATGGGGGATGACAATTCCAGCTTTTCAGACAGGAATATCACAACGGCAACCACAGCACAGGAGCAGATAAAACACTGACTGAATTTGGGAAGATGCAGTCCTCCCGCGTAAGACCGAATCGGAACGAATACCAGGGAAAACAAGAGATATTCCGGTATACGATGCAGATATGCCGCCACTGCCAGAATCGCAAGGTGACAGGCCACCATCTCAAGCCCCGACTGGAAGCCAAAGCAATATAGCTCCTGCTCCGCCTCATCAATTACGTCATGCCGCAATAAACAGGATGTCAGCTTATTCGCCAACCATTCCATATGCACCTACTTCTTTCTGAGCTGCTTTGCGGACTCCGGGAATTGGGGCTGGTGATAATGGCATGCACATCTCACATTAGCAGCCACTGTCGCAAAACATATTGCAAATGCAGACATAGCAGCCAGGCCCTTCTGGTTAAATTTTTCTTTACACCATTTTACTATCAGATTCATAATGCACCTCCTTTAGTTATATGAGAATTATTATACTATAATATGCTGGTCGTGCACGTTTCTGGCGAAAACAGGCAGATTTTGGCGAAATCAAGGAAAAAGGACCATGCCATCATTGGCACAGCCCTTTTACCCTGCATTTATTTTTGATATTCATACAAGACCACCTTCACCCGGAATATGTCCGGCAGATTTTCTATGTACACATCTCCTTTATATTTCTCCGCAATCTTTTTCACACTCTTTAAGCCAATCCCGTGATCTTTGCTGTCTGCTTTGCGGCTTAAAAATCCTCCGCCTTTTTCCCGGTGTAAAGTCCCATCGAAGCTATTTTCTATTGTAAAGATCAGATTACCTACATCAAACAGAAGATTGGTCTTTATGTACCGTTCGCTGTCCTGGACCATCTGTGCCGCCTCACATGCATTGTCCAGAAGATTTCCAAATATCACACACAGATCACTGTCCTTATATGGCAAATGTTCCGGCACATCAAACCAGGTTTCAAATCGGATTCCTGCATTCAGGGCTTTTCTGTTCTTGTCATTGAAAAGTGCATCGATCAGCAGGTTGCCCGTATTGATCTGTACACGGGCAGTCCTTCCTTTTATATTCAATTCTTCCTGGAGGAACCGGGATATTTCCTCTGACTGGCTGGCGTCTGCCAATCCTTTTAAGTAAGTTAACTTCTGCTTCATATCATGTCGATATCTGCGAATCTCCCGCTCATTTTCTTCCCGTTCCCGCTGATGCTGCAGAAATAGCTCTAACTGATAACTGTATTTTTCATTTTCCTGCTCTAGTTCCATGTTTTCACGGAGCCTGCCGTAAATCTGATATGCAAAGATTGTCATACCCAGCAGAATTGATATGGTAAGTGTGGCTATAAGTTTATCCCCGTATTGTCCCAGGCGCTCATACGCTAAGATCACAGAATACGCCACGAATGTATTGCCAAGTGAAAAAATCAGCAGATGTATATTGGCTCTGTCATCTGCTTCTACAAGCTTTCTTTTTCTCAACATAAAATAGAGCGCCAGGATCGCCACAAACGATATTACCCTTGCCAGCAACGGCGGCCACCATGCTGTTATATTGGTATCAGGCGCACAAAAGAACTGTACCCCATACCAGACAATTTCTTCTGATACAGTAGTCAGAAGCAGATAAGAGACCGCAAAAATCATTTTTGTTTTGACAGAACTTTCATATCCCAACACCGCCACTAAAAAAATGGAGAGCAGATAAATTCCCATATTTAAAAAAATCGGTGTATAAATCCCTACAGATGACAGATAGCTCCATAAACACTGCCACACCAGAAACGGTCCCCAGCAAAATAATCGCAACTTACCCTCAGCTCTATTCTGTAAAAATAAACCATAATAGGTCCAGAGGGTCACCGCGCCAAATCCTGTGTATATCGCTGTGTTCAGCAAATCCAGTATATGTATCATCCTGTCAATGCCCCTTTCTCATCTCCACCAGACGCACATACCGGGCCTTGGCCTGACTGCAGTATTTCTCGCTGATATGCAGGCTTTTTCCATTGCTTAATACCACCAGATCTCCATTAAAACGGGTAATATGTGCAAAATTGATCAAATATGATTTATGAATGCGCAGAAATGCTATCTCACTTTTTTCCAGAGATCGTTCAATCTCATCCAGTTTCGCTGTGAAGCTTTGGACTTCGTAAGTCAAATGAGCTTCTACTTTTTTATTATGGCTTTCAAAATATAGGATTTCCTTCATAGGAAGCTTTATGATATTTCTGTTTGTCTCATATATAAAATACCGTTCAATTCTACAGATCTCCTTCAGAGCCGCTTCAAAAGCCTGCTCAAACCGTTCCTCATCGACTGGCTTCAGTAAATAGGTAAGCGCCCTGACATCATACCCTTTTATGGCATAGGTAGCATAACTGGTCACAAAAACCAAAGGCACCACAGCATCCACCTCGCGGATCTGTTCTGCTGCCTTCATGCCATCCATCTCCTTCATCTCGATATCCATATAAATTAGATGAAATCGCTTTCCCGCCAATATATCTGAAGTTATCTCATTGCCATCCTGATACTCTGACACAAAAATATCCAGATCCTTTTCCTGCCCATAATTCCTCAGGAGCGTCACTATCTGCCCTCGAACTGCTGCATCATCGTCGCACACTGCTATGCGAATCATAACACCGCTCCTTCCTGTCTGCTGTATCTTCCGCCGTATCCTTCCATCTCATTGTCCGATACACTGCCTCTTTTTACAATTATACAGAATTTACCAGCATTTTCAAGCGTTACCGCCGCTCCCTCATTACATTGACCAGGAACCAGAGATACATCCATTCCTTTGTACGGATGTTATCTGTCTGCTCGATCAGCATCAGGACATCCTCCCGGCTGATGTTCGCCGCTGCCATCCCTTTCATCCAGTCAGAGAGCTTCTCCTCCGGCTCCCTGTACCCCAGCACATTGTCTGTGGACACCTTAAAATAAGCAGCAAGATTGATCAGCACATCTACGGGAATGACTTCCCGTTCACGTTCCATCCTGCTGATCACCTGCTGCGATACACCGATCTTCTCTCCCAGCTCTCTCTGAGTCAGTCCCTGTCTCTTGCGAAGCTTTTTGATATTACTCTGCATATGGCTCATCTCCTTTTGTATACAAATATTTTAACAAACAAAAGGATTACATATACTTATTAGAAAAGTATTATCACTCAACTGAGCAGTATTAGAGAGTAATTTATGCATTGTTACCTGTTTTCCGAGTATTTTGTTTTTACGCCGCTACCATATGCGGAACCAGCGTTATACTCCGTGCGACAGGACAAAAACGCCAGGGACTCCGGCTGTTTTCATCACCGGATTCCCTGGCGCCTGTTTCTGGCAGTATCATATTGTTTTAATACGTTTACTCATCATTCCTCATAGTATAACTCAATACGCCGAATGACTCTGCATTCATCTTATTGGTCAGAAGCTCGGTATAGTTTATCTTGGTGCTCTCGATATGCTGTCTGAGGGCCTGCAGGGCGCCCTCCCGGTCTCCCGCTGCGATCATGGAAATGATATTCTCATGGTCACGGTATGCCTTGTCCTGATAGGAACGCTCCAGGTAGGAAAGGACCCGCATCCTGGTCAGCTGGAGCAGCAGGCTCTCATGGAAATGGATGATCCTGGTGTTACCCGACAGCAGCACCAGCTTGTCATGGAACTTCTGGTCGTAGTAAAACTGCTGCTTTACATGGCCCTGCTTATTCACATCCTCCATCAACCGGTTGATCCTGCGGAGATAGTCAAGCTCCTCCTCCGTGACCTTACGGCGCATCAGAAGGGCGAGCGCTGTCATCTCAATCCCGCTTCTGGCGTCAAACAGATCCTCGATATCCTCCGGCGTGATCTCACAGACATAGTAGCTCTGCCCGGCTCCGCCGTCGCGGATCAGTCCATCGCTCTGTATCTTCTGAAGCGCCATACGGATCGGCGTGCGGCTCATGCCAAGCTCCTTGCTCAGGATGAAATCTGAGATCGCCTGGCCGGGGACCAGCTCAAAGTCGCAGATTTTCTGCCTTATCTTTTCATAAGCTTCGTCTACCAGAGATTTCTTTTCCTCCACCACGTTGTATCCGCCTTTCCCTTTTCTTATTTACCAGTATGCTCGGCTTCGCCTCGCTAAATATTGCCTCGCTAAGTGTTCATAGTATACCTGGTCACTAAATTCGCCCTTCGCCTTCGGCTCGCCCTCATTAAGTGTCCTGGCATGCATTCTCACTAAGCTCGGCTTCGCCTCGCTAAGTGTTCATAGTATACCATACCCGGAAATTTTTGGAAAGATATAAATCCGGCACCTGCCGCCCCTTTGTCCGGCTTCCGGCTTTAAAGGCTGCCTACTGGATCAGCTCATCTACATGGACAATCTCAATGTCTTTGCCGTCTGCACCGGTCACCGTTACATTTTTCATGGTCAGGCGCTTTACATTGTTGATATAGATCCCTTTTTTCGTGCATGGTTCCACATCTGCCATCATGGCCGGATACTCGGGTGTTGGATCTTCGACAAAATCTACGGTGACCTGGTCGAAGGTTACGTCCTCGATCTTGGCCTCCGGCAGTCCATAGATAAAGCTTCCCGCCACATGGCAGTTATGAGCCTCGATATTCTTGAAGGTAAGCTTTTTGATGAACGGGGTTCGCTTGTCCACCGGGAGGGCTTCCTTGTTCTTCACATACTCGGAGCGTCCGTCCGGGTCGCAGCACCAGTAATAGGAATTGACCACAAACGGGGTCAGCACTCCGTCCATTTTGATGTTCTCAAACAGGATATCGTCTACCACGGAATCATTGCCCCTGCCGCGCCTGGTCTTTACTCTTAAGCCCCGGTCCGTATCCTCGAAAATACAGTCCTTCACCACCATATGGCGGACGCCTGCGGCAATCTCGCTTCCCATGGTGACAGAACCATGCCCATGGCGCATATAGCACTGGCGGATCTCTATGTTCTGGGAAGGCGTCTTGTATTTATTGCCCATGTAGAACTTGCCGGACTTCATGGCAATACAGTCGTCCCCAAGGGAGAAATACACACCTGCCACCAGAAGGCCGTCCACCGACTCCGGGTCCATGCCGTCCGTATTGGGCGAGATCTTGGGGTTGATCACCTGCAGATCGATCCAGCGCGTGTTGTTGGAAAAATACGGGTGCAGGTTCCATGCCGGGCTGTTCTGGACCGTTATCCCCTGGACTGTGATATTTTCACAATGGTTTAGGAATATCATCCTGGGGCGGTATGCTCCGCCGATCTTCTCCCTGCCTTCGCCCTTCCACCAGTTCTCATAGCTGGCATTTCCTTCTAACACGCCCTGTCCTGTGATCACTACATTCTGCACATTGACGCCTGTGATGATGCTTCCGAACATCTCAAGAGGATTGCCCTCCCACGTGCCCAAGTTGTACTCATCCTTCTCATCGTAGCTCTCGATCAGCCCCGGCAGGATCGGGAATTTGTCCCGGTCCGTATAGGCCGATATCACGGCGCCTTCTGCCAGGTCGATGGTGATATCGCTCTTTAAAAACAGGGATGATACTTTGTAAATGCCTTTGGGCAGATAGACCCGGCTGTCTTTGGGACAGCAGCTTATGGCTGCCTGGATGCTGACAGTATCGTCATGAACGCCGTCACCCCTGGCTCCGAACTTTTTGACATTTAACGTTACATACTCATAATCGGTCCTGATCTCGGCGGATGCTGTGTCCCCGGCTGATGAACCGGCCTCTGCGGACGATGCGGACGATCCGGCTTTCGGCATCCGCACTTCCAGCCTGTAAGCAGTACCCGGCTTTAAGCCGTTTATGGTCTGGATGACCTTTTGAGAGGTCATCACCTTCTCCCCGTCCAGATAGATGTCATAGGGCTGATCCGTGTGGTAGATCCCACAGTTTAAAAGCTCGATCGTCACCCGCCTTGAGGTTTTAAATATTACCTGGAATTCCATATGCTGTCTCCTTTTTCTCAGTTCTTATCCTTGAATTTCCGCATTTTGCAGCGGCGGCAGGCGGGGATCAGACACTCCACCTGCATATGCCTGAGCCTAGCCCTTCACACCGCCTGCTGAGATGCCCTCTACAAACTGGTCCTGCGCCAGGAAGAATACTACCAGTGACGGCAGGATGGTGATGATGGACAATGCCAGCACCTTATTCCACTGGAACCCGGTCTCTGTATCCATAAACAACCGGAGTCCCAAGGCCGCTGGGAACTTCCTGGTGGAGTTGATGTAGATGAGCGGTCCCATAAAATCATTGGAGGACCACATGAACTGGAACAGCGCACTGGATACGATCGCCGGCTGTACCATAGGTACGATGATCAGGAGCAGGCGCTGGAAGGAATTGCAGCCGTCGATTTCCGCGGCCTCCTCCAGTTCTTTCGGGACCGAGCGCATGAACTGGATCATCATAAAGACGAAATAGGTATCACATGCGAAGAAGCTCGGCGCCACTAACGGCAGGTAGCTGTCCACCCAGCCGATCTTTGTAAACAGAAGGAACTGGGGAACATTTAAAACAACCTGGGGAAGGAACAGGGTTGCCAGCATCAGGCCGTACCAGAAACCTTTTCCTTTGAAATGAAATCTGGTAAATGCATAAGCCGTGATGGTAGCAGACACAATGGTCCCAAGTACCTTTGGAATAACAAACAAGTATGTATTGATCATGTAATGTCCGTAAGAATAGTTGGTCCCGTTCCACCCGTCGATGTAGCCCTGGAGAGTGGGGTTCTTCGGAATAAATCCGATAGAGCTGAAGATCTCCGCGTTGTTATCCCTAAAGGACGCGCCAACCATCCAGATCATGGGATAGATCATACAGATCCCGATGGCAACCAGCACAAAATAGCGCAGGAATGTATTCAACGTATTTCTCTGTTTTCTCGTCATTTTCCGCCCTACCTTTCCTCATCCCCGTAATAAACCCAGTACTTCTGGCTAATAAAGGATATCGCAGTCAATCCGGCAACAATGATGAACAGCATCCACGCCATCGCGCTTGCCATACCCATCTTATAGGTCTTAAACGCATTCTGATAGATCAGGATGGAGATCAGGGTCGTGGAACCCTGCGGGCCGCCGTTGGTAATGACGAACGGGCCGTTGAACTCCTGGAACGCCTGGCACAGCTGGGTGATCAGGTTAAAGAACACCACCGGCGTGATCATCGGGATCGTAACCTTCATAAACTGAGTAAACTTGCCTGCCCCGTCGATGGCTGCCGCTTCATAGAGGTCCTGCGGCACGCCCTTTAACGCTGCCAGGAAAATAACCATGGCGGAACCGAACTGCCACACTCTCAGCAGGCAGATAACGAACAGCGCATAATCAGCGCTTCCCAGCCAGTTGATCGGCGCCCCGCCGAAAGCCTTGATCACCATGTTGATCAGACCTTCATTCTGGAACAGGAACTGCCACAGCACCGCTATGGAGATAGAACCTCCCAAAATGGACGGGATGTAATAAATGGTCCTGAACAGGTTGATGCCTTTCAGCTTAAAGTTCAGGAGATACGCAATAAACAGGGCAAAGAGAAGCTTTAACGGCACCGTCATGAATGCGTATTTGAACGTTACCACAAAGGATTTCACATACTTTGACGTATCCAGGATGGCCTGGTAGTTCTGCAAGCCCGACGAACTGGGTCCCGCTCTTGAACAGGTTATAGTTCGTCATGCTGTAATACAGGGAGGACAGAAACGGATAAAATTTAAACGCGAAGAATCCAATCAGCCAGATGGACAGATACGCATATCCATTATTCGCCTTCCAAAACTTTTTCCATGATCTCTGTTTCAAATTATTCACCCTTCCTGATCGGCGGCCTGAAGCTTCCGATATTCCGCATACGCCATCATGGTCGCACCGACTCCTTTGACCTCGTCAGAAACGATCGGCTCTGACAGGTAATATTCCACGCTTCCGTCACGCTCGTCTTTCGGCCCTAAGCCCGCCACTTCGCAGATGTCCTTCAGATGCCATACGCCATCCACGCAGACCAGCTTCTGATCCAGGAGATCGTTTAACATTTTCTCTCCCATCGGGCGGTATTTCTCCTCCTGGAGAACGCCCAGACGGCAGCCCTTTAAAATACTGTAAGCCACCATAGCGCTGCCGGAGGTCTCGATGTAGTTGCCCTCCACATCCGGCAGGGCGATCAGCTGATAGAACAGTCCGCTCTCCGGGTCCTGGTATTCCAGAACGCCCTTTAAGGCTTCCTTAAACCAGACTGCATACTGTTTGTGCTGCTCGAACACTTCCTCGGAAGAGATCTCATATAAGTCGATCAGCGCCATCAGATGCCAGCCGATGGAGCGCAGCCAGAAGTTGTGGGACAGGCCGGTCTCTTTGTCCGCCCAGATCATGACCTTCTTCTCATCATAGGCGTGATAGTACAGATGATCCTTGTCACTGTAAAGCAGGCGTCTCACATTCTCCATCTGGGAGTAAACGTCATTGCAGTTCTCATTGTTGTTGAACTTCGTCTCATATTCCAGGTACAGCGGCAGTCCCATATACAGGCCGTCCAGCCAGATCTGGTATGGATAAATGGTCTTGTGCCAGAAGTTGCCTGTGGAAGTCCTGGGATGGCGGTGGAGCATGTCGATCAGGACCTCCAGGGCTTTTTTGTACCGCTCTTCCCCGGTCTGCTCATATAAGAAGAACAGGATCTTGCCGGAATTGATCTTGTCTAAGTTCAGCTCGTTCACATCCAGATACTTGATGGTGCCGTCCTCCAGGATGTGATGGTCCATAAATTCAACGATCCGGTCCTTGTAAAATTCATCCCCGGTCACCTCATAAAGCCACTGTGCCCCCAGCAGGGTCACTCCTGCCTCATAGTTCCACAATGGTTTGTCATCCTGGGCAAACTTCACCAGGTAGTCGCGGAAAAACTGTTCTGTGATTGCTGTATTCATGTTCATTCTCCTCTTTTTTCGATATCCTTTTACATGTTTGATCGCCCGGGACGGCGAAAATGCCGATCTGCCGTCCCGAAGCTCTCAGGCTTAGTATGGATTCTCTGCCTGTACCCGCTCGATCTCTTCGATCAGGTACTGCGCCATGTCGCCTGTAGTGGAATGGTCTGCACTGATGTTCTCAAACACCTCATAGTAAACGCCGGTGGTATCCTTCAGCTCGGAATTCTCAAAGTTCGGGTCAAATGTGAAGTTCGCCACCTTGAGCACTGCCTGGTTTGCCTCGTAGGTCAGTCCGCTCAGCATATCCTTTTCTACCAGGATGTCCTTCGCCGTGTCATTGACCACGATACCGCGCTCAAGGCCACACAGCTCAACGCCCTCCGGGTCGTTCATCAGGAAATCAGCGAGCATCGCAGCTTCTTTCTTGTGCTCAGACGCTTCTGTGATCGCAAAACACTGGGAGATCTTGGTCAGACCTGCTTCCGTATCGCCGATGCCGGTGATGAAATCGCCAAGCACAAACTCCTGCCCCTCTTCCAACGCCTCCTGGAACTTGGTGTTGGCGGAATCCCACTCGTAGAAGCCTGCGTAGGTACCGTTCGCCCACTTGGAGTTCTTCTCAAGGATGGTAGCACCGTCGCCCAGCAGCAGCTCGATCTTCGGAAGTACATGTGTATCCTCCAGGGAGCATACCCAGTCAAGGCCTTCCTTTACTTCGTCAGCGGTATAGTTGACTGCGCCGTCTACCACCCACTCTTTGCCGTACCTGGCTTCCAGATAGTAGAGCATCAGCAGCATGCGCTCATACTGGTACATCGCCAGCGGATAGTACTCATCGCCCAGCTTGTCCCTAAAAACAGCGCCTGCATTCAACAGCTCATCCATGGTCTTCGGGATCTCCAGGCCTGCCTTCTCAAAGGTTGTCTTGTTCCAGAAGAAGCACTTGCCCGTAACACTGATCGGGACTGCCTGAAGCTTGCCGGCTACCACGCACTGGTCCACGATCTTCTCCGGGAAACCGCTTAAGTCAATATCCGTCAGGCTGTTGATGTCTGCAAAGGTGGAGCCGTCCCCGGAAAACTGGTAAAGCCAGTTCCAGTTTACCTGCATCAGGTCCGGCGCCGTACCGCCGTTTAACTGGGTGGCACACTTCTCTGTCCAGCCGTCCCATGCGCCGTACTCGCACTCGACCTTGATGTTGGGATACTTCTTCATAAATGCATCAACTGCCGCCTGCGTCGCCACATGCCGGGAATCACCGCCCCACCAGGAGAACCGTATCGTCACTTCTTCTCCGTCACCGGATGTGCTGTCCGCAGCTTCCGCCCCAGCGCCTTCTGCCTTGGACGCCTCTGCTTTGGGAGCTTCTTTCGCGGACCCTCCGCCGCATGCTGTCAGGGACGCCGCCATAGATACTGCCAGCGCCATGGAAACAACTCTTTTCATTAACTTCATTTTAAAACCTCCCTTGGTTTTTTATTTTATACTGCAATTATAACACATGCTCCGCCCTTGTCAATTGCTTTTTGTATATTTTTTATGTATACAGTAATTATTTTATTGTTATATTAAACATTTTGTCATTTTTCTATTGATTATTTTCTTTTTATAATGTATCATTATGTAAGTTACTTCCATTTATATTTTAGTGTATACATAAATATTGTACAATGCAATGCAAAATTTCACCTTGTATAAGGAGCTGCTATGAGATCAAATTCATTAAAAACTTTAAAAAACCTGACAAATCCTGTTACACTGCAATGCGCATACTGTGACCGGAACAGCCTGCCTGAGTTTTCAAAGCTGCTGGACCTGCTTTCACGGTATGAGTTTTATGGTATTGAGCTGAACCTGCCGGACTTAAAAGCGCTGCCTCCGAGAGAGCTTTCCTCCCTGCTCCGCACCTATGGGTTATCACTCACCTATATTGCTACTGGAGTCTATGCCAGGAATCAGGGGTTATCCCTTTCCGCATCCGACCCAAAACTCCGGCAAAAGAGCGTGGATGGCTGCATGGAAAATATTCGTTACGCCAGCGATCTCGGCGCGGGTATCATCATCGGCTACCTTAAAAATCACCCTGATCCCGCCTCCGCTCCTTCAGATCCAGCTCAGCCGGCTCTGTATCTCCAGGAATCCTTAGCGCAGCTGGATGACTTTGCCAAAACGCTGAATGTCCCGATCCTGCTGGAAGCTACCAACCGCTATGAGTCCTGTGTCGCAAATGCCCTGGCCGATACCTGCCAGATCGCCATGCAGGCAGCTGCCCTGTCCGCTGGCAATGATACGGCAGACCACAGCATGATCTCCATCCTGCCGGATACCTACCATATGAATATAGAAGAAAGTCATCCGCTGGAAGCTCTCGGCATTTACCAGGGACATTATCAAAACATCCACCTTTCAGACAACAACCGGTATTTTCCAGGACTGGGATGCCTGGCCTTTGAGAATTATTTTAACAAGCTGAATGCGATCCATTATCAGGGGACATTCGGGATTGAAGGAATCTTAAAAAACGGGATAGAAGAAGATCTGGAAGTATGTGTGGATTACCTAAACCGGTTGATGGAAACTTCGGCGCAGGCCTGTGAGATGGGACTGTTGGCGTAACGTATCTGAACAGAAAAGGAGGCGCCGGATGGACACCTCCTTGAACTGAAATCCTATCTTTTCCCTGCCGCAGTAAAGTAGTTTGCCAGCTCCGCAAACTGCTCAAGGGTCAGCGCCTCCCCACGGATCGTAGGAGAGACCCCCAGGCTCTCAATGCCCGCCGCGATCTGTTCTTTGGAAAATGAGATCTCCGGGGAATTGTTAAGGCCGTTCTGCAGGGTCTTTCTCCTCTGGTTGAAGGAAGCCCGGATCAGCTTAAACATCAGCGCCGGGTCCTGTACCTTTACGGGCGGCTCCTTATGCCGGGTAAGACGGATCACCGCCGACCCCACATTGGGACGGGGGATAAAACAGTTGGGCGGCACATTAGCTACAATATAAGGCTCTGCATAATACTGCACCGCAAGGGATAGCGCGCCGTAGTCCTTAGAGCCTGGCCCAACCTGCATCCGGTCCGCCACTTCCTTCTGTACCATAACGGTGATATTGTCAATCGGCACATCGCCCTCGAACAGCCCCATGATGATCGGCGTCGTAATATAATAAGGAAGATTTGCCACCACCTTGATCGGTCTGCCGCCGTTATACTTTTCCGCCAGTTCTTTTATGTCAACCTTTAAGACGTCTGCATTCAACACCACCACATTGTCATAATCCGCCAATGTTTCCGAAAGGATCGGGATCAGGTTCGTGTCGATCTCCACCGCCACCACTTTACCTGCCGCCTCCGCCAGATACTGGGTCATGGTCCCGATCCCCGGCCCGATCTCCAGCACCATGTCATCTCCCGTAACCCCCGCTGCCCGGATGATCTTGTCCAGCACATGGGTGTCGATCAGAAAATTCTGCCCGAATTTCTTTTGAAATGCAAACTCGTATTTCTGTATAATCTCTATTGTATTTTTCGGATTTCCCAATGTCGGCATCCTGTTCCTCCTCAATCTGCTCATTCCTTTTCCGGTCTGCTATATGCCATCCGGCCTTTACAGGTTCTCCAGCTATTATACCAAACTATGCGCGTCTGCAGATGCACTGGGCATCCCGGTTCACAAAAGCCTGTACATCTTTCTCGCATTCTGCTGCGTCACCGCGATCACTTCTTCCGGCGCCACTCCTTTTATCTGGCTGACCGCCTCCACCACATAGGGCAGGTTCAGGGAAGAATTGCGTTTCCCCCGGTTCGGGACCGGGGATAAGTACGGACAGTCGGTCTCCAGAACGATCCGGTCCAACGGCATATACTCCACAACTTCTTTCAGCTTCCGGGCGTTGTTAAAGGTCAGGACGCCTCCGATCCCAAGATAAAAGCCCAGATTTAAATACTCTCTCGCCATCTCCAGGCTGTAGGAGAAGCAGTGGATGACCCCGCCCAGCTCCCCGGCCCGCTCCGCCTTTATAATATCCAGCGTATCCTTCGCCGCGTCCCGGCTGTGAACAACAACAGGCAGATTCACTTCCCTCGCAAGAGCAAGCTGACGCACAAACCAATGCTTCTGCACCTCCGGCTCCGGCTCATTCCAGTAGTAGTCAAGGCCGATCTCACCGATGGCGACCACCTTCTCCTCCCCGGCCACGTGCTTCAGCCAGTCCATCAGATGATCGTTCAGCTCTCCGGTCTCATTGGGATGGACGCCCACGGCCCCATAGACAAAAGGATACCGTTTTATAAGCTCCAGCGTATTTTTCGTGGATTGGATGCTGGCTCCGATGTTTACCACCGCTCCGATCCCGTTCTCCACAAGGCTGTTAAGAATTGCCTCGCGGTCCTCGTCAAATGCCTCATCATCGTAGTGGGCATGGGTATCAAAAATCATGGTTTTCAAAGTAGTTCCCTCTTTCTTTATAATATAACCATTTACACAAAAATCAAATGATAGATCCCGGCCAATGCCAGCATATGCGCCGGATAAAACAGGTAAAAGAGGTACTTCCCCTTCCACTTGCCGCGCTGCCCATTGTAAAGGTATATCAGGAAAAATCCCAGCGCCAGGCCCGGAATCATATAAAGGGTCCGCATCGTCATGACCATCCACACAAATCCCATCACACACATCCTGGTCCGGTCCCAGCGGAACCAGTATAACAATGCGATCAGCATGATCCCGATATAGCCATAATCTGTTTTAAGCAGCCAGGCTGCACCACAAAACAAAAGGATCACCGCCAGCTGCAGGAGCGTCTTCAGCGGCATCTGCGCACTTCCAGGCTTCCACAGATCCACGGCCCCGACCGTTTCCAACGCTTTCATCATCAGAAGTCCCAAAAACAGGGTAAAAAATACGTTCTGCACGTCCCAGGACATCGGCACATGGGCGCCCATCAGGTCAAAGGGAATCTCCGAGACCACCGCAAACACACCGAGACGCAGCGCATACCGTCTCCAATCCCGGGTGTGCAAAAAACCTTCCAGCAGCAGAAAACAGAAGATGGGAAATGCCACCCTGCCAATCATCCTCAGCACGCAGTAGAGGATCCACCAGCCGCCCATGGGTTTCCCCAGCCGCATCATCATAGGCAGGATCACGCCGTCTCCCACAAGCAGGTACCCGATATGATCCACCAGCATACTGATAACGGCAATCAGCTTTAACTGATTGCCGTTTAATCTGCCGTTCAAACTCAATGTCATACCATTCTCCATCCGCATATCCCTATCTCATCGCCAATCAGCACGCATCAGCAGATCTCGGCTCCTGCAGGCATCTTCTTCTCCGGCACCATCAGGGACAGGTTGCCTTCTGCATCCTCTGCACAGAGCAGCATTCCCTCAGACAGGACGCCAGCCAGCTTTGCAGGCTTTAAGTTCACAACGACCATGACCTTCTTGCCGACCATCTCTTCCGGTGAATAGTACGCCTTAATACCGCTGACGATCTGCTTCACCTGGCTTCCGACCTTTACCCTGGAGCAGAGAAGTTTCTTGGACTTGGGCACTGCCTCGCAGGCAATGATCTCCCCGACCTGGAACTGGAGCTTTGCAAAATCATCATAGGTGATCTCCGGCTTCGCCTCGATATCGATGACGGCGTCATCGGACGCATCAGCTGCGCCATCAGCCGCGCCGGCTGCCGCCGCCTCGGCTGCATGCATGGCCTCCACTTTGTCCAGGACTTCCTTCATATCCATTCTCGCAAACAGGATCTCCGGTTTGTCTGTCACATGGCTTCCGGAAGGATACAGTCCAAACTGATCCATGGCGGATAAGCTGCGTTTCTCTGCGTGGAGCTGTGCCAGGATCTTCGCGGAAGTCTCCGGCATAAAGGACTCAAGCAGGGACGCGCCGATGGTGATCGCCTCCACCAGGTTGTAGAGAACGGTGGCAAGACGGTCTTTCTGCGCCTCATCCTTCGCCAGCGCCCAGGGCATGGTCTCGTCGATATATTTGTTGCAGCGGCGGAAGATATTGAAGATCTCACTGATCGCGTCCGCTACCCGCAGCTCGTCCATCTTCGCATCCGCTTTCTTCACGGAATCCAGTACCACAGCCTTCAGATCTGCATCCACTTCACCGGCTGCACCGCCGTCGCGCACCTCACCGCCAAAGTATTTGTTGGACATGGAGATCGTACGGTTCACCAGATTGCCCAGGATGTTCGCCAGATCGGAATTCATCCGCTCTACCATCAGCTCCCAGGAGATCACACCGTCATTGTCAAAGGGCATCTCATGCAGCACGAAATAACGCACCGCGTCCACGCCGAAGAAGTCTACCAGGGTATCTGCATAAAGCACATTCCCCTTGGATTTGCTCATCTTGCCGTCGCCCTGTAAGAGCCACGGATGTCCAAATACCTGCTTCGGCAGCGGCAGATCCAGCGCCATCAAAAAGATCGGCCAATAGATCGTATGGAAACGGATGATATCCTTACCGATCAGATGAAGATCCGCCGGCCAGAACCTGTCATACAGCTCCCCGCTTGCACCATCGCAGTCATACCCCAGTCCGGTGATATAGTTGGTCAGAGCATCCAGCCACACATAGGTCACATGCTTCGGATCAAAGCTGACCGGGATCCCCCAGGTGAAGGAAGTCCTGGAAACGCACAGATCCTGCAGGCCCGGGAGAAGGAAGTTGTTCATCATCTCATTCTTGCGGGATACCGGCTGGATAAACTCAGGATGCTCATTGATATGGGCGATCAGCCTGTCCGCGTATTTGCTCATCTTGAAGAAGTATGCCTCCTCCTTCGCAGGCTGCACCTCACGTCCGCAGTCCGGGCACTTGCCGTCCACCAGCTGGGACTCGGTAAAAAAGGACTCGCACGGCGTGCAGTAAAGCCCCTCATAATAGCCTTTATAGATATCGCCCTTGTCATAGAGCTTCTTAAAGATCTTCTGCACCTGAGCCTCGTGATCCGCATCGGTGGTTCGGATAAACTTGTCATAGGAGGTATTCATCAGATCCCAGATATCCCGGATCTGTCCTGCCACTCCGTCTACAAACTCCTTCGGGGAAACGCCTGCTGCTTCCGCCTTCAGCTCGATCTTCTGTCCATGCTCGTCGGTACCGGTCTGGAACCGGACGTCGTAGCCCTGTTCCCTCTTAAACCGGGCAATGCTGTCCGCCAGCACGATCTCATAGGTGTTGCCGATATGCGGCTTGCCGGATGTATAGGCGATCGCCGTGGTAATATAATAAGGTTTTTTACAGTTGCAGCTTTCATTCTGACACATGAGCCATTTTCCTCCAAATTATAGAAATTAAGTAATCAAACTATAGCACAAACCAGCCAAAAACTCAAGGAATCCGGTCAAATGTCTCATAAGTTGTATTTTTTCAGAGTATAGATTATAATAGGAACACTTAGGAGGATACCCTTATGCATACAAAACAACACCGAAACGGCAGTTCTCTGCTTTCTCTCCTGCTCTGCACCGTGATGCTCTGCGCGGCGCTGCTCACCGGTTGTGTGCCCCGCCCGGACGGGAATACGCCGACCACTGCAGCCCCATACCCGGAAGAAACACCGGCCAGTTACGAGCAGTTTGAAGAGAAAAAGCTGGAAGAACAGAACCGTTTCAACCAGATGGAAGAAGAATTGTTCCGCAGTGAAGCCGGAGGCAACCTGCTCAGCCTGCATTTTCTGCTGAAAGATCCCGCCGCTTACCAGATCACATCTGCCGAACATCTTTATACCCCTGCTACCCTGGAATTTGCGGAGTCTGCCCGACAGGAGCGCGAGGAACTGTCACAGCAGCTTGCCACCTTCGATGCGGCGCTTCTCACCGAGGAGCAGAAGGTAACCCTGCGGATCCTGCAAAGCTTCCTGGAAACAGAAAAAATGAGCGACGGCCTGGAGCTGTATTCCCAGCCTCTTGCCCCTACCATCGGCATTCAGGCGGAGCTTCCCATCCTTTTGTGCGAGTATACCTTTTATCAAAAACAGGATGTGGATGATTATCTGAAGCTGCTGGAAAACATGGATGAATATTACGCAGAGATCCTCCAGTTTGAGCAACAAAAGGCGGACGCCGGACTGATGATGAGCGACACATCCATTGACCATGTGATCGAATCCTGTGAGAGTTATCTCCTGGTGCCGGGGGACAATTTTATGATCGATTCCTTTAACAGCCGCCTGGATGCAGTGGCGGGGCTGACAGAGGAGGAAAAGGACCAGTACAGGGCGCAGAATTCCGCCATGCTGGAGCAGCATTTCGTTCCGGCTTACCAGCTTCTGATCGATGAAATGCAGAAGTTTAAAGGTACGGGAACCAATGAAAAAGGAATGTGCGGATACCCCCAGGGCAAGGAGTACTATAAATATCAGGTTTTCGCCAGCACCGGCACCTCTTATGGCTCGGTAGAAAGCCTGCTGGCTGCTATCGGGCAGAATATTGACAAAAACCTGGCTGAGACCTCCGCCCTGCTGACAGAACACCCTGAGCTTATAGAGGCTTTTGATACCTATCAGTACCTTTATACAGAACCCGCGGATATCATGGAGGCTCTGAAAACCCTGACCGCCAGGGATTTCCCGGCACTGCCGGAATGCAGCTACACCTTCAAGGATGTTCCCCGTGCGCTGGAGCTGTCCTTAAGCCCGGCATTTTATCTGGTATCGCCCATTGACGACACCAGCAGCAACACCATTTATATCAACCGCAACCCCCGGTACGCCTCCTCAGAGCTGTTCGGCACCATCGCCCACGAAGGCTACCCCGGGCACTTATACCAGCATGTGTATTTCACTGACGCCTGCGGTTCCAACCTGCGGAAGAATTTGACCTTCCTCGGTTACAGCGAAGGCTGGGCAACCTATGTGGAGCACCTTTCCTACACCCTGGACAATGGCCTGGACCCGGATCTTGGAAGGCTTCTCGCCGCCAACAGCATGGCAAGCCTCGGACTCCACGCCTACCTGGATATCTCCATCAATTATATGGGCTGGGATAAAGCCCAGGTCCAGGAATATCTTGCAAAATATTACAGCAAACCGGAGGATGTAGTGGATTCCATCTACAGCGCCATGGTAGAAAATCCAGCCAACTATCTGTCCTATTACGTGGGCTGTATGGAGATTCAGAATATGCGGGAGACCGCCGAGAAGCAGCTAGGAGATAAGTTCAATGCAAAAGAATTCCACCGTTTTCTGTTGGACATCGGAAATGCGCCGTTTGATGTGATCCAGCCATACTTTACCACATGGCTTATGAAACAGAAGATGTAGCGTGAAAAACGATGGGCCATGGCTAGTTTATAACCAATTTATGACCAGTCCATGACACAAAAATGACCGTCCCGGAGAGATCTTTTCACACACTCAGGGACGGCCTTTTCTTTTATGATTTCTTTTATGGTTTCCCCTATGATCAGATTTTCTAGCCCATCAGATATTCCAGGATCTCAGCCGCATTGGTATCCGGCTTCACTTTTTCCATGGCCTTCTCGATCACGCCGTTCTCATCGATCACATAGGTGCTGCGCACCACGCCCATAGACACCTTTCCATAGAGCTTCTTTTCCTTCCAGACATCGTAGGCCTGGATCGCCTGAAGCTCCGGATCTGAGAGCAGGATAAACGGCAGCTCATGTTTTTTAGCAAAATTCTGGTGGGACTTTACACTGTCCTTACTGATACCGACCACCGGCACGCCCAGGTTCTCGAACTGCTTGTAAACCGCTGCAAAGGCACAGGCCTGGCGGGTACAGCCCGCAGTGTTATCTCTGGGATAGAAATACAGGACAAACCGTTTGCCGGAAAAATCCGACAGCGAAACCTGATTCCCCTCCTTATCCTCCAGTGTAAAATCCGGCGCTTTTGTTCCAACCTCCAACATAGCCTGTCACTCCTCTCCCGGAATCTCAAGATCGATCTTCCGATTTTTAAAATAGTATTCCCGGTCGCGCTCTCCAATATCCCGCAGTACCCGGCACGGATTCCCCACAGCCACCACATTGGCCGGGATATCCTTTGTGACCACACTGCCTGCGCCGATCACAGAATTGTCCCCGATCGTCACCCCCGGCAGCACTACCGCCCCCGCGCCGATCCATACATTATTGCCAATGTTAACGTCCGCGCAGAACTGCAGCGCCTGTTTCCTCAGATGCGGCTCTACCGGATGCCCGGATGTGGTCAGGGTCACATTGGGGCCAAACATCACATAGTCCCCGATATAGATATTCCCATCATCTACCAGGGTCAGGTTAAAGTTCGCATACACATGGCTCCCCATATGCACGTTCCGTCCGCCCCAGTTGGCACAGAGCGGAGGTTCAATATAGCACTCCTCTCCGATGCTGCCAAACATCTCTTCTAAAAGCCTTTCCCGCCTGTCCGCCTCTGACGGGCGCGTGTGGTTGTACTCGTACTGCTTCTCCAGGCAGGCTGACTGCTCCTGCATAATGTCGCTGTCAGCCGGGTCATACAACTGTCCGGCCTCCAGCCTCGCTCTGTTATCCATGTCTGCGCTCCTCCCATCTCTACTCCCTGATCCCGTACTCACGGTATAAAACCGCGCGGTAACTCTTGTCCTTTGTCGCTTTCGCAAGATCATCCATTCTGGAATCCTCTATAAGCCGGCCCGTCAGGGCTACAAAGTCATTCTCACCGAGTTCTTTCCCGAGTGCTTCTCCTTCTGCTTTTCCAGCAATCACTCCATCTTCAAAGATCATCTGGCCGATCTGTGTCATCCTCATCTCCTCCTTTATGCGGTTTTTATATGCCTCATCGATCACCTTGTCCGAGAACGTCAGGATCCCCGCAAGGGCTTTTAAGGTCCGGTCCCGCTCCGGGATCCGGCGGGCAAGCTCTACGGACCGCTCGATCATAAGCTGTTTGTTCTGATTGCCCTTTACCGTCAGCGGCAGGATCGTGAGCTGCATCAGATCCTCCTCGTCAAGCCGCTCTCCCGCAAAAAGCTTCTCATCCAGTCTCTTATAGATCCCCTCTGTGTCCTGGAAGACCAGGTATGCGGATTCCACCTGCAGGGTCAGGCCGCCCAGGTCATACACTTCTTCCGCCCGCTCCACATCCGCCGTATAGAGCACCAGCATCTTGATCTTCCATACCTCATTTAACCGGTTCTGTCCTGCATAGCGTTTCAGCACCCTGGCAATGTAATTCAAATATTTGATAAAATTCTCCCGGTCAAAGCTGGACTCATAATCCATGATCGCCAGAGAACCATCCTCCAACTGAAACAGGTTGTCGATCCGCAGCTCATTACTCTCGATCGCCGGCAGATTCGTCGGCAGGATGCCTGTAATGGATAAATGCGGCAGACCAAACACAGCCAGGTTCTTCCCAACCAGCGTTTCCCCCGTCAGTTTGGATGCGATATCCTTGTTCTGATATGCAATATCACCCATATGTATTTCTCCTTTTATTATACTTGATTTGGTACCGTTATTGCAATACTGCAATCATATGTTGTTTGTTCCCCCCTTACTTTAAATTGCACCTGTTGTTTTGAAATCTTCCGCAAATCTGCGGCATTGATAAATATAGAATTTATCAGAACCCTGCCAGATGGAATCCCCGGCGAAGATTGTGTCCAGTATAATATCTTTTGGTATGGTTGTCAATTCTAAATGTTTTCTAATTTTGCTTTTTATTTTTAAAAACTTTCCGGTCAAAAACCGGCCGGCAGTTCCCTGCCAACGGCAGGGAACCAGCCTTCCTTTTAGTTTATCATAGATGGTAAGTCCTGCCGCATGGTTTCCGTTAAAAGCACCAGCAATTCCAGCGCACTTCGGAACTGCCTTTTCAGCTTTCGGTTGTCCCACCGGATTTCCCCCTGCCAGCTGGCATGATTCCGGTAACGGATACAGATGTGGAACTGCTGCCCATGTCTCCGCCCAGCAAAGGTTCTGGCTTCCATATGCACTTTTTCCATTCCCCTTTCATACGCATTTTTCTGCTCCCGCATAAGACTTTCTGCCTGACACAGTGAATGCATCTGTCTGCGCCCCGGCTCCCTCCATTCTCTCCGGATCCGGAACACCGCCTGCGGCATATCCAGCTCCTCCAGCAGGCCCTCCAGTTCATAGAAAAATTCTGAAAAGCTGTGGAACTCCTTCCATTTTCCCTGGTACATAGGGCAGAATTCTCCCCAAAGCTTATCCTCGCATAAACAATACTGCATCAGAATCCATGTCTGCATGCTCCATCCCTCTTTTCTTTTGTCTGATTCCTGCGCCTGTTCCTGTCTGGTACTGATCTGCTTCAGTCATATTGGGACAACTGTTAAGCGTCAGTTTTCCGGCACCGGACCGCCACGCGGTTTTCTCCTCCGTAGGTACATGTGAAAAGCAGTAACTGCCAGTCGCCCTTCAGCATCTCCTCTCCCTGGTCCGGACCAAGGGTCCGGACATCCACCGCTTCATAGACCGTCTCACCCCCGTCCAGGCCGGTAAATGTGATCCTGGCTCCTGGCTTCAATCTTTTTAATCCGCCAAAATGCCTTTCGTAATTGTGTGCCAGGATGACCAGGTTTTCTTCCTCCACACTCCCACTGTAGCGGCAGGGGGTCTTACGCAGGGCCGGGTAGCTCCACTGCGCTGCAACCGGAAGCTCCAGGCCCAGTTCCGGAAGGGAGAGAATTCCCAAGTAGTCTCCTGACAAGAGGGTGGCGGTTATTCTTTCGTCTCCTTCCGGACCGGCTGCGTCTGTGTCACCGGATGTTCCCTCACCGGATGTTCCCGCCTCCTCCGCCAGCTCTCCCGCCCAGGCATCCGCAATCTCTTGATTCCCCGCCTGGGCGTCCGCGATCTCCTGACTTCTGAACCGGGCATCCGCGATCTCTTTTTTCAATAGTTCGGCTGCCTGTTCTGCCGCAATCCCGGCCTGCCGCTCTTCCAACGCGTTAACGCTCCAAAAGCCGGCAGACGCCAGGATCATCAGCACTCCCAGCAGCATGAATATACTTCCTCTGTTCCATCGTCTCATGTTTACTCTCTGCTTTCCTCCCGTCTCTCTTTGGCCCGGTTCCCCGCGTTCCCATATATACACTAAAGAATATTTTTTGTCCCATACTGTCTCTCGATATATCATAAACGTTCCACCGCAAACGCCGCCGGATACTCTTCCGCAAAAAACCATTCCAGATTTTCCAGTTTCTCCACATCAAACAGAGCCTGCTCATCCTCGCTCAGACCCTCTATCAGTTCCCTTATATCCACGATCTTCTGGTAAACCTCCAGCAGATAGTCCCCTATCTCTTCTCCTTCTAGCTCACTCTCTTCCGGAAGCGCATCGATCCGTTCCTGCAATTCTTCCACCGACCACTACAGGTCCGGGTCTGCGGGCGAGGCCTCGCTGGACGTGGCTTCGTCCCTGAATCCTCTGACCGGTCCGTCGCTTTCGTCTGACCTGCCTGTTCCGTATCGGCCGGTGTATGGCCGATCACAGAGCTCCTGCTGACGGGGAATATCTCTCCTCCTCGTTCCGCAAGGGATGAAATATTTAAGGACATCACCAACAGCGCACAAAGCCATCCTGCCTGTACTCTCCTCAGCTTTTTCATTCTTTTACTCTGCCACATGACCGTACCCCTCCGATTTATTTTATCTTTTTGTTGTATCCGGCATCTATATCCGACACCTGGTCCCTTTAGAAAAACGGCAGTCCGTTCACTCTTCTTCCCGGCCTGCCATTCTTCCAATTATTCTTCATCTTCTCGCTGCTGCCTGTCCCGGCGGCGCATCACCCAGCCGCCCCCGATCAGGATAAATCCGCCTACCGCGCACAGGATCACCGGCAAACGCCGCATTCCTGTCTGCGGAAGGCGCTCGATCATCTCTACCGGTACCAGCGGTTCCAGGGGGTCCGGAACCGCTGTAAACGGAGGCACGGTTTCAGGCGCTGTTGTGGGGGTTGGCCTGTCCCCGCCTCCACCCGGATGATCCCCGCCATCCGGCGTGTTTCCGCCGGTATGACGTTCGATCTTAGGTCTTGCTTCTATTTTATAGTTCCAACCGCTTCCATCCTCCTCCATCATTGGCACCGGGATGAGAAACGGCTTCATGGTATAGTAACCGTTCTTTGCCGCGGTCTGTTTCGCCAGATACATTCCTGCTTCCAGCTCCGCAAAAACGGCTTTTCCATCTGCGTCGGTCTTCTGTGCGCTTCCATACAGCAGCGCGCTCAGATTCCCGCTTTCGTCGATCTGGCCTGCCGCCTCTGCATTCCCGCCTTCTGTAAATCCGCTGTTTAAGATCTCTTCAAAGGCTTCCAGTCCCGGCGACGGGACATAGAACACCTGCCCGTCCCGGATCTCCACTCCGGCGATCCGGTAAAGGCTAAGTTCCACGCCCGGGACCGGGACCCGCTTCTGGCTGTCCCCGCTTCCCGTGACGTAGGATGTGGTTATGGCGGCTATCCCACGGCGCTGTGGGTCCCAGGAGTCCGCAAGGGCCGGAAACGCGCTCTGCAATGCCAGGAACAGAACTCCCAGCCATGCAAACGCCCTGATCTTTTTTTTCTGTGTTCTCAACGCTTATCCCCTCCTTGCTTCTTCTCCGGGTTACTATGGTTGTCTTTTCCCCGCTTCCTCCGCTTCTGGATCACAGGCATAGCCAGGATCAGCAGGAACACCGCAAACAACAGGCCGGCCGCAATCGCCGGGAACCACCGTGTCAGCTCCTGTTTAAGCCTTGTCTTCCAGTCACGTGTGACGCCGGAGGCTGCGCCGGCGGTTGTGGATGCTGCGTCAGTATCCGGGGCTGCGCCTACAGATGCTGCGTCAGAAGCTGCGCCGGCATTTGTGGAATCTGCCCCTGTACCGTTGGAAACAGATGTTTGCGAGTCCAGGCTCTTCCCATCACCCGCAACCCGCTTCCCCCGCACCAGAAGACGGTGGCTGTTGATTCCGTAGGGGGTGCAGGTTACCAGGGTGCAGTAGTCCTCACCTGCTATGATCTCCACATCCTCCATCTCCTGTGGTTCCACCACGGTGATCTGGTCCGTCTCATAAGTCAGTGTTTTCCCAAGCACATGAATATAAAAACGATCCCCTATGATCACCTGGTTTAAATCCGTGAACAGGCGGGCGGATGGCAGCCCCCGATGTCCGGACAGGACACAGTGGGTGGACTCCCCGCCTATGGGCAGGGAACTGCCTTCAATATGGCCGATGCCGTTTTGCAGGACAGCTTCTTCCGTGCTGTGATAGACCGGAAGCTTTACCTTGATCGACGGAATCTCCACTGTGGCGATCACGTCACTGTTGCCTGTCAAAAGCAGGGTATGATAATATCTGGTCTGCTCCGCATCGGGATGGAACCGCCGGTTATCCGTCAAAAGGTTCCGATTATACTCCTCTGCCGCTTCAAACAGGCCGGAGTAATCTTCCTGCTTAAGCCGCTCCACTCCCGCCTCATAGCTGGCTATCGCCCGGCTCTGATGCCAGGCGTTCCACCAGTCGCTGATAGCCGGATAGAGCAGAAGCCCGCTGCCGGTAAGAAATACCGCCGCCAACAGGATTGTTGAAATATATTTTTTCAGATATCGCATCGTTTCAGAATCCTATTCTGCCTCATCCGGCTTTTTTGCCCCGCTCCATGAACGGATCAGAAGGATGACCAGCACAATGAAAAGTACCGGTATTGCCGCCAGAGACAGACGTACCCCCGGCTCCAGATGCCCTATCACCCGCTGCGCCGGTGACTGTGCGGCAAGTGATTTTTCAGCCGGTAACAAACCGTCTTCTTCTGCCGTCTCCTCAACTCTTACGCCCCGGACCAAAAGCCGATGGGTATTGATGCTGTAAGGAGTGCAGGTTATGAGCGTACAATAATCGCGGCCTTCTTCGATATCAAGGCTGTCCACCTCCTCCGGCTTCACAACCTGGATCTGATCCACCTCATAAGTCAGGGTCTCATTCAGGGTGTAGATCCGGAACCGGTCTCCCTCCTTCACCTGATTCAGGTTTGAAAACAGGGTCGAGGAGGGCAGGCCCCGGTGCCCGGACAGTGCACAGTGGGTAGAGCTTCCGCCCACCGGAAGGGAACTGCCCTCGATATGTCCGATCCCCGCCTGCAGTACAGATTCATCAACACCGTGGTAAACCGGCAGGTAGGCTCCGATGGCAGGAATCTCCAGCGCCGCCATGACGTCGCTGTTTTCTGTGGAAAGCAGGCTGCGGTAATACGCATCCTCCTTTTCCGACGGATGAAACCTGTTTCCTTTCCTGACCAGTTTCTGGTTGTATTCCCTGGCGGCCTTCAGAAGTTCCGTGTAATCCTCTTCTTCCAGAGACTCCAGGCCTGCTTCATATCCTGCGATGGCCCGGCTTTGATGACGGGTGTTCCAGTAATCGCTGACTGTGGGGTATAAGATCAACCCACAGCCAGCCAGAAATATCATGACCACAAATAGCGTCGAACGAAATCTTTTCATGCAGTTATCCTATTCTGTCTCATCCCGTCTGTTCTTCTTTGCAAGCATAAAGATCGCCCCGATCATGAGTGCCAGGCCCGCGATCGTAAAGATGGTCGTCCCTACACCACCGGTGGATGGAAGCATGGCGCCCTGTTTGTTCTCTACCGTAATGGAGATAAAGCCATCTTTTGACGTAATTGGCGCGCTTGCTGAACCATCTGTCACTGCTCCGGAAACATAGTATTTCCATACACAGGGATTATCTCCTGCCGGATCGATCGTATCAGGAAGCTCACAGGTGATAACAACTGTGATCTTGCCGGACAGGGCATTAAAACCGGTCGGCGCTTTTGTCTCCTCCAGCTCATAGGTTCCTGCTCCCAGTCCCTTGAATACCAGACAGCCATTTGCATCCACCTCAACCTTGATATCCGTCGTGGTCCCTTCTGTTGTCACCACGGTATCGGTAACGGTGACCTGCTTATATCTTGTTTTGCCGGCATCCGTACCTTCTACATATGCCCGCATCTCCCCGTCATCGCCCACCACCCAGTCGCCGTTTGCATCCTGAACATAAGAGGTTGTGGTCTGGTTGGAAGTTGAAATAGTTGTGGCAAGCCCGTTGCCACTCAGCTTAAATTCTGCTCCTGGAAGCGGTTTCCCGTTCTCGTCCACTTTCACAACTCTGAGTTTTGTGGTATAGGTGTAAGTCTTTTTGGTTGTTGTCGTATCAGTCGGCGTATCCTCTTTCGGCTCATCCGGTTTGTCCGGGTCCTTATTTCCGTCGTAATCATAGTTCGGATTGTTGGAATAGGTCAATGTCACTTCGTTCTCATTGCCTTCTACGCCCGCTTTGGCATACTCATTGAGTTTCGCCTTATATGTGATGGTGATCTGCTGCCCGGCAGATGCTTTATGTTTGTTAAGGAAATCCTTAAATACGATCTTTAATGCTGTGGACTTGTTTGCTCCTGAACCTGTTACATCCGCAGTTATCGCATAATCCGTATCCTTTGTAAGCGTGGTGCTTCCAATGGTGATCGTTTCCTCACCCACATAGTCCAGTCCCGCTGAAAGTTTATCGTTTACGATAAAATAATACCAGTTGTATCCGTCCATCTGCGGAACCTGGGACGTCAGTTTGAATGTGATGGTCTCGCCAATATTGGATTCGCCGGAAACGGTACCGTCACCTGTCCCCTCGATCTTTTTATCGATATTGGGAGCCTCGGCTTTGGCATTTACTGTGGTGCTCTCTACCATCTGTAAGATGAACTTGGTATAGGCGTTATTCTCATCACCCGCAAGGGAATCATCCTTATCTTTCACAAGATAATATCCCCCTCCCAGGCCATCGATGGTATATGTATAAGTTGTGTCTGCTTTGAGCGTACTTTCAGCCGGTGAACCGGTCAAGTGCTCACCTACAATTGCCGCAAATGCATCCAGATTCGCAGAATCGGAAGCGAAGTCCGTTCCCTGCAGTACAGTTGCAACATCATCTGCACTGGCACTGGATGTGAATTTTTCTCCAATGGTCCCGTCTGCTTTCAAGGCCGCAAGAAGCGCCGTGCCATTCACACCTGTACCCCAGTCAATATTTGCCAGGGTCTTCTGTGTGGCGCCGTCGACAGTCACCTCCGAATAATCTCCCTTGAATACCTGGTAAGCCTGGTAGGTGTGCCCGCTGGTAGCGGAATTGATCGTCAGGGTATACGTGTCCCCCGGAAGCTGCTGCCGCCGGTATCGTCATGGCAAATACCATGACAGCGGCCAGCATAATGCTCAGCCATTTCCTAAAACCTTTCATTTCCCTTTTCCTCCTTTTTCTTTTTGGGTAAATACTCCTGCTCTTTTCTTTTTATATAGAAAGCCGGAATAACACAGGCACAGTATTCCTGCCAGGTTTACTGGCAGCGTCCCGGTGCCTCCGGTCTTGGGCAGAACAAATGCGCTGGTGTTCTTAACAGTGATGGTCAGGACAAGCGGGTCTGTATTGCCCTCCTGACGGTCTGGCTTGACAGCCTCAAGATAGCCAGTGTCAGTTATCTGATAGCCTTCAGGTGCTCTTACTTCTTTTAATCTGTACGCACTCTCTGAAAGACCTTCCCAGGTGATGGTTCCTGAATCCCCGGTGGTGCGGATGTCAGCCAGATACCAGGTGGTGTCTGTACTGCCTGTATCTCCAGTGCCTCCCGCATTTCCTGTGTCACCTATACCCTCTGTGCCGATGCTCGTTCCCGGCTCTGCAAAAGTCATCGCCGGGCGCTCTGATTCACTCAGTGCCAGATACGCATCATATGCCGCATCGCCTTCCTGAATCTGATCGGATGCCAACGGACTGTAGAGCGCAAAAACTGCACCCGGGAGCAGGGTTGTCACGATCTTGCTGTCTGCCTTCTTCAGGAGAATGGACCAGCCAGGATAGCGGTTCTCGCAGTCGAGACGGATGGGAGTTGCATCCTGATGGTAGAAACTGACGCCGTTTGTTGTGCTGCCATGGAGCCGGAAGAACTGGTAGTCGGCGGATGGGGTGAGTTCTGCTATGGTATACTGGGTTCTGTCGGTCCAGTTCCAGTCTGTAGCAGTATCCTCCACCCACTCAATTGTACCGTCTGGCTGTGTCTGAGCCTTCCACTGCTTCAGGCCGGACAAAACTACCTGTCCAGATGTGTCGCCAGATTTTACAGTGACTGGGACTACCGTGAATGCAGGAGCGCTACTGCCTGAAAGTGCGGTCTTCACTGCATCCTCGTCGTTGTAATCCAGACCATCCAGTACCGGACCCTGGTGAATCAGGAAATGGAAGGTCTGATCCTGCCTGGCCGGGCTTTCCTCGTACTCCACAGAAATCAAACGCTTTTCCAGTATTGGTATCTCTGGTATCTTAACACCAACTTTCAACGGTGCACTTAACAGTTTTGGAGTCTCGCCAATCATAGAATAGCGATAACCGAAGCTGTTCCAGGCAATATCTCCCGCGTTGGCGTCACCGTCTATCCTTGCATTAAAAGAAACATGGATCTTTGCCTGTTCCGGGATAAATTCTTTATCCGTTACCGGCAGAATCATTATGCGCAATGATCTGGTATTTTCATTCACTGTCTCTGACCAGCCGCTGCCATTGCCTTCCCAATCCGCTTCTTCAAACTCAGTTCTATTCGTATACTCTACGGTATATTGAGTCAGATCAAGCTCAGTTTGTTTGCCATCCGGGTATTCAATCCTTACTGTCACATTTGGATCGTCTGCCGGTCTCACCTTAAACTGGCTTTCCCGGTAACTATCCGCAGAAAACGTGGCATGGTCTCCAACCTCCGGCAGGTTGTCAATAAAAGTCATATTCCCAATACTATACTTACCCGTATTATCATTGTTGACTGTAAGTGTATAAGTAAACTCCTTATTCTTACCAGGAAGAAGTATATAATTAATAAGCCCTGACGAATCGGTCCTATTAGTCTCGCCCTCAGGCATGTCCTTTTCTTCTACCGCTTTGTAGGAGCTGGTTGCATATGCTCCTGCAATCACGACCGGAGCGCTGTTACGGACACCAGCATTTTTTCCTGTTTCATCCGTCACATTCATCCCCTGTGTAACCCGGTCTGCCTCATAAATCTGTGTCGGCTTCTGGACAACATGGTTCGTGTATATTTTATAAGGTCTTTCATTTGTTTTGTTTACCGTAGAAACCGCCAGTTCCGCATATCCACCGGACAAAAGCTGATACCGTGGATCACTCATATGGATTTCCATAATCTCACGGTTACCTTCTTTATAAAAACGGAGTTGAAACTTTCCATACACGTGTGTCTCAAGCGTCGTTGATAACTCAGTCCACTGCGCATTTTCTTCAGATTCAGCTAATAGGATTTTGTACGTCTTACTACCATCTGTTACCTGAAGATAAGTTTGTTCTGCTTCTAATATTCGGTCTGTTATGGAAAATAGTGTTCCCTGTTTCTCCGGCTTAGTCCACTCCTTTCCCGTCATAGTATAGGAGGTATATTTAACATCTCCCGTAAAGATATAGGGATATTCCATAGTATCTTTTACCGTATAATCAATCAGCGGGACTTCCCCATTATTATGAAGCGTCAGCGTCCAGTTTATCTGATCAAGCGGTCCTGCTCCGTTGCTGTATGGGAGTTCTGTGCTCTCTGGCGTAGTGTATGAAGATGCCTTCTTAGTAATTCCCGGTATAATCCCTCCTCTTTCTACGGTCACAGATGACCTCAGCCATTCCTGACTCTCATCTGAATCCGGAATAGAAAAGCCTTCGCTCAATGCCTCATCATTGCTTATGATATCGCACAGTCCTATATTTTTATCCATGGTTTCTGTCATTACCCCACTGGGATCATCTGAATAATCATACGTCCTTCCAGTTACACCCTTTGCCGCATCTATGCCGCCTCCAGAATAATCCAGGTATGGCATGGCAATCGCATTTTCAGCATAATCTTCTGTCTCTGTTGCCTCTCCAACCCGGCACGTATAGGCAAAGCTAATCGCCTCTCCCTTTTCCAGAAAATAAAGGTTCCTATCCGGGTCATAATTGACACTTGCATTTTGGGGATAACCGCTTCCTTTCCCAAAAGTAAATGTCAGCTTTTGTCGCCCTGTCAATGTATTTTCCTGAGTCTGAACCGTAACCCTGGCACTTTTATAAGTTATCGATGCATTATTGGTATCCGTAAGCACACCAAACACTCTGTCTTTGTAGGGAATATAAGCCCTATAGTCTGTTACAACATAATTATTTCCACCATTATATCCGTTGTAAAAATCGTAAGGATCACTAAAAAGATACCCAATATAGCTTCTATCATCCGCCAAAGTAAATCCTTTAGGCAGCTCGTCCTGAATTTCTGTAAGGTACAGGCGAGTATTTCCACCATTATATAACTGGATATAATATGCTACTTTAGGCTGATTACCATCTTCATTAATATAATGCGTCCGTGTAGTTGTCCCGTAAAAGTCATAGTTACCGCTCCGACCAGAATAATGCCCTATACGATAAACACCTTTCTGAAGATATATTCTTCCCGTCTCTGCTAACTCGTGGCTGACCCGTCTCTGAATCCCGCCTATATAAAAGTCATTATATAGCAGTTTTCCTGCATTCACGGTAACATACGGATCCCAAACAGCAGCGTTTTCCGGGAATTGCAATTCCACATAAATAACAAGGCTTTCCAATGGGATGGTCAACTCGCCCCATTGAATTGTAAAGTATGTATTTTCCTCTGCCGTTTTCGAGATTTTCCCTGTAGAGTCCGTGTTTACAATATCCCAGACAAATTCTTTGTCAATCGGTGCTCCGTTTCTATCGGTATACCTGATCTTTACATTATCTTTTGTCCAGTTAAACTTTCCATGAGTAAAAGGCAGCACATCATACGCATCGGTCACTTTTATATCCGCCGTCACATTGCTGTACATATCCAGACTCAACTTATATCTGGCACTGCTCCCTTTTTTTATGATCGAATGGATGGCTGTCTGCTCGGGCTCCCCTTCAGGCGATACCACAATTTCCTTACCGAACTTAAACTCCGTTACATACAGTCCTGTATGGTCATATAAATAATCTGCCACTTTACCATTTAGCCAGACTATATTATTGATCCAATAAAGGGAACCTTCCGTTTTGTCCTCTTCTAACGCTTTTAAGTGTACTTTATAGGTTACTGTATGTGTATAATCCTCTGGTGTTAAGTTATGATAATACCAGGTGATCGTTGTCTTAAGCTGACCATCTGTACGCTGCAATTTTACGGTGTCTGCACAAAGAAGCGTCCCATTTTCATCCGTTCCAATCCAGACATTTTTATACTCACCATCTGCCCCTCCATCAGTTGTCAGAATATAATATTTTGACCCTTCTATCTCTTCAGGCGTAAGATCCTTCGCCCATTCAGACTCCTGATTGCGCTCCACCGGTACCAAAAGTTGCTGCGGTCCTGTTAGAAAGTCAATCAAAGGTAGACCATTGGTGTCCCCCTTTCCCCAGTGTCTCACGTTCAGTGTGTACTCAATGTTATCTCCCATCGCTAACACCATGTCATCCAAAATAGTGGTCCCTTTTACCGCAGCGCTTTTATCAATACGGAAATCTGCATACGCAGAACCTTCATACGTTGATGTAAGATACTTTTCTGCACCATTCTCAAGGTAAATCACTTTGGCTATATTTGCTCCGCTCCGATTTGCTTTATTAACGTCTTCTTCATGGTGCCAGGGTTCCTGTATAAACTGAAAGGTATCCTTCAGCGTAGTATACACTGGGAATTCCAACGTCTGCCCTGCATATAGCGGGATTCCGTCTAAATTCCATACAACATGGTAGGATGCATGATAAGTTACCAGATAACCAGCAGCATCCAGGGCAGCCTGAATGGATACACCTTCATCTGTCAGACTCAACGGATATACATTATCGGGCGAATCTTCCGTATTCCCGTTATGGTATATTTTTAAATTCAGTTCATTGCCTTCCCAAGCAAAGACCATTGTCGCTCGGACAGGTTTATCTCCCGCTTTTATCTCTTCGCCTAAAGAAGAATTCGCTGCCGTCACTGTAACCGGAGTTATTCCATCCAAAGCCGTCGCCGTTTCCAACTCCAGCTTTTGATATAGCGTTGCATCGGTAATTGTCAATTGCATATGTTTTCCAAACGATTCCGACCGGAACATTCTTACAATATCTTCCGGCCGGATATAGTAATCTTTAGGGATATTTGTATCCTCTAATGCCTTAAGTCCGTTGAATGTCAGACCTCCTTTATTTGCAAGGGCTATATTAAAATAAGCCTCAGCGCCCCTGTAGCGCTGTCCCATAGATGTCTTTTTTATTGTTATCTCACTTTTTGCCGGAGCGATAGGCAGTTCTACAGAGGTCTCAATAGTCACATCACCGGAATACATGTATTGCAATGTACAGGAAATATGGTTTGTCAAAGTCTGGTTTTCACCCCAACCATACGCCGGATCGTCTCTTGAAACCCGCAAATTTTGCGTATTGATCAATAGCGAAATGGTTTTTGTTGATATTTCCTGTTTTGTCGATCCGTTCAACCAATTCCAGCTCAAGATAACATTTTCATCAGATACCTCCAACTTATATGCCGCTGTATTTATATATGCATTTCCCTTAATCTGTGCAATTAGATACACAACATTATTATTCTTATAATAAAAGTTCAAATAATTATCATTATTTTTATCAAATTCTGCGTACCAGGCCCCTGACTGAATTGCGTCCAGAACCTCCTGTTTCCAATGCATACCATCCGGCAGCATTAAGGTATCTCTGTAGTGAACCGTGTGCACAAAATCCTTGCCATAGGCAGTATCCTGGCTGCCACTTCCTGACTGCACCACCAGATTCAAATCATATCCTATGGCTGCATCTCCGCCATTTACCACGACATGCAGCGGTCCACCTTCCGTACCGTCACCCCGAAGCGCCAGTCCATTCTGAAGCGCCATTCCGGTGGCTTTTTTCTCTACCGCAAAGGTATTTCGCACGGTGCCCCACTCTGTTTGTTGTGCAGCATCTCCGTCTTGTGTCAGACCGTTTCCAATAACGTCCGCTTCCTCTGCAGTCAAAATGGCTCCCCAAACCGTCAGAATTCCGCCTGCGGAATCAGGCGATGGATATGCCGGGGTGATTTCAAAAGATGCCGTACTACCGGTCTCAAGAGAAAATTCCAGATAATAAATTCCCTCCACATCACTTTCTCTCAGCGTCACCGGTATCGTTGAACCCTCCGGCCCTAATTCCAGCGTCTGGTCCACATCTATGCCAAAACTGCATGCTGGGTCAGATGCTTCCATGTAAATGCGGTATTGATACATTTTCTCATTTGTACCATGAGCATCTATCTGAAGATGAATGCTGTCTCCTGTAAGGTTTTCAAATCCTGTCTCGGTCTCTGTAGTTGTGACTCCCATTGAAAAACCAAATGACAAAATAGCATCCTCACCCCCTTCTCTCAACTCGATCTTTTCTTTCTGTAAGATGCCCCCCGTCTGAGGTGCATCTGTCAGTGCCGTATTCATAAATAATTGAGAATCCCAGACTTTGCAATTAGAAAATTCCTCTTTTACTTCCGCAATAGTCGTTCTTGTATTTATCCGGGCCAGCCTGGTACAACCATAAAATGCTCTGGTGCCAAACTCTGTTACCGTCTTGGGTGCAGCAAACGTCACTTCTGTCAGATCCTTAGCCTGGCAAAATGCATACGCTCCCACCTGCGTTACGGTTTCAGGTACTGTGTAAACAGCTATTTCCGGAGGACAATAAATAAGAGTTTTTTTGTCTTCCGTATAGAGCACTCCAACTTCATCTACATAATAGGTGCCGGATAACCCATTCAGCGCTTTTACGGGGCCATCGGTGATGCCAGATATACCTATGGCATTGTTCGGCTCAAAGAAAACCGACACTCGTTTCAATCCATTGAAAAGGGAGCCAGTCAAATGCTTTGTTTCTTTTCCTATCACCATCTCCGACTGTTCCGGAAGTTCTATAGAATCCGTCACCAGTCCTGCATCATCTGCTGCACGATATACCAGACGTTCTATGCTGCATCCGCTAAAGGCTTTACTGCCAATCGTTGTTATTGTGGTTGGAATTTCTATCTGCTTAAGTGCAATACAGTCAGCAAACGCCTTTGCTCCGATTGTTTCTACCTGTCCCAGATCCAACTTATTTAAAAACCTATTACTAAAAAATGTCTCCTCACCAATTTCTTTTACTGCACCTGGAAACTCCAGTTCTTCAATATTTGTGTTTCTAAAGACTCTTGCTCCGATTTTTCCGGCTTTTTCCGGATTGTCATTTGTAAAGATCAATTTATTTAATTTTCTTACAGCTTCATCATCAATTGCATCATCTTGTATTGTGATAGAGCCGGGAAGTATAAGCCTTTGAAGTTTCGCAAAACTATACCCGCTTGCAATTGCCTTTTTACGAAATTCTATGATACTATCCGGAAATTCAATCTCCCGTATTCCAGCCCAGTCTCTTATTGCCTGATAATCCAGAATAATCTCTCCGTCCTCCGGAAATATAGCCTTTGTTATTCTGTATTTATAATCTTCTAAATATCCATCTGCACCTTTGTCTGGACCTATGATTCCCTCTCTGGCATCCGTTTCCCATGTATAAATCACCGTATACTCCTGATTCGTCGCTCCCGGCTCCGAGGTCTCATACACACTCCACCGCAGCGTCTTATTCATAATCCCGGTATCCACCAACACTCCGCTTTCCGCCGCAAACACCGCCGGATACTCCTCCACAAAAAATGTCTCCAACTCCTCCAATTTCCCCACGTCTAACAGAGCCTGCTCGTCCTCGCTCAGGCTCTCCACTGCTTCCCTTATATCCACCACTTCCCGGTAAACCTCTAAAAGGAAGTCTCCCAGTTCTTCGCCTTCAAGCTCGCTCACTGCCGGAAGCGCATCGATCCGCTTCTGCAGTTCCTCCACCGACCACACCAAGTCCGCATCTGCGGGCGTGGCGTCGCTGGGTGTGGCTTCATCGTCAATGAGATCGTTTATCAAGTCCTCATCTGCATCGCTGGGCGTAGCCTCATCCTCCGGATCGCCTGATGTATCTGACTCCCCGGTTTGTTCGGTATTTTCCGTATTGCTCGGAGTGTGGAGGATCACGGAACTCGTATTCTTATTCTCTTCCTCCGGCTCCCCGGCAGGGTCCGTCTCTATTGGCATCGTTTCCGTCTCGTCGGGAATCTCATCTGATTCCTCCGATGGCGCTTTGGTCTCTGCCTTATCTTCCGACGATAATGTCGGTATAATCTCGGTAATCTGTCCGCCCTTTTCTGCAAGAGATGAAATATTTAAGGACACCACCAGTATTACACAAAGCCATCCCGCCAGTATTCTCCTCAGCTTTTTCATTTTCCCACTCTGCCACATGACTGTTCCCCTCCGTTTTTCTTATCTCTTTGTCAAATCCGGTAAATTGTTGCTTTTTTAACAAATTTAAGCCGACTTGTTTTTAACATAATCTAAATTATGTGACTGAAGAAAACATGAAAGGGGTATTTTTATAAAAGCAGGCGGTAAGTACAATTAATCCTGCTTATTTATCATGTAACAATTCTGATTTTTTTACCTTTTTTGTGACAATCAGTAATTTCAGAGAAATGATTTTGTTAAGGAAATAAATTTAGACGGATATTCTGGATTTTAGCTTGCGACAAATTTTTATATATAGTATAATAAAGGAAATAATTTCCATTTTTATATGTATTACCAGTCACATAATTTAGATTATGTGACTTTTTTATATCTGTACTCACATACCAGCCCCAGCCGCGACAAAAGCCTCACATGTTCATTGCCCGGCGTCGCCGTATAGATCCTTGTTGTCTCAATACTGGAATGGCCCAGGATCTCGGCCAGCCGGAGCAGATCTTTCCTGGCCCGGTAGAAGGTAAGCGCGAACAGGTGCCGGAGATTGTGGGGGAATACCTTCTTCTCATCGACGCCGGATTTCCTGCAAAGTTTTTTCATCTTACGCCAGATGACGCTGCGGTCAACGGCCTGCTTCCTGTTTGAGATGAAAACCGGCCCTTCTGATATTTGCTCCCTTTTGCAAAAGATCTTCAGCATCCGTATCAAGGGCCGGGGCAGAAAAACTATCCTGGTTTTTCCTTTGTTGCTGATATAAGCATAGCCTGCATTGACCGCCTTAACATCCACGAACCGCAGCTCCCCGACCCGGATTCCGGTGCTGCAGATTGTCTGCATGATCAGGCTCAGCTGGTCATCTCCCGCCTGCTCTGCACATTCCACCAGCCGCTCATATTCCCCTCTGGTCATAAAACGGTCCCTCTGGCAGAAGAAACTTTTCTGAACCTTGAACTGCCGCACCCTGCAGTCTTCCCATCCCATATACTGAAAAAAACGGTTTAAGGCCACAAGCATGGAATTGGCGCTTGATATCTGATAATTTTCCTGAAGATATTCTTTATATTTCAACACATCCCCTTTATCAAAATATTTATCGTCCGGCAGACCATCATAGAAACGCATGATATCCCGGATATATTTCTCTATGGTCAGTTTTGATTTTTCTTCCTCTCTCAGTCTGTCCCGGTATTCTTCAATCAGCTTTTGTTCCATTTTCTTCTTCATCTTTATGGCCTCCTCGCCTGTACTGTTATAACCACTATATATGAAATCCGGAAAAATGATCATGGTAATTTTTTCCAATAAAAGACTGCCTGACAACATTTTATCGCCCTACAGTCATATAAAAATACCTCCAAAACAGCGTCAGAATCATCTTCCCTGTTTTAGAGGTATCATTTCACTTCTATTCTTTTTCTTTACTTCCCTGCCACCACAAACTGGGCATTCTCGATCAGCGGTTCGCCGTCCACCTTAATGGTCAGATACAGCACGTCCATATTCTCGATAAAGGTATTCGCCACAGCCTGCAGCTTCATATCCTTCTGAGCGCCCTCCGGGAACTGGCTCAGCTCCAGGGTGCCTTTTTCCTTTAAGTTGCTGGTCACTTCAAAACCGGGGATCTTTACCATGCCGGGGCCGACTTCCTCGCTGCTGGGCTCGCCTGCTGCGTCCCATTTGACCAGAGTGGTTCCTTCATCCAGCACCTTATACTGGATCAGCAGGTCCACCAGGGCCTGAGCGCTCATCTCTTCCACCGCATCCATGGTACCTTCGATCTTGGTGCCGTCTTCGCTGACCGTATAAACAGAGATAACCTGCATATCCGGCGCTGAGAGATCCGGCATCCTGTCCGTAACCACGCCTGGGCCGCTGTCCTTGGTCGGCTTGACCGCCGCCTCCGTCTGCTTCACTTCACCGGTCTTATTCTTCTCCGAAGTCGGTGTACACGCAGCCAGGGATAAAATCATCATGGCTCCAATCATGCACATGATAGTCTTTTTCATAATTAAATGCCTCCTTCTAGTCTTCCTGACGCCTGCGAAACCATCGGTCCAGCTTCGCCAGCGCTTTTACCAGGCTTTCCGTCTCATCCTGTGTCAGGTCCTTTAAGATGGCGTCAATCATCTGACGGTGGAATTCCTCATGGTGCTGATATGCCCTTCTGCCCTTGTCGGACAGAGAAATATAGACTACACGCCGGTCTTCCTTACCCCGTTCCCGGTTCACGTAGCCTTTTTTTACAAGACTGTTCATAGCGATCGTCAGCGTCCCGACCGTCACCGACAGCAGCTTTGCTATGGTAGACATATTCTTCGGTTCGCCCAGGCCGATCGCCTGAATCACATGCATATCATTATTCGTAATATCCTGGTACTCCTGAGAGATGATCGCCTCTTCTTCCAGGGTCATCACATCCCGGAACAGATTCACCAGGGCGTCATTCAGCGTCGCATAAGTATCCACTTTTTTCCCTCACTACACATGGAGACAAAAGCTTCTCCATGATTATACATGATTTCCTTGTGTTCGACAACCTCATAATTATTAGGAAATTCTTACAAGGTTGTGAAATTTTCTAAGCCGTGCGTCCCATTACCCCATCGTCAGCCAAATACTCACCGCCACACCCACCGCCGTAGCAACAAGCGCGCCCGGCAGAGCGTACCGCGTCTTTTTCACCTTTACTGCCCCAAAATAAATGCTGACACAGTAAAATACCGTTTCCGTACAGCTCATCAGCACAGAAGCCGCCATCCCCAGCTGGGAATCCGGCCCGTACTTTCCAAAAACATCCAGCACCAGCCCCGTCGCCGCCGAGTTGGACACCAGCCGGACCAGGGTCAGCGGGATCAGCTCTGTGGGCAGATGCAGCCACCTTGCGGGGACTGTAAGCCAGCTTCCGATCGCGTCTAAAAGCCCGGACGCACGCAGCACGCCCACCGCAGTCATCAATCCGATCAGCGTCGGAAGGATACCTGCAACCGTCTTCATACCGCTTTTTGCACCCTCCAGGAAATCCTCAAACACCGGTCTCCCGGACAACAGTCCAAAACCAATAATATAACAAACCGTAAGTGGGATCAGGATTCGCGACAGCCAGACGATCATCGGCGCGCCCTCCAATCCATAAGCTTACAGAATACAACCGCTGCCAAAGTGGAACAGGTTGTGGCGATCAGCGCCGGTCCCAGCACTGCCGCCGGGTTGACCGAACCGTACTGGCTCCGGTAAGCGATCATATTGACCGGGATCAGCTAGGGATGATATATTTAAGATCAGAAACGTGCACATGGCGTTTGACGCAACCCGGCCGTCTTCTTTCCCTTGATACGACGGCTGCATTGCAACCCGGTCCCTATCTTTATCCTGATACAGCGGCTGAGTTGCCTCCCGACCGCCATTGCTTTCCTGATTCAGCACCTGCACCGCCTCCCAACCGCCTTCTGCGTCCTCGCACAGCGCCTGCATCGCCTCCAGCCCGGCGGGCGTCGCCGCCATGCCCAGACCCAGCATATTTGCAACCATATTGACTGCGATCGGCCGTCTGGCGGGATGATCCTTTCCGATGTCCGGGAACAGAAAACCCAAAAGAGGCTCCATCTTTCCTGTCAGCCATTCGATCAGTCCGGCCCGGTTTCCCACCTCCAGGATTCCGCACCAGAAGGACATGATGCCAAGCATAGTAATACCCAGGGTCACCGCGTCCTTTGCAGAATCGATCAGGCCCTGGGTCACTAAATCAAGATTTCCATTTGCCGCACCCCAGAGCATTCCTGCCAGTATCATAAAACTCCACAGATAATTTAACATACAAGCGCTTCTCTCCGCCTCTTTGTTTCCAGTCTATGGACAAAATCTCTGAATTATGACAGGCTCTATGATGCGGCACACTCTGATATCTGCCTCAGCGATAACAGGCGCTATGGCGGCGTCTCCCGAAGCTCGGGCTTAAATGGCGCCAACCAGGTCCTTCATCACCGCATCCACAGTCTCGATCTTATCCGCACGGTAAGCGTTGCTTCCGCAGAACAGCAGTGCGTCTGCCAGGTTCCCCTCCGCAGCATCGGACAATGCCTTGGTAATGCAGTATGGTATGTTCATCGGGTCGCAGTGCTCCAGGCACTGGTAGCAGTGGCTGATCTTCGCCCGCTCGCCCTTTTCCTTCCGCTCCGTGATCTTCTCCAGAAATCCATTTCTGATGGCGCGCCCAGGCATGCCTACGGGACTCTGGGTGATGACGATATCTTCCTTCTTTGCATCGATATATGCCTGCTTGTAGGACATGGGCGCATCGCACTCCTCGGTGGTGACGAATCTGGTCGCCACCTGAACCGCATCCGCTCCCAACTCTAAGGCGTGCATCACGTCCTCGTGGGTGTAGATACCGCCTGCGATGGCAACCGGAATATGCTGTCCATATTTCTCTTCATACTCTTTGACCACCTTCATGATCCCGCGGATCTCCTCATCGTATGCAGCCTGATCATAGGTTGTCGGAACGTCCACAGTGTCTGCGCCGTACTGGGTCAGCTGCTCCGGGGAAAATCCCAGATGCCCGCCTGCCAGCGGTCCCTCGATGACCAGCAGATCCGGGAGCCGGTTAAATTTCCTGTCCCACATCTTGCAGATGACCATAGCTGATTTGGCGGTGGAAACGATGGGCGCGATCTTGGTCTTTGCCCCTTCCACCAGCCCCGGCAGAGATACCGGAAGCCCGGCGCCGGAAATGATGATATCCGCTCCGGCCTTTACCGCCTCTTTTACATACTGGGCGTAGTTCCGGGTAGCCACCATGATATTGAATCCGATGATACCTTTTGGCGCGATCTTTCTTGCCTTGTCAAATTCGGTCTTGATCGCTTTTAGATTGGCCTCCATCGGCGCTTTTAAAAAGTCCGGGTCGCGAAACCCGATCTGCGCCGTGGAAATGATTCCGATCCCGCCTGCTTTCGCTACGGCTCCGGCAAGGGAAGAAAGGCTGATGCCTACTCCCATGCCTCCCTGGATAATCGGATATTTTGCTGTTAGATCACCTATAACTAATGGCTTTAAACTTTTCATTCCATTCTCCTGATAGCCGCCTGCGGACAAATGCCGCACGCTTACATATTGCGGAACCGTTTATAACGCTGTTCCTGGATCTCTTCCTTCGATAACTTCCCGTATTCTTCAAAGAACCTTACTATATTCTGGTCCATGATCTGTGCCAGCACCGGCATGGTCTTTGCACTGGCCGGTTCCTCCTCCGGGATAACCTGCTCGATCAGCCCCCGCTCATAGAGGTCCGCCGCCGTGATCTTCATCACTTTGGCTGCCTCAGGCGCTTTCTTGCTGTCTTTCCACAGGATGGAAGCGAAACCTTCTGGTGAAAGGATGGAGTAGATGGCATTTTCCATCATCCAAACCTCATTTGCCACCGCCATGGCAAGCGCGCCGCCGCTTCCGCCTTCTCCGATCACAATGGAAAGGACCGGAACGGTCAGGGCCGCCATCTCAAATAAGTTGCGGGCGATCGCCTCGCCCTGTCCGCGCTCCTCGGCCTCCAGGCCGCAGAACGCTCCCGGCGTATCCACAAAACAGATAACCGGCCTGCCAAAGGTTTCCGCCTGTTTCATCAGGCGCAGGGCCTTGCGGTATCCGTCTGGGGACGGCATCCCGAAATTGCGCTTGATATTTTCTTTGGTATTTCTGCCCTTCTGCTGTCCGATCACGGTCACGGGCATCCCGTGGAACGTGGCGATACCGCCTACGATCGCACCATCGTCATGGAAATACCGGTCTCCATGGAATTCTATAAAATCATCAAAGACCGCATCGATATAATCCGTCGCTACGGGGCGTTCTCCATCACGGGAAAGCTGCACCGTATCCCAGGCGCTTTTTCCACTTTTTTTCAGTCTCTGCAGACGGTTTTCCACAAATTCCTTACTGGTATATGTGGAAATCGCGGAGCCGCGCATGGAGCTTGCATCTGCTGTATCGCCTGCCAAACCAGCTTCACCGCTTCCATCGGCCGCACTCCCGGCCTCCGGCTTCTTATGCATCTTAAGGATCGCCGCCAGCACTTCCCTCTGTTCGCTCCGCTTTACGATCTTATCCACAAAGCCGTGCTCAAGCAGGAACTCGGAACGCTGGAAGCCCTCCGGCAGCTTCTGCCCGATGGTCTGCTGGATCACGCGGGGACCTGCAAAACCGATCAGTGCATTGGGCTCTGCCAGGATAATATCTCCCAGCATCGCAAAACTGGCTGTCACGCCGCCCGTGGTCGGGTCCGTCAGGACGCTGATAAACAGCTGTCCTGCCTCATGATGCTTCTCAAGGGCCGCCGAGGTCTTTGCCATCTGCATCAGGGACACAAGCCCCTCCTGCATCCTTGCTCCGCCGGAGCAGGCAAAGATGATCACTGGAAGCTGCTCTTTTGTGGCTCGCTCCACCATCAGGGTGATCTTCTCCCCAACGATATGGCCCATGCTGCTCATGAGGAACCTGGCGTCGCACACGCCCACCGCCGCCTCGAAGCCTTCGATCTTTCCCTTACCTGTGACAATGGCCTCGTTCAGCTTCGTCTTCTCTTTTGCCGCCAGCACCTTCTTCTCGTATCCCGGGAAATCGAGGGGGTTGGAGAATTCCATCTCTTTATTCCACTCCTCAAAGGTTCCCTCGTCGATCAGCATCTCAATCCGGCGGTATGCATGTACCCTGAAGTAACCGCCGCACTTGGGGCAGACATAATAATTGTTCTTTACGTCCTCCACATAGATCGGCTGTCCGCATTTATTGCATTTTCTCCAGAGGCCCTGAGGGATGTTGGGTTCTTCCTCCACCCCCTTTTTCTGGCCCCTGTGGTGAGTGTCAATCATGGTATATGTTTTTTTGAACATGTCTTTTAACATATGGTCTCTCCTTACCTGCCTGAAGCGTCAGACACTCCTGCTGCCATCCTTTTATTTACAGTATTCCGGGAAATATTTGGGGATAAAGCCTGTATCTACATCCCCCTCCTGATAGGCCGGGCTGCTTAAGATCTCAAACTGGAAATCCAGGTTGGTATCAATACCCTCGATGATCAGTTCTCCCAGGGCGCTCCGCATCTTGGCGATCGCCTCTTTGCGGTCCTTTCCGTGTACGATCAGCTTCATCAGCATGGAGTCGTAGTTGGCGGGGACCTTATAATCATTATAAATATGGGTGTCCACTCTCACTCCGTTGCCGCCCGGGATATGGATGTTGGTGATCAGCCCCGGACAGGGCATAAAGTTCTTCGACGGGTTCTCCGCATTGATACGGCACTCGATGGCGTGGCCGTTTACATGGATATCGCTCTGGGAAACACTCAAAGGCTCCCCTGCCGCCACGCGGATCTGCTCCTTGATCAGGTCAAGGCCGCTGACCAGCTCCGTCACCGGATGCTCCACCTGGATACGGGTGTTCATCTCCATAAAGTAAAAGTTCTTGTTCTTGTCCAGAAGGAACTCGATGGTTCCCGCATTTTCATAACCCACTGCTTTTGCAGCGCGGACTGCGGTATCGCCCATCTTCTGACGCAGCTCTTCTGAGATCGCCACGGAAGGGGACTCCTCAAGCACTTTCTGATGGCGGCGCTGGATGGAACAGTCACGCTCTCCCAAGTGCACCACATTGCCGTACTTGTCTGCCATGATCTGGAACTCGATATGTCTCGGCTTCTCCACGAAACGCTCCAGATACATGGTATCGTCGGAAAATCCCTTGATGGACTCCATCTGCGCATTCTGGAAGTTGGCCTCAAAATCCTCCACGCCGTAGGACACGCGCATGCCCTTTCCGCCGCCGCCTGAGGACGCCTTGATCATCACCGGGAAGCCGATGGTCTTTGCCAGCTCTAAAGCTTCCTCCACGGTGTGTACCGGCTCTTTTCCACCCGGTACCACCGGAACATCTGCTTCCATCATGGTCTTTCTTGCCGCGGATTTGTTGCCCATCTTATTGATGATCTCTGCGGACGGACCGATGAAGGTGATATTGCATTTCTCGCACAGCTCCGCAAACCGGGCATTTTCAGAAAGGAAACCGAATCCGGGATGGATCGCCTCCGCCTTCATCGCCACAGTTGCCGCCAGGATGCGCTCCATGTTCAGATAGCTCTGATTGGAGGGCGCCGGCCCGATGCAGATCGCCTCGTCCGCCAGCAGGGTGTGCAGGCAGTCCCGGTCCGCCTCGGAATAGACCGCTACGGTCTTGATGCCCATCTCACGACAGGCCCTGATGATTCTTACTGCAATCTCGCCACGGTTGGCGATTAGAATTTTCTCAAACATGGTGCACCTCTATCCTGCCTTTACTTACTGACCTACCACAAAAGTCAACTCTGCGGAAACTGCTACCTTGCCCTCCGCGTTGGTTGCGACTGCCTTGCCCACTCCGATCGGGCCTTTGCGCTTGATGATCTCACACTCCAGCTTCAGCCTGTCGCCCGGAAGCACCATCTGCTTGAACTTGGCGTTGTTGATGGAGCCGAAAAATGCGGTCTTGCCCTTGTTCTCCGGAAGGCTTAAGATCGCCACCGCTCCTACCTGCGCCAGCGCCTCAACCATCAGCACGCCCGGCATCACCGGCTGTCCCGGGAAATGTCCGTTAAACTGCGGCTCATTGAAGGTGATGGACTTATAACCCACCGCGCGCACGCCCGGCTCCAGCTCATCGATGAAATCGATCAGCAGAAACGGATGGCGGTGGGGAATGATCTCCTGGATCTCTTTTATACCTAATCTCATAATCTTTCTCCTGTAATCACTGTGATCAAATCTGTGAAACGGCTCAGCGGATGCGGAACAGCGGCTGTCCGAATTCCACCACGTCTTCGTTATTTACCAAGATAGCCTCTACCACGCCGTCAAACTCGCTTTCGATCTCGTTCATCAGCTTCATGGCCTCGATGATGCCGAGGACCTGGCCCTTCTTCACGGTGTCGCCCACTTTTACAAAGGCGTCTGACTCTGGTGAGGAGGATGCATAGAAGGTGCCTACTAACGGAGAGGTCACTACGTTGTCGGAACCGATATCCATGGAGGATGCGCTTCCGTCAGCATCACCTGCCGCACTGCCCAGGCCGTTGTTGTCAGCGCCTGCGTTTCCTGCCGGAACCTGCATTTCCATATGCTGCGGAGCCATCGGCATTGCCATGGCGCCCATCATCGGAGCTGCCGGCTGTGAGATCACAACCGGGGCCGGAGCCATATTTTTTTTCTTTTTCTTTTTCAGGACCAGTTTCTGGTCTCCTTCTTCATACTCAAAGCTGGTCAGGCCATTGTCTGATACCGCCTGGATCAATGTTACAATCTCATCTATTGTCATGGTCATATCCTCCCATTAACCTACAAACTTCTTTACCAGAAGGGTTGCATTGTGTCCGCCAAAGCCCAGGGAATTGGTGATGGCACAGTTCACATCCATCTTGACGCCCTCGCCTTTTACATAGTCCAGATCGCACTCCGGATCGTCTACGGTGAGACCTGCGGTCGCATGGACATATCCGTCCTGGATGGACTTCACACAGGTGATGAACTCCACGCCGCCTGCGGCTCCCAAGAGGTGGCCGATCATGGACTTGGTGGAATTGATCTTCACGTCCTTTGCATGGTCGCCTAAAGCCAGCTTAATGGCCTTAGTCTCAAACAGATCGTTGTGGTGGGTGCTGGTGCCGTGTGCATTGACATAGTCCACATCCGCCGGGGTCAGCCCCGCGTCCGCGATCGCCACTTCCATGGCCTTTGCCGCGCCGCTGCCGTCCTCCGCCGGGGAGGTGATATGGTATGCGTCACAGGTAGCGCCGTATCCGGCGAGCTCCGCATAGATCTTCGCGCCGCGGGCCTGGGCGTGCTCTAAGGATTCCAGCACTACCACGCCTGCGCCCTCGCCCATAACGAAGCCGCCGCGCTCTTTGTCAAAGGGGATCGATGCCCGCAGCGGATCTTCGGAGGTGCTGAGTGCCGTAAGTGCCGTAAACCCGGCTACGCCGATCGGAGTGATGCTGGCCTCTGTGCCGCCTGCCACCATCACATCCGCCTCACCGTACTGGATGGAGCGGAACGCCTCGCCGATGCTGTGGGTTCCGGTAGCACAGGCTGTCACGACGTTGATGCATTTACCTTTTAAACCAAACTGGATCGCAACATTGCCTGCCGCCATGTTGCTGATCATCAGGGGAACCAGAAGCGGGTTCACACGTGACGGTCCTTTTTCCAGAAGTTTTTTGTGCTCACGCTCGACGGACTGAAGGCTTCCGATACCGGAGCCTACGCTGACGCCGACACGGTATGGATCTTCGTTTTCGAGGTTTAAGCCGGAATCAGCCAGGGCTTCTTTTGTTGCAGCGACCGCATACTGGCAGAACTGCTCCATACGCTTTGCCGCCTTCGGGTCCATGTACTGCTTCGGGTCGAAATCCTTGACCTGCGCCGCCAGCTTTGCTTTGTAATCGGTGGTATCAAAATAGGTGATTGGCCCGATGCCGACTTTCTTTTCTTTTAAGCTGCTCCAAAATTCGTCTACGCTGTTTCCGATGGGGGTGATGGCACCCAGACCGGTCACTACAACTCTCCTGCTCATGGTTTTTCTCCTTTTTAATCGTTATTAATACATGGTCATCCCACCGTCTACGCAGAGGACCTGGCCGGTGATGTATGCTGCTTCTTCTGACGCTAAAAATGCTACTGCATTTGCGATGTCCTGCGTCGCTCCGAACCGCTTTAACGGGATCTGGGCTGTCATGGCTTCTTTTACTGCGTCGGATAATACGTCGGTCATCTCGGTCACGATAAAGCCCGGCGCCACCGCGTTGCAGGTGATCCCACGGCTGGCAAGCTCTCTTGCCACGCTCTTGGTCATGCCGATCAGCCCGGCCTTGGACGCCGCATAGTTGGCCTGGCCTGCATTGCCCATCACGCCTACCACTGACGCCATGTTGATGATCCTGCCGGATCTCTGCTTTAACATCTGGCGGGAAATGTGCTTGATGCAGTTAAATGCGCCTTTTAAGTTAGTGTTTATGACTGCGTCAAAATCCTCCTCGCTCATCTTCATCAGTAGGTTGTCACGGGTGATCCCGGCGTTGTTCACCAGGATATCCACGCGGCCGTACTGTTTTACCACGTACTCCATCAGCTCCGCCGCTTTTTCAAACTCAGCCACGTTGCACTGAACGGCCTCCGCATTTCCGCCTGCCGCTTTGATCTCGTTTACCACTTCCTCCGCCTTTGCGGCGGAACCGTTATAGTTTACGATCACGGTCGCGCCTTTTGCGGCGAGAGTTTTGGCTACCTCTCTGCCGATTCCCCGGCTGGCGCCGGTCACTACTGCGATTTTATCTGTCAACATCTGTTATTCCTCCATATTTCGGTGCGCTCCTCAAGCTTATGCGTTCAGCGCTTCCACAACCTTATCTACGTCTTCCAGCTTCTCTATGTTAAGAACCTTTGCGGTCCTGTCTATCTTCTTCATAAATCCTGCCAGGGTCTTGCCCGGCCCGATCTCGATAAAGGTATCCACTCCGTCTGCCAGCATCGCTTCCACGCTCTGCTGCCATCTCACGGAGGATGAAACCTGTTTCTCCAAAAGCGGTTTCACCTCGTCTGCGTCTGTCACATATGCGGCGGTGACATTTGCCACATAAGGGATCACAGGGGTGTGGACCTCTACATTTTTTAATACCTCGCCCAATTTCTCACCAGCCCCGGTCAGCATCCGGGAGTGGAATGGGCCGCTTACATTTAACATCACCGTGCGCTTTGCTCCGGCTTCCTTTAACTTCTCACAGGCAGTCTCAACCGCCTCTTTTTTCCCGGAGATCACGATCTGCCCCGGACAGTTATAGTTTGCGATCTGCACGCCGTCGATGTCCGCGATCACTTCCTCGATCGCAGCCGCGTCCATGGCGAGGATCGCAGCCATGCCGCCCTGTCCTGCCGGAACGGCCTCCTGCATCAGGATCCCTCTCTGTCTCACGGTCGCGATGGCGTCTTTTTCCGTCATCACTCCGGCAGCATAGAGTGCGCAATATTCACCCAGGCTTAAGCCCGCAGCCACATCCGGCCGGATGCCCTTATCTTCCAGCACCTTTGTCATGGCAATGCTGACGGTCACCATAGCCGCCTGCGTGTACTCGGTAATATCCAGCCTGTCATTTTCCGTAAAGCACAGCTCCGGCATGGAAAATCCCAGAATCTCACTCGCCAGGTCAAAGACCTGCTTCCCAATCTCCGTCTGCTCATAGAACTCCTGTCCCATGCCGCAGACCTGTGCTCCCTGTCCCGGGTAAATAAATGCGATCTTGCTCATCACTCTTATGCTCCTTTGTTCTTATTTCCTGCCCAGCAGCGTCTCCGCCTGGTCCATCATTTCCACAATCATTTCCTTGCAGGTCTGCTCTTTGTTCACCATACCTGCGATCTGGCCCGCCATCACGGTGCCGTTTACCACGTCGCCGTCCATCACTGCATTGCGCAGGGCGCCCAGGGTCAAATATTCCAGTTCTTCAAAGCTCTTGCCTTCGTTCTCCAGCTTGACATACTCTCTGGTCATCTGGTTCCGCAGGCAGCGCACCGGATGTCCATGGCTTCTGCCGGTCACAGCAGAATCGATATCCTTCGCTTTGATCACGCGGTCTTTATAGTTCTGATGCACGATACATTCTTTTGCCAGCAGGAAACGGGTTCCCATCTGGACTGCCTCTGCGCCCAGCATAAATGCCGCTGCAATGCCTCTGCCGTCGCCGATGCCACCTGCTGCAATCACCGGGATGGACACTGCATCCACCACCTGCGGTACCAGGGTCATGGTGGTCGCCTCGCCGATATGTCCACCGGACTCGGTTCCCTCCGCCACAACTGCATCTGCGCCGTACCGCTCCATTCTCTTAGCCAGCGCCACGGAAGCCACTACCGGGATCACCTTGATTCCAGCGGCTTTCCACATATCCATATATTTCTCCGGGTTTCCGGCTCCGGTGGTGACCACCTTCACGCCTTCCTCCACAACCACCTTTGCAACTTCATCTGCATGGGGGCTCATCAGCATGACGTTCACGCCAAACGGCTTATCCGTCACTTCTTTTACTTTTCTTATGTAATCGCGGATGACCTCTGCCGGTGCGTTCGCACCGCCGATCAGTCCCAGTCCGCCTGCTTCCGATACGGCTGCTGCCAGATGGTTCTCTGCCACCCAGGCCATTCCGCCCTGTATGATCGGATATTCAATTCCTAACAGTTCCGTAATTCTTGTCTTCATTTGGTTCCTCCAACAGCCTCTCAAAATCAGTCTAAGTCAGGGTCTGTGCCCTTTTTCAAAAGGAAGGTGCAGGGCATTAAGCCTCTACACCTTTTTCCTTCAAGTAGTTCATTACATCGCCAACAGTCAGCAGGTTCTGCAGGTCGTCAGACGGGATCTCAACAGAATACTCATCCTCAAGCGCCATAACCAGCTCGAATAAGTCCAGGGAATCCGCGCCCAGATCTTCTTTGAAGGAAGAAGCCTCGGTAATGGTATCAGCGTCTACGCTTAACTGGTCTGCAATGATCTCTTTCATTTTCTCTAACATGTTTTTGTTCTCCTTTTAATTTAAAATGTTTTATTTTTTATATTTTATAGAGAGGATAGCCTTACCTTCGCCCGAAGGCTTCTGTCTTGACTGTCGCTCTTAACTACCGTGATTTTTATGCGGCGCGGTTGCCGCTCAGCGATCTGGATGCTGCGGCTGTTCTGTGCTCTGGCCATCAGCTATTTCCAACTCCCCGTCTGGCGGCACATCACCACTCTAACAGGATCGCTCCCCAGGTCAGCCCGCCGCCAAAGCCTGACAGGATGATCTTGTCGCCTTTTTTAAGCTTCCCTTCCCGGTTCAGCTCGTCCAGCATGATCGGCACCGATGCGCCGGAAGTATTACCGTAGCGGTCGATGTTCATCGGAAACTTTTCCATGGGCTGCTTCAGCCGCTTGGCCATGGACTCAAAGATTCGGAAGTTCGCCTGATGCAGGACAAAATATTTGATGTCCTCGATATCAGTCCCGGTTTGTGTAAGTATCTGATTGATGCACTCCGGCACCCTCTTGACTGCAAACTTGAACACTTCCTGACCGTCCATGTACATATATCCAAGCTCCGGCTTCTTGCCGCTTAGGAAGTTGCCTTCCGACCTGGCTACACAGGACAACACCGGACCCTTTACTCCGTCTGAATGCATGATGCTGCGGATCACGCCGGTTTCCTCCGCCCGCACCACAGCCGCGCCCGCGCCGTCTCCGAACAGCACGCAGGTGCCCCGGTCGCTCCAGTCGGTGAGCTTGCTCAAACAGTCCGCGCCGATCACCAGCCCGGTCTTATAGATGCCCGCCTGGATGAACGCCTGGGCCGTGCTCAGTGCAAACACGAAGCCGGTACATGCCGCGCTGATATCAAACGCCGCAGCATTCACCGCCCCGATGGCCGCCTGCACCTCACAGGCCCCATTGGGGAAGCAGTAGTCCGGTGAGGAGGTCGCCAGCAGGATGATGTCCAATTCCTCCGGTTTTATTCCTGCATCCTGGATCGCCCGCTCTGCGGCCCTCACTGCCATTGCGCTGGTACCCTCATCCGCCGCAGCGATCCTTCTCTCACGTATCCCGGTCCTGCTTTGGATCCACTCATCACTGGTCTCCACTATCTTAGCCAAATCATCATTCGTAACAACCTGATCCGGCGCATAAGAACCGGTTCCAATAATTCTGCTTGTCATGCTTTCCTACCCGTTTTCTGTTAATGTTGAGATTTATTCTGAAATTAGTTTTAAACTCAAATGTTTTGATATTCAAAGTATTTATTTGTATTCTATAATAGAGAAGCGGGTTTTGTCAAGAAGAATTTCTCGACAAAACCCGCCTGCCTTATAAATTTTATATAACTGTCAATCAAATCAACCGCCGTAAATCATATTCGGCAAAAACAGCACCAACTGTGGGAAGAAAATACAGATTGCCAACGTAGCCAAAATTGCGATAAATAATGGTACGGAATATTTGGTCGTATCCTGTACAGAACAGTCCATAATATTCGAGCAGGTATAAAGCGCCACCCCAACCGGCGGTGTAGAACATCCCATAGTGACAATGGTCATCATGATAATACCAAAATGTACCGGATCAATTCCATATTTCGTAATGATCGGAATCAAGATCGGTGTCACAATCAGAGTGATAACCGTTGTTTCCATAAACATACCAAACACAGTCAGCATGATCAGGATTAACAAAAGTAATATGTACTTGTTGCTGGTCAGACCTACAAGCATGGTAGTCAAGGTCTTAGGAAGCTGGTCAAATACAACGCCATAACTAAATATTCCAGAGAAGGCCAAAATCATGGTGATAACAGACAAGTCCTTTACACTGTCTACAATACACTTTTTAAACTTTTCCAAGTCCAGTTCCTTATAAATAAACAATCCCACAAACAACGCATAGAACACTGCAAATGCGCCGGACTCAGAGGGGGTCATAACCCCAAACCTGATCAGCACAATCAAAAGAATTGGAAACAGCAAGGCCCAGATACTCTCAATGCAAGATTTAAGAATCACACCTGGCGGTGATGGTTTGTCGTGATCCGGCTTGTATCCAAAATGACGAGCAGACCAGGAGGTCGCGATCATCATAAAAACACACATGATAATACCCGGCAAAAAGCCTGCCACAAACAGACGGCCAATCGAAACTTCTCCTACAGTACCATAAAGAATCAACCCCATAGATGGTGGGATCGTAGCCACGATCAGACCGGACAAGCAGTTAATTGCCGCAGCCCACCCCGGAGCATAGCCACGCTTTGTCATCTCTGGTCCCAGAATACGGCATTCCATTGCCGCATCAGCAACCGCAGACCCTGATACGCCCCCCATAAGAGTTGACAGTACAACAGAAACCTGTCCAATAGAACCATACATATGACCAGTTAACACATTTGCCAACTTTACCAGGCGAGATGTGATGCCGGTATTATTCATCAGATTTCCCGCAAAAATAAACAGCGGGATTGCCAGCATCGTGAAAGACTGAGTAGTAGACAAAGACTTCTGTACCAAAATCGTCCATGGGATCTCCGGTCGCATCAGAAAAAATGCAAAACCTGACACCGCAATCGCAAAAGCCACCGGCATACCCAAAAACAGGAGAATCAGGAAAAATCCAACTGCATTTAACATTCATTAACCCCCCATTCTTTTACCGGTCGTTTGATATCACCGATTAATTTTCCGATCATACTGAAGAACATGAGCAGCGATCCCACCGGTACAGCAAGAGTACACCATGCATAACTCATTTTCAATGTATTAAATGTACGGTTCCAACTCTGGGATACCAGTAAAAATCCGTAAACAATCAGGATCAGCAAAAACAACAGCATAAAGAAATCAAATACAAGCATCAGCGCTTTCTGAACCAGCTTTGGGAACTTATTGGTCAACATATCAATGCGGATCAAACTTCCGCTCTTGATGATGATGTCCGAGCCAATAAATGTCAGCCATCCAAATGCCAGCAATGAAACGTCCTGTGCCCAGTTCACCGGCATTCCAATTGTTCTGGCCACTGCGGACCAGAACACCAGAACTGCAATCATGCACAACATTGCACCAGCCAGAAGCTCCTCTGTCTTCAAAATTACAGCAGATATTTTCTTCATCTTAAAGCTTCCTCTCTACATTGCAAACTTATCTCAGGATCAAAACTCAACACTAATTTATTTTTCCAATCTCCTTATACAGCTGCTCCCTCAACTCTGCATAGCCAAGCTTATCATACACAGGATCAACAGCTGCCTTAAACGGAGCCACATCTGGCTCAACTACTGTCATTCCTCCCTCAACCATAGCTTTTTCTGCCTCGTCTGCCTCAGTCATAACATCAGCTGCTGTCTCCTGACCGACTTCAATCGCGGTCTCAACCAACAGTGTCTGCAGATCTTCCGGCAGGCTGTCAAACCAGCTCTGACCACAAATCAATCCCTGCATCAACTGGAAATGCGCGGTCTTAGACTGATACTTGGTTACTTCGTACAATCTGGATGGATAAGTAGAAGTGTTCTGTGCCTCACATCCCTCCAGTGCTTTGGACTGAATTCCATTGTAAACCTCTCCCCAGGACATAGAGATCGGAGTTGCTCCCATAGCCTGTATGGTCTCGGTACATACCTCCTGACCGATCGTACGAATTCTCAATCCTTTTAAGTCATCAGGAGTGTTAATTGGCTTATTCGTCATGAAATGGCGAGGACCGTCATAAAATGTAAAGGACAAAATCTTGATCCCGTGATCCTGTGACAAGGTGTCCGTCCATCCTTTAAAAGTATCAGTTTGTGTCACTTTATAGCACTCGTCATAATTATCTGCAAAATAACCCATCATCAAAATAGAGAAATCCTTTACATACTGCCCCATACGGGAAGCATCCGTATTAACAGCTACATTTGCCCCCTGAATTGCCTGCTCAAGCACATCTTCGTCACTTCCCAGCTGCCCGGACGGGAATACAGTAACTTTTAATCTTCCTCCGGACTTTTCATTCAACTCATCTGCCAGCTTCTGATAGTTTCTGGTGATCAATGCCTGCTCTGTCTGAGAAGTGGAAATCTTTAATTCGTACACCTTGTCGTCACTTGCGGCTGTATCACCGCTATCGCTGCCTCCACTCTGCGCCTGTGTTGCCGCCGGCTGTGCGTTGCCCATTCCCGGCATTCCGCTGCATGCTGTCATCGCTATCATGGCAACAGTCAAAACGCTTGCTACTAATACTCTTTTTTTCATAGTTATCCCCTTTCCCTTTTCAGGTGATTAGCGATTTTTTACATTCGCTAAACGTTTATATATTTACTTTAATAAGTATAAACGTTTACATATTTTTCATCAAGCACTTTTTACCAGAAATCTTTAACAGTTTTTTTACTATTTTTTTATGCATTCTTCACAATGTCATATTTTTAAAACTTTTTTATATTTTTTTTGTTTTCATTTTGACAATATTTCAAGAAACCTTTACAATATTTATGTATGCCTGTCAGCAGACCAATTCAGAGGAGGTGAACTAACACATGGTGACAATCAAAGACGTAGCAAAAAAATCCGGCTATTCCGTGTGCACAGTTTCACGCGCCCTCTCCGGCAAAGGCTATCTAAAAGAAGAAACCCGAAAAAAGGTTCTTCAGGCTGTGGACGAACTGGGATACCGTCCCAATACTCTGGCCGTCAATTTAAAAACCGGACGTCGTCAGACACTTGCGCTGATTTTGCCGTCACTGACCAATATTTATTATACGAAGCTGGAAGCCTATCTGGAAGCTTGCGCGTCAGAAAAAGGCTATATCATTTATCTGAGCAACACAGAAAACTGCCTGGAAAAAGAAAGGCAGATTATCAACAATCTGATTGGAATGGATATTGCTGGCGTCCTTATCGCTTCTGCTACCGGCGAACATACCCACATTATGAAGCTTGCAGACTATAACATTCCCTATGTTTATCTCAACCGTTCTTTTGAGGATGATATGGAGCACTGCCTCTCTCTGGACAATAAAAAAGCGGCTTACGATGCCGTCAATTACATGATCAAACTGGGGCATAAACAAATCGGTGGGATTTTCCAGAATTTTGACAACGCTACTTATCGAGAACGCTATGACGGTATGGTAAAAGCGCTAAGCGAGCACAACCTGACCTGCAATCCCGACAATATGCTGTTTGATATCAACCCAGAAGACATGGGTGCCACTCCGGGCCGCATCATTCAGCTCCTCCAAAAACCAGATCGCCCAGAGGCCATTTTTGCCTGTAATGACATGACTGCATTTAGTATTTACCGTGCCTGCTATATCCTGGGACTGCGGATTCCCAATCACATTTCCGTATTCGGATACGATGACTGCATTATGGCGAACTTTGTGACACCGCCTCTGTCCACAGTCAGTGTTCCGGTTCCTCAATTAGCTGCAATTGCGGTTGATTTCATTCACAACTATCTGGAAACCGGAACCATGATTAAGCTGCCCACCTTAAAGGCTTCCCTGGTCATCCGTAACTCTGTTCGCAATCTGAATCTAGATTAAGCAATTATGATTCCATCTCCCTGCCCGGATACACGATCACCAGTTCCGTATCCGATGCAGGGATGATCCGATATTTTCCCACTCCTGCCGCAATAACAAAACTGTCTCCTTCTCTTAGGGAAACTGTTTCATCTCCCTGCTCTGCAACACACGCACCAGCACATATAACACCCAACGTAAACTTATGATTATGCTGTATTTCGGTCGGTCCGATAATATTGAATTTCTCCACAAAAAAGCAAGACGTCAGAGTTTCATTCACCAGGCACATCCGGCTGCAAGTACCGCTCTTCTCCATCACTTGCGGTTGAATCCGGCACTTTTCTTTAATCTCTTCCCGGGAATACTCCGTATAATCAAAAATATCCAGACAGAATTCCAGGTCCTGGCTCATAAACCGACCAGCCTCCGGCACTACAATCCCTTCACGCTCAAATTCACACCTAACCACCAGATCTGATGGTTCCATGATCTCCAGCATCGTAATCCCCTCGCCGATTGCATGGGGCATTCCCCCCGGAATATACCACACCTCGCCAACCTGCACGGGAATCTTCTCAAAACAGGCATCCATCCGCTCCTTATCCTGCGTTTCTATGATCTCCCTCCAGCCCGCTCTTCCCGGAGTGTGTTGGAAACCCAACCGAATATATGGGTGGATATCTTCCCTCACATTTAAAATGTAATAGCACTCCAGTTTACCATATGCTTTCCCCATCACTTCCCTAGCAAACTCAGTAGATGGGTGAGCCTGCACATGCAGCCGCATACTTGAATCCAGGATCTTAAGGAGAAAACTCAACTGACAGCTACCATCCTGATGGATCCCGGTTCCCAGATAGTATTCCCGGTTTTCATCCACCAGATCCCGCAAAAACCGTATCCCCTCTTCTGTCTCAACCAGAGCAAGCCCTTCATGGGCCATAGGTTCCATTCCCGGATTAAAAGCCTCCACCATGGATCCCACCCACTCCTCCGGCATATCATTGTCCCGACACACCGTCTTACCATGCATCCGGTCAATTCCAGCACCGCCTCTGTAATTTCTACGCACCCGGTTCTCCGGTAATTTTATAAGTCCTTTTCTCATTTGCATCTCCTATTTCATCCGTTGTATTTTATCAATTAAATCCAGATAATCCGCTCCATATTTCTCATAAACCGGCTCCATTGCTGCTCTCCAAGCATCTAAGTCCTCCGGTTCTATAATTGTAACACCTGCCCGCTCTAAAGCCTCATAAGCTTCCTGATCCGCCTCGGCAATGGCCTTACTGTTAAATTCCTGTGTCGCCCTGGCTGCCTCTTTAAGGGCCTCCTGATATTCAGGCTTTAAGTTTTCCCAAGTGATCCTGCTTACCAAAATCACTCCTGGGGAATATGTATGACCGTCTTTCACATAGTAAGGCGCTACTTTGTAAAATTTATTATAATAATAACTGACCGGCGGATTTTCCGCCCCATCCACAGCCTCCGACTGCAACGCTGTATACAATTCCACATAGTCGATTGGGACCGCTTTTGCCCCCAGAGCCTCCACCATATCCCCCATCATGGACGTAAGCTGCACACGGATTTTCAAATCTTTCATATTATCCAACTGCCTTACCGGATAGTCTGACGTGAAGAAGTTTCTGGCTCCTTCATCCAAGTATGCCAGTCCTATCATACCGGTACAATCCTGAATGTTGTCCAATATCTGTTGTCCCAGCTCACTGTCGCATACGTTCCAAAAATGTTCGCGGTCCCGGAAAATATATGGCAAAGCCAGAGCCGATACCATTGGTTTACCGCATTCTACCAGCGACATGCTGTTGCCCCTGTACAAGTCCAGCGCGCCCATCTCCATCGCCTGATAGCAACGGGCATCATCCCCTAACTGGCCGGACGGATAAATATCAACCATTACTCTTCCCTCCGTCAGCTCGCTGACCTTATCCGCAAAAAACCTGGCCGACTCCGTCATGATGTGTCCCTCCGGATTAACTTCTCCGTATCCCAGAACCAACTCCGGTTCGCTATCTGCCCCATTACCCTTACTGTCTAACACCACATAAGCGCCCAGACAGCCGCTAACCAGCACTGCCAACACAGATCCTATGACAATCTTTTTTTTCAATCTACACCTCCTGTTGCCTCACGATTAAATCTTTTGAACCTGCATTTTGGAGAAAAAATCCACATGGTACTTCAAATTATCACCGTTAAAATTTAGCTGTTCCAATTTTTCAAACCGGGTTACCGCCTCAGATGTCTTGATCCTAATCCCAGGCATCCGGTTAATTCCCCGAATTATGGTCATCAGGCTACGGCCAAAATTAAGCTTCACCGGTACATCCTGATAATCCAACAGATCCTCCATCTGATCAATCAACTCCTCCAGATTGTTCTTACTTCTTTTCCGATCTTCTTGGGATAAATCATGGATAATTGTGTCCTCTAACTCACTGATCCACCGCATCCCTTTCGTCATGCGCTCAAATTCCTGCTGTTTTTCAGAATCCGAATATTGATAGATAAAAGCCATTGATTCTTCATACGCATCAGCCAACCGCTCGACGCCCTCATAAGTACCGCTGGTGCCACAAGCTACCAGAATCTTCTGATCCCCCGCCAGATAATTCCTTGCCCGATTAATACAGCCTGTCAACTCTGTAAATGCATCCTGCTGCGGAGAATACAGGCAAATGGCCATCTGATCCATCCAGATACTGTTAAGCACTGTCACCCCCGACATCTGAAAATAGTTTTTAAGCACCGCCTGGGAAAATCCCCCCATATTGATCAGCGCCGGACTGGATATTAAAACCACCTTAAACCACCCCTGTCCAACACCCCATAAGGCAAAATCTTTTTCCAGTTCCACCGCCTTTCGACGGCGATAAAACAGATTCCATAACAAATCTTTCTCCAAATCCTGATAAAAATCAAATTCTTCTCTATCTTTATCTGCCATGCTATGGGAATAGGAAAGAAGCGCCAACGAATCCTCCCGTTCCCGAACTCGGGCAATCACCTTGTCAAGTGCTTCTCGAAGTTCAGAATCCAGATATGGTTTAAGAAGATAGTCTGTCACGCCCAGTTTAATTGCCTGCTTTGCAAAAGAGAAGTCACTGTACGCAGAAATAATCACAATCTGAACATCCGGATACTTCTTCCCTATCTCCTCCGCAGCCTTCAGTCCATCCATTCTGGGCATCTTGATATCAAGCAGTACAATCTGCGGCTTGCACTCCACCAGCTTTTCCATCAAATCCACCCCATCCGTAGCTTTATACACAATCTCTAATAGATTTTTATAATTCTCCCGAATTACTTTCTCCAGATAATCCCTCTCATACTGTTCATCATCTGCTAATATAACACGTAACATATCCATTCCCTCCTACAGTGATCACATTTTGTACAGTTTCAGCGTTATCTTCGTAACACCATTCAGCCGCTCTATCTGCAAAACATCTTCTTTTTTATAAAACAATTTCAGCCGTTCCCGCACATTATTTAAACCTATTGAAGTTTTAGGAATAGCCACATTCTGCGAAAACTCCTTCTGCTCATCTATTATCGGAAATCCTACACCATTATCTGCAACCACTACCTCAATATACTCCAACTTCTCTGTTATCAAAATATCGACTTTCCCACCACTTATCCGATCCTTTAATCCATGTTGAATACTATTTTCCACCAGCGGTTGAATCGTCAGTGGTGGAATCATCACATCCTTATCTAAAAACGATTTGCGCACATCCAGGCAAAATGTCACACGTCCCTTTAAGTGTAGCTTTTCTATATAAAGATACGACTGCAAAAGCTCAATTTCCGCATCCAGCGGAATCGACATAGTCTTGATTTCTATGCTGCTGCGAAGAATCCTGGAAATTGCTTTTACTAACTGAATAGATGTATCTCTTTCCCCTAACTGTATACTGCGAACGACCAAGCTTAGCGTATTAAACAGAAAATGTGGATTCATCTGCATCTGCAACTCCCGAACTTTGGCCTCTGCCAACCGTTCTTTCATCTGGTGGGTCTCCTGCAGTTCTGTGATCATGACCCGAATCTGCCGCTTCATCTGGTCAAAAATTCCGGACACTTGATTCAGTTCCGTATATGGAGTTTCCTCAATATCCGCCGCTTCCAGATTGTTATTCATAATCTCTTTAGCGGCATCTGTCAGCCGACCGATTGAATTCAGAATACTGACGCTCATCCGATGATTTAAAACCATGCACAAAATACATGCCCCAATAAAAAACAGAACCATCACGGTATTAACCATCCGCAATCTGCTACTGTACCCAGCGAAGGATGTATTGAGATATTCCAGATACTGGCTCATCAATTGATTCAAATTCCGTTCAATCTCCAAATCCACCTCCTCCAGATCCGAAGTCAGACTTGGATAATAATGTTCTCCAGGCCAGATATACGAATCCTCCAATTTTTTTCTGTATTCTGTCACCTGGCAGACAATTCGGTAAGTCATCTTACACTTTCGGTCATTCTGCATTTTCTCAACCAGTCCACGCAACTGATAGTCAAATAACTCGCTGTCCTCATGATACTGCTTAAGAGAACTCTCATCATGGCTTTTACTGTATAACTTAAATGAAGTCCGTCTCTTATTATTAAGCATTAACAGCTCGTTAACCTCTTGATAGTTCTGTAAAAGTTTGTTGTATCGATGTGAGGACTCGGTAGCTACAAATACATTGGATGCTATAAAGATAATCGCTACTATCATCAGAATCAGATGATTTTCCGTTACTTCTTTTCTTATGGATTTCATAGGACCCTTTCCAAAGATGCATTTTTATTGCTTACATGAATATTTTACCACATAATACTTTTTTTGCGAAACCTTTATGTACCATTTTTGGTAGTAATTATCCCTCATTTATAAACCAAAAACCGGAAAAAGTTCTGGCTCACTTAAGCCATCCCCTTCCCCGGCAAATAAATCCTTATTCTTATTTCGTCAAATACCCTCCGTCAACCGGAATCACCGCGCCATTCAAGTAATCGCTGGCCGCAGACGCCAGAAACAAAACCGGCCCCTTTAGATCCTCCGGAGTTCCCCAGCGCCCGGCTGGAATCCTGGCCGTGCATTCGTCCTTACGCTCCTGGGTCATGTTCGCACACATCTCCGTATCCATGTATCCCGGCGCAACGGCATTGCAGCAAATGCTGTGGTCCGCACAGTCGGAGGCAATGCTTTTGGTCAACTGCACCACCGCTCCTTTTGCCGCTGTGTATGCAGGTATGGTAGTCCCTCCAAAGTAGGAGCACATGGAACCGATATTGATGATCTTACCAATGGTCTCCCTATCCCGCATCACCTGGATGGCTTTCTGGCACATGAACCATACATGGTTTAGATCCACATCGATCACCAGCTTCCACATTTCCTCCGGAAATTCCCACGGCTCATAACGCCTCTGCACTCCCGCGGCAGGGATCATCACATCCAGGGCCCCGCCCAAAAGCTCCATGGCTTCGTCAAACATCCGGTCAATCTCCGCTTTTTTAGAAAGGTCCCCGCAGACTCCATAGGCTTTATAGCCCATGACCTGGTACTCCTTTACCACGGCATCCAGCTTCTCCGCCTGCAGGTCCATCAGGACCACCTCTGCGCCGTTTTCTAAAAGCCCCTCTGCCATGCCGCGGGAAAGCCCCTGGGCTCCCCCGGTGACGATGCAGCGCTTTCCTTCTACACTAAATGCTTTCTTATAATCGTAAGCCATACTATGCCTTTCTTTCGCCATCATAATTTTCCAGCCGCTGGATCGCCCCATAGATCATATCCTTCGTGACCGGATAAGGCGTATGGAGCATCTCCTGGTTCGCCATAGTCACTTCCAGCACATCCTCCAGAAGATCCTCCTTCTCAAGCTCTAAGTCCGTCAGGCACACCGGAAGCCCGATCTCCCGGTGAAGCGCATAGGTCCGGCTTAACTTTTCCCAGTCCTCATCCACCATCAGGTTGACCAGGGTGCCATAAGAGACCGCTTCCCCGTGCAGATGGTTCTTCTCAATATGCTTGCGGCTGGTGAGACCGTAAAACAGTGCATGGGCGATCCCTCCGTTATAATCCGGATGCACCGACACGGACACGATTCCGGGAGAGATCACAATATTCAGGATCGTATTTTTCAGTTCTTCACTGACCTTCCCCGCTGCGGCATCCCGGAGAGCCTGCGCGCCGTCCTGGAGGATCGGGTAAAAGCACATGCGCCCCGCGGCGATCCCCAGCTCGCTTCCGTAATCCAGGCGCTCCCCGGCTTTTGCGGACCAGGACGACTCCACGTGCTTTGCCATGGCATCGCCTATCCCCGCCCACAGATAGCGCACCGGCGCGGCAAGCACGAGGCTGGGGTTGATAAAACAGTGTACCGGGACATTGGTCAGCCGGGGAATATCCATAAATGACCCGTCTTCATGGTACATGATACTGATCTTTGTGATCGGAGCACAGTTCGAGGCAATGGACGGTACCGTAAACACCGGCTTTCCCAGCTTATCTGCCGCCAGCTTTACCGTATCGATGCATTTTCCGCCGCCGACAGCGAGCAGCATGTCCGCTTCCTGTACCGCTCTGTCTGAAATGATTTTTTCCACATTCTCATAGGTGGCGTCATGACCGTAGACAAACTCCCGCGTCAGCTCAAGTCCCGCTTTTTCTATGGCGGGAACCACCAGATCCCGTGCAGCCGCCCATGCCTTTTCCCCATGGATCACCGCAACCGAAGCTCCGTATTTTCCCATCTCAGGTTTAAACGCCTCAAAAGCATGCTCCCCAACCGTAAATTGGGGCAGATAGATAGATTCCATCCAGGCTTACCTCCCAGCCACCACTTCATCCACAAACGCCTTCAGTTCATCATCCTTACATCCCCCGTAGAAGCAGTCCAGGAATCTCGGGATCATACACTCCCGCACCATCTGCGGGTCGATTGATCTAAGAGCCTCTAAGAGCGGCTTGGCAACCTGTTTTTTCACCTCAAACAGCAGGTTGGCATTGCGGTTCTGCGCTTCTTTTCTTCCGTCCGGATAACCCATGCCCTTGGGAGAACCAAATGCTCTGGTGAAAATATTGTTCAGATTCAGCTCCGCGCCCCATCCAAAGCCTTTGGCAAACGGGATCGCCAGCGCATTGCCGTTGTTGATCTGTAAGAAAAGATAGGCGTCGGTCGGCTCAATACAATATCCGCACACAACGCCCGGATACATATTGAGTGACATGAGCGCGCCCTGCCCCGTACCGCAGCCGGTGATAACAAAATCCACCGCCCCGGAATTCAGTAACAATGCCGCCTGAATGCCCAGGTGCAGGTAGGTCAGCCTCGGGTTCTCCTCCGTATATGCCTCCGGCACGTCCTGGTCGGACAATGGCTTCTCCATAGCTGCGTTATAGACCTGATGTCCCATCGGCTCGACCACTTTCTTAAGTTCATTAACAATGATCGGGTTTTTCGGCGCCTGGCTGAATTCATTTAATACTGCTATCTTCATGTTGATATCCTCTTTTCTTTTTTGTAATAAAAAATTTTAAGTAACCGTTTAAAGCTTCTGCCGCGCGATCACCTCGTCCGCATCCGCCTTCATCCTCAAAAATTCCTCCTGTGTCAGGGGAATATCCAGGGATCTGGCTGTATCCTCGATCTGCGGCAGCTTCCTGGCTCCGCAGAGCACGTTGATATTGGGCGACAGCATGGAATTCCACTTGATACAGAGGTTTGCCAGTGTACACTGGTATTTCTCCGTCAGATCCTTCCACCCTGCAAGCATCTCATTGGCGATCCGGATATTCTCCGAACGCCACCATGCCTTTCCATCCCGCACTTCCCCCGGCTTCGGCACATAATCGTTGGACGCCTTTCCGGCCAACAGCCCCTGCTCGATGGGAGAGTAGGTCTGCAAAGAGATCCCATGCTCTTCACAGAACGGCAGAAGCTCCGCCTCCGGCTTCCGGTCCAGGATGCTCAACTTCTCCTGGATCACATCAAGCTGCCCCGCAGCCACATAATCCTTTAAGATCCGCAGATCCACATTGGAGGCGCCGACCGCCCGGATCTTGCCCTCCTGTTTCATCTTAAGAAGCTCTCCCATGGTCTCCGCCACCGGTACCAGCCCGTAGGTCTTACACTGCCAATGGGTGTAGTACACGTCCACATAGTCCGTGCCCATGGCCTTTAAGCTCAGCTCCAGGTCCCGCCTGATCGCTCCCGGCGACAGATCCCGGTGCACCTGATGGCCCTCCTTACAGAAATGCGGCTCCCCGCCGCCGTCATACCACTGGAGCCCGCATTTGGTGGAAATGATGACCTGATCCCGGGGCAGCTCCTTTAAGGCCCGGCCCACAACCTCCTCGCTATGTCCAAATCCGTACACCCGCGCCGTATCGATCCAGTCGATCCCCAGTTCCACCGCCCGGTGAATCGTGTCAACAGACATCTGATCGTCGTTAGTTCCCCACCATTCTCCTCCGCCGATCGCCCAGCACCCCAGCGCCAGGCCGCTTGCCATAATACCAGATTTACCTATCTCTCTTTTTTCCATCTCTGTCACTCCACTCTTGCCACCATCTCGCCGAACTGTTCCTTTTCCTTCCGGATAAATTCCTTAAGCTCGCTCTCCGTCGGCATGTCGGGACTGCATCCGTGGGATGCTACCAGCATGGATGCAGACGCGGAACCAAGCTCTAAGCAATCCATCATCTCATATCCGTTTAAGATCCCGAACAGGAAGCTGGACGCATAACCGTCCCCGCCTCCAAAGCCTTTTAACGCATTTACCGGGAACGGCCGGATGGAATAGGATCTGCCGTCCTTTGTGTAGGCAGTGGAGCCCTCCTTTCCATGTTTGATGACTACGATGGATGCCTGTCCTCTGCACCAATACCGGGCAGATGCCTCATCGGTCCCGTCAAGGCCCAGGAACCTTTCCGTCAGATCGTACTCCTCCCTGGAGCCAAGGATGATATCGCTGTCCCGCGCCACCGCCGCATAATACACGGCGATCTCATCCTCACTCTTCCAGTTGTACGCCCGGTAATCGATGTCGAAAATGACCCGGACCCCGTTCTTTTTTGCCAGGGCCACGGCCTTTAACGCCGCCTCCCTGGACGGACTGGCTGCCAGGGCCGTGCCGGAGATCAGGACTGCCTTTGCCTGAGCCAGATAATCCTCGTCAATATCCTCCGGGCACAGGGCCAGATCCGCGATCCCGTTCCGGTACATCAGGATGCTGCTCTCATCATGGCTGAGGATCTCCGTGAAGGTCAGGCCCAGGCTTTCCCCGTTCTCACATGTTCGGATATGGGAGGTATCGATGCCCTCCTCCTCAAAAAAATCCGTGACAAATTCTCCAAACCTGTCGTCTGATACCCTCGCAAAAAATCCGCACTTTTTTCCCAGACGTGAAAGGCCCACTGCGATATTGGCAGGGGAGCCGCCCACATATTTTTTAAAGGTCCCGCTCTCCGCCAGGGTCTTATAATAATCCACAGGATTAAAGTCTATGGCAACCCGCCCCAGCAGGATCAGATCATACTTTTTATCCTCGCCAAACTCCACATATCTCATCGTCAAATCCTCCCTCGTCCTGATTTTCCGCCGCTACCAGAGCCTTCTGTAAAGCTCCTCCATGATCTCGACACTGACCTCTCTCCTGGTATTGGAGGGGCTTCCGGAAGCAAAGGCATCAGACGCCATCTTCGGTACCGCTTTCATGAACTCCCCTTTATCAATCCCATATTCTGCAAGAGTCGGGATACCGATATCCTGTAAGAGCTGTTCGACCTCGTGAAGAAGCTTCGTTGCTGCGTCATATGCAGGATCCTGCTCTTTAGCAAAACCGCAGGTTACTGCGATATCCGCAAACCGCTGTATCGCGCTTTCCGCCACTTCAGTCAATGCACCGGCCTCCGCGCCATCCGCCGCGCCAGCCAGCGCTCCGCTATCCGCCGCGCCCATCTCACCAGCTTCCGCACCGTCCAGCACATATTTTAAGCAAACATTCAGCAGCATGGCGTTAGAGATCCCGTGGGGCACATGGAACAGCGCGCCGATCGGGCGGCTCATCCCATGAACGATCGTCACAGAGGCGTTATTAAATGCCATTCCTGCCTCCAGCGCCGCAAGGGACATCTGAATCCGGCTCTCCTCATTGTCACCCTGTCCCCACGCAGTGCGCAGATGCCCGAATATCCTGCGGCACGCAGAAAGGGCAAAGGTGTCGGAAAGAGGCTGCGCCTTTTTGGAGGTGTAAGCCTCGATCGCATGGGTCAGGGCGTCCACGCCCGTAGCCGCGGTGATCTTCGGCGGCGCCGTCATGGTGAACTGCGGGTCGATCACCGCCACGTCCGGCATCAGGGCCGGACCTTTGAGGAGCATTTTCACCTGGCTTTCCGTATCGGTGATGATCGTGAACTGGGTCGCCTCAGATCCGGTGCCTGCCGTGGTGGGTACTGCCACCATCGGAGCCAGCTCTGTCGAGACGGTCCGTCCCATATAGTCAGCCGGTCTTCCGCCGCAGCCGGCAACCATGGCGATCGCTTTCATGGAGTCGATGGGGCTTCCGCCGCCCAGTCCCACCAGAAAGTCACAGCCATTCTCCCGGTAGAGCCGCACGCCCTCCACGATCATCTTGTCGTCCGGCTCCCCGTTGATGCCCGAATACACCACGCAGGATACTCCCGCCTGAACCAGCATGTCCGTTACCTTCTTCAGATTCCCAAGCATCTCCATGGTTGTGTCAGTCACCACAAGCGCCCTGCTCCCCAGTGAACCGATCGTCTCAGCCGCCCGCAGAAGCGCCTGGTTTCCGCTGATGATCATCCCCGGAGCCATAAATACATCCGCCATCCAAAGTCCCTCCTTTTTTATGAAAATGCCTCCAGCAGGTCCTCATAAGTCCCCGCGTGCTGCAGTTTCTCCATAGTCGCATCATTCCCCAGCTTACCTGCCAGCTCCGCGATCAGCCGCAGATGATCCTTCGCTCCCTCGCTGTCGGACGGCACCGCAAACAGAAAGAACAGCCGGGACGGTTCCCCGTCGTAGGACTCCCATTCGATCATATCCTGCGTCCGGCCCACCGCGATCCCCACCTTGTCCACATGGTCGGACTTGCCGTGTGGGATCGCCACATGACCTCCGATCCCGGTAATGCCTTCGCTCTCCCGCAGGTAAACATCCCTGATATATCCATCCAGATCCTCGATATAACCGGCATCCTTCAAAAGCCCTGCCAGGTGCCGGATCACCTGATCCTTATTTTCCGCATTCATGTCCAGATCAATGACCCTTCTGTCCAGTATCTCCTTCACTGCCATATCCACATCTCCCCTTTACTTGATAAAATACTGATATAGATCCAACGCGGAATCCATCTTCTTCATCGCCTCCAGATTCTCATCGTCGTCCGTAAGCTGAAGGAAATCTTTATAAAACTGCTTCGTTCGCCTGATCTCAAAATTAGACGTCATTTTCACTGCCAGTAAAAACACTACATCAACCATGTCCTCATGCCAGGCGATCGGTTTGTCCAGAATCGCCACAACGATCCTCGACTCGTTGATCTCCGCCATATTTCCATGGGGGATGGCGATCCCCCTTCCGATGCTGGTGGTTGTCGCCCGTTCCCGGTCAAACACGCTGGGCAGGTAGTGGGGCGTCACATCCCCCTTTTCCTCCAGCTTCTTCACCATCATCGTGATCAACTGATCCTTCTCCTCCACCTTTGGACGGAGCAGGAGCAGATCCATCTCAAAAAGCTGGTGGCACAGGCCGTTAAAACGGAATTCCGGTTTCTTCCGGTAGCTGAATATCTGGCTGACCTTCTGTCGCACCAGCTCGATCCCCTGTTCATTTAACCGGGAACCCACATTGACCACTCTGGAATCCTCTATCCTGGAATCCGAAGTATTTACGATTACATCCACGTCCCGGTACGGATCCAGCTTGAAATCGTGGTTGCTGACCGCCTGGATCTCCATGATCTCAGGAATATTGTACTTCAGCATTTCGATGGCAAGCTGGCTGGACGCCAGCCCCTTCTCACTGATAAACAGCGCCGTCAGCGGCCGCCCCTTTTTCTGGCGTATGATAGCCGCCTGGATGTAAAGGGCGATCCCCGCCAGTTCGTCCTCCGTCACCTGCACGTCGTAATACTCCTCAAACAGGCTGCTGGTGGACCAGGTGGCAAGAAATGTCTGCTTATATTCTTTCTTAACATATTTACTGATACTCTCCCCGGTGGCCGTCGAATACTTCATGCGGAAGATCGCCGACCTCATGTGCAGCAAAAGGCTCTCATACAGCACCGTATCCTCCGACAGATCGATATCCAGCACCGCATCGATCGTCTCTATGACCAGCCTGACAAAGGCCGCCAGATCCTTGTCATATTTTTTCGTAAAATCCTCGCCCTGGAGATTGGCAAAATTCTTGATCTTTTTCGCGGTCAGCAAAAGCACCGCCAGGAGCATCACATCCTCCTCGGAGATCTGGATCTGGTATACCCGCTCGATCCTCTGGTAAATGGACTCTGCAAATGAATATTCATTATAATTCTGAATGTCATCCCGGTTGGTCCGATAAAAGGTCTGACCGGCTGTCTGCCTTCTTGCCAGGGACAGACAGGTCATGATCCATGCCATCTTAAAGGAATCATCCGCCAGCTCGATCCTCCAGGCATTTTCCGCCTCCACGATGATCCTGCGGATCCTGGCGGTATCCACGCCCGGCGCAAAGGTGCCCATCAGGGCCTCCATCACCTCCGGCATCATCTCCATCATATAATCCCGGATGGCAATCCGGAATCCATACTCATCGCCGGTCAGGCGGATCCCCTTGCTCCGCAGGGACTCCACTTTTAAATTCCGCTCCTCAAACCAGTAGGAAACGTCCTTTACCAGTCTCCCTACGGTCGGCGGGCTTAGATAAAGGCTGTCCGACAACTGCTGGAGCGTGGTGATCTCGCCTGCCTTTAATTTCAGCAGTTTCCCGATGAGCTGTTTATTGCGGTTGTCCAGTTGAGCCGCAGGGAGCAGCCTGTTGTCCGCAGTCAGATTTGCACGGAGTCGCTTTTTCTGCTCCTCATCCGCCTCCAGCCATACACCCGCTCCCTGCTTCTTACAGATGCGTCCGAGATTCTCCCGGATCATCCAGTCATTGATCTGGTTGATCCGGGTCCGCACTGTTTTCTCCGATAAGCCTACATTGTCCGCAACCGCAAAGGTCGTATAGGTTCCGCCCTCCAGAAGACAGTTGATTATTCTACTATTATACAATGCATCCTTATCCTGCTTCAACCGTACACCTCATTCTTCCAACAATTTTTATGAGTTTTCTCTATTCCCGGCTCTCGCTGACTGCCTCCCCGTAGATATACCGCCCTGAGGAGCCGATCACCTTCATGTAATCCTTCACAAACTGTTTGATGCCGGCCTCCGCTGCCATGCACAGGTGCATGTAATCCATCCCCGGCTCTTTTTCAAGAGCGTCCAGCATGGCCTGCTTGCCCGCTTCAAATGCATCGGTACAGACATTGATCTTGTTGATGCCGCCTGCTACTGCCTTTCTCAAGTTATCCTCACCAGAACCGGAGCCACCGTGCAGCACCAGCGGCATGTCCAGGGTATCCTTAAGCTGGCTGAGCCTGTCAAAATCAAGCCTCGGGATCTTACCCTTCGGATACGCTCCGTGAGCCGTACCGATCGCCACCGCCAGGGCGTCCACCCCCGTCCGCATCACAAAATCCATAGCCTGCTCCGGGTTGGTGTACAGATCCAGGTTATCATCATCCGCATCCGCCGCCTGTCCCACATGGCCAAGCTCGCCCTCCACGGAGCAGCCCATGCCGTGGGCCAGGGAACAGATGATCGCAGTGCGCTTCACGTTCTCCTCGTAGGGGAGAGAAGAACCGTCAAACATCACATTGGTAAATCCGGCGTTGATACAGTCTGCGATCACATGGAAATCACTGCCGTGATCTAAGTTCAGCGCCACCGGCACATGGACCCGGGCCGCCAGCTCTTTTACAACCGGGAGCATCTCCTCCATATGGGCATGGTTCTTCATCTGGCCCGGCCCGAACTGAACGATGATCGGGGAGTGCTCTTCCTCCGCCGCCAGGATCCCGGCTCTTGCCATCTCAATATTAATACTGTTCATAGCCATGACGCCATAATTATTTTTATTGGCATCATCAAGAATTGCTTTCATGGAAACTAACATTGTATTTTTATCCTTTCTGATCTAACCTTATGTAAGCCGGGCACGACAGATCCGTGCCCGCCCAGTTTAAGTCAGACAATATTGATATCCAGGTCGATGTCAATATCCTCTTCCTCCGCCGCATTCTCATCATCTGACGGACGTTTCAAAAGCGCATAGGCAACGCCCGTCACTGCGGAACCGATCACCAGCGCGACCAAAAACCACAGCGGGTTGGTCATCATCGGCACCACGAAAATACCTCCATGTCCTGCCACCGATTCACATCCCATACCCACCGCGATCGCGCCTGCCACTGCGGAACCAAGCATACTGCAGGGGATGAATCTTGCCGGGTCTGCCGCTGCGAACGGCAGAACGCCCTCCGTGATAAAGCAAAGGCCCATGGGGAATGCGGTTTTAGCCGTCTCCCGCTCAACCTTGGTAAACTTCTGTTTCTTGATCAGGGTAGCGATAAACACACCGATCGGAGGCGTCATACCGCCGATGATCTTTGCGCACATGGGGCCGTTGATCCCGTCTGCGCCCAGGGCGTTGGCTGCCATGGATGCGGTCTTGTTGACCGGGCCGCCCATATCAAAGCCCATGCAGGCGCCGATCACCGCGCCGATGACGGATTTGGCTCCGCCGTTTAAGGAGATGATCCACTGCTGGAACACATCCATGATATAGGCAAGCGGTATGGAGAACACGCAAAGGAATATCATACCGCAGACCAGAGTGGAAATGACCGGGATGAACATAACCGGCATCAGGCCCTCACACCATTTGGGAAGCTTCCATTTCTTCATCCAGTTTACAAACGCGCCGATGATAAAGGCCATCAGCAGTCCGCCCAGGAATCCCGCCTTGGATTGAGCCGAGCAGTAACCGATCACAAGGCCAGGCACGATACCGGGCCGCCCCGCCATGGAGTAGGCCACGCCTGCTGTCATAACAGCCACGCCGAAATCCATCGCATAGGAACTTAACTTGTTAACGCCCCACCAGAAACCCAGCCAGCTGAACGGGTTTAAGTTGGAAAATGGAGTGGCGCCTGCCTGCACCGCATTGCCGATATCGTAACCGCCGAAGGCCTTTGCCAGCGCGCCCAGGATACCGCCTGCCACAATGATCGGTATCATGTAAGAAATGCCGGTCATAACATGTTTTTTAACATTGCTCACTGTTGTGTTCTTTTGTTTTGCCATTTTAATTTCCCCCTTTTGTATTCACGTCCTACTTCCCAAGCTTTTCATGTATCTTGTTCAGTACTCCCTTCGGTGATTTCATAACGGTGCTGATCGGAATGTCCACGACCGGTTTTCCCTTAAAACGGTCCTTGTTCACCCGGATATCAGCAGAGATCAGGATCACGTCCGCCGCCTTGATCTCCTCAGGCGTAAGCTCGTTTTCCACACCGATGGAACCCTGTGTCTCCACCTTGATGGAATCCCCCAGCTCCTTTGCTGCGTTTTCCAGTTTCTCCTTTGCAATGTAGGTATGGGCAATACCCGCCGTACATGCAGTGATGGCTAAAATCTTCATAGTGTAGCCTCCTCTCTGTAATCTAACTTTAAGATAACACCCAATCCCTGTTCATGGAAAATTTAATACGGCAAATTATTCCGGTAAATTTTATGTAACGCAATCAGATCGTCAGGCTTCCCAGACCCAGCTTTTCCCCGGTCTCCCCGTCAAACAGGATATAGTTCGCCCCCTCAAAACCCATCGTAAGCCTTGTATTCACCGGGAAGTCCACACTTCCGAAGATAACGGAGGTCAGCTTCTGTTTCCCGATCCGGGTGACCAGGATCGTCTCCATTCCAGACGGCAGGGAGGACTCCACGTAGGTCTCCAGGCCCTGGCTCTCCATCTGCTTTAAAAATTCCGGGCGGATCCCCAGAACCGTCTTCCCATGGGCCGGAAGGCTGATCTCCCCCTCCGGAGTGAACCGCAAACGGATATCCTCATTCTCCAGCGCCACCCCGCCGCCTGCCCGGACCCCATTCATGGGGATCAGGTTAATACTGGGGTTCCCGACAAAATCCGCCACAAAGGTATTGGCCGGTCTTCCGTATATCTCAAGAGGAGAACTGTACTGCTGCAAAAGCCCGTTCTTCATCAGGCAGATCCTGGTGGACAGGGTCATGGCCTCCAGCTGGTCATGGGTCACATACACAAAGGTAGCGCCAGTCTCCTGATGCAGGCGTTTTAACTCCGTGCGCATCTCCATTCTCAGCTTTGCATCCAGGTTGGACAACGGTTCGTCCATCAAAAGGATCTTCGGGTTCGTCGCAAGGGTTCTGGCGATCGCCACCCGCTGCTGCTGTCCGCCGGACAGCTCTGAGGGATAGCGGTCCACATACTCCCGGATCTTTAGGGTATCCAAAAGCTCCTCCACCCTGTCCTTAATCTTCTGCTTGTCCCATTTCATATTTTCCAGGCCGAAGGCAATATTTTTGTACACGGTCATGTGGGGCCACAGCGCATAGTTTTGGAACAGGAACCCCACATTCCGCTTATCCGGCGAGATGTCGATCCCTTTTTCAGACGAGTAGACCAGCTCCCCGTCAATATAGATATCCCCCTCTGTGGGCGTCTCCAGTCCCGCGATCATGCGCAGGGTTGTTGTCTTGCCGCACCCGGACGGCCCCAGCAGGGAGATGAAATCCCCGTCCCGGATCGTTAAGTCCAGATGGTCCACGGCACATGATTTACCAAAACGCTTTGTTATATTTTTTAATACGATTTCCGGCATACGATCACCCTCCAATTCCTTTATCGATAGACGCTCCCGTCAGCTTATTTACAGTGTAATTTACAAGCAGCACAATAGCCACGATCACCAGGTTGATCGCATTGGCATACTGATCCCAGCCCTTCTCGTTGTACTGGAAAAGGATCGTAGTCAGCACCTTGTTGGCCGGAGTCACTAAAAGTACAAACAGTGACAGCTCCCTCATGCATGAGATGAAGGGCAGCAGATACCCGGAGATCACCGTGCTCTTCTGGATCGGCACAATGATCTTTCCGATCCGCTTGAACCACCCCACTCCCATGATCATCGCCGCCTCCTCGATCTCCTTGCTGATCTGCAGCATGGAGTTGACGCCGGAGCGGGATGCCATGGGCATATATTTCACGCAGCCGATGATCGCCAGCAGGCCAAAGGTCCCATACAGGGCAGGGATCGGTCCCCTCTGAACCGCAAACATGGACAGGTAGATCGCGGAAAAAGCCATGGACGGGATCAGGTAAGGGATAAAGGTTAAGTTCTCCACAAAGGAGGACAGCCTGCTGCCGCGTCTGCGAACGATGGCGTACCCCGCTAAAAATCCTGCCGTACCGGCGCCGAGAGAGGCCACCAGGCCGAGCTTTAAGCTGTTTAACAGTCCCAGCCATACACTGGGGTTCACCAGGATCCCCGCCTTATCCGCAATGTCATTGGCATTGCCCGGCGCGCCGATCCAGAAATCCAGGGTCAGATTCGCCAGGGAATAATCCCCCTGCACCCGGATCAGGGACTGCAGCACAAAGCTTAACATAGGGATCACCGACAGGCACAACACCGCCGCCATACAGACGGAACTGATGGGGGTCCTCCACTGTTTCAAGCGGAACAGGGAGACATTGGCGCTCTTGCCCGTAACTGTGGTGTAGGATTTGCGTTTGCCGATCGCTTTTTGATTGACCAGCATGATCCCTACGCTGATCAGGATCATGATCAGGGCAATGATATAGCCGTAACCCGGATTCATTCCGTTTAAGGTCCGGTACAGCTGGGTGGTCAGCACATAATACCGCACCGGAAGTCCCAAAAAGGACGGCACCGCAAAGGAACTCATAGCGGAAGAAAATGTGAGGATAAAGGTGGAGAGCACCGCCGGCATCACCATGGGCACCGTGATCTTCCACATCATCCGTTTCCTCGACGTTTTCAGGATCACCGCGGCTTCCTCCAGGTTCGCATCCATATTCCGCAGGATGCCGCCGATCAGGATATAGGCAAACGGGGCATAATGCAGGCCCGTCACCACAATGATCGGGAACGGCCCGTAAGCAAACCAGTTTGCCACTTCGATCCCAGTCAGCGCCGTAAAGATCCCCCGCGCGCCCCCGACGGCGCTGTTCTTAAAAAAGTTCATCCATGCAAGGGCCAGGGTCCAGGACGGCATAATATACGGAAACATAAACAGGGCGGCCATCTGGTTTTTCCACTTTAGATCTGTCCTGGTCACCAGCCATGCAAATCCGCCGCCCACCAGGATCGACACCAGGCAGGGGCCCAGAGAACAGACCAGGGAATTGAGCAGCGGTTTGTAGAAGATATTGATACTGCCCGCATCAAACAACACCTTCTGCCAGTGATACAGCGTAAAATCGCCTGCCTGGGAACCCTTGATCCGCATCAGCTCCGAGTTGTGGACCAGAAACGTGTCTCCTACAATGCTGGCTAATGGGATCAGCACAAGGTATGACAGGATGACCAGGAAAAACACCAGGATGATGTTGTGCGGCTTTTTAAAAAACGCTTTTATCCGGTTTATACGGTTCAATCAAATCCCTCCTTTACTTTCTCAGATGCCATGCAAAAGGGGGCGTCCAGTTCCCCGGAGACCCCCTTGTCTGCCTGTTATTGAGCTATGGTCTGGATAAAATCTTCAATGTCCATTCTGTTTTCATACACCCACTGCGCATCTTCTTTGATCAATACCTTTGCCCACTCGTCCAGAGTCTTGTCCCCAGGGCCTGCCGGAAGCTTTCTGTTGGCGCTGTAATCGCCCATTCTGGATGCATAGGGAGACCAGCCCTCTTCCGTATATAAAAACTCAATAAAGAGCTCTGCCACATGAGGATGCTCCGCATAGGCCGTCATCTGGGAATAGATAGGATAATAGAATCCCTGGAACGGCTGCATCTGTTCTGCGATTCCCAGCGCCAGGCCCTTTTCATCCTTCTTGGAATACTTGTTCAGCGTAAACAGTCCTGCGGAGCTTGCCGCCTGGCCCTTTGCGCCGATCGCCTCTGATACCTTGGTATCGGAAGTCCCCAGCACCATGCCATTCTCGTATATGCCTTTGATCCACTCATAACCTGCGTTGGGTGTGGTCAGCTCGATCTCTTTTCCATAATATTCCTTATAAGCATCCGCCATCTGTCCGGCGATATCATCCCTGGTGATCATGGTAAAGAAGTTCATGTTCACTCCTTCGGAGTTGGCATCCTTCATCTGGAACAGGCCCTTGTACTGGGGATCAGTAAACTGCCAGATGTTGGTATACTCAGAATCATCCACATTCTCATTATTAAAAATAAATACCTTGTTGCAGAACTGGAATACCAGCGGGTTCTGATCCTCCTCCGGCACCACATCGGTGATCCTGGAGCTTAAATAGTTCCTCGTATAACCAGGAGTGATCAGCTCGGAAATGACCCTTGCCCCATCCTGGCAGAACACCACGTCCGCTCCGCCGCTGACGCCCGCCTTCGCCTCACTGGACACCTTCTCGATCATCTCGCTGTCGCCGATCTGGGTAAACTCGATCTCCAGATCAAGACCGTATTTCTCCTTGAACAGGGCCGCGCTCTTCTCCACCACAGAAGTACAGGAGTAGATCACCAGCTTGTTCTCCTCTTTGGCTTTTGCCAGCAGTTCATCCTCCGTCAGCTCCTCCTGGGTATCCGCAGCCGGGGCTGCTTCGCTTCCCGCCGCTGTCTCACCGCCTGCTGCCTTATTGTCCGCCGGGGCCTCGCTGCCTGCCGCCGCCTGCGCCAAACCGCCTCCGGACGCCGGAGCATCCGTCTTTCCCCCGCATCCGGTCATCAAAGATGCCATCATTGCCGCCGCCAGTACCAGTGCCATTTGTTTCCTCATAGAAATACCTCCCTCATATTTTTTACTTTGTATCACTCCCAATCCTTCCACTCCCATAAATAACCTTTGATTTCCGCTTCATACAGATTTTAAGGAACTTAAGGATTTTAAATTTTGTATACAAAGTATTGGTATGACCTAAGTATAATCCTTTTTGCGCAGAAGGTCAATATATCGTCCTATTTTATTTATTCATTTTATATATTTTCATTCCGGTAATTTTTTATTTATTGTATATATTGCACAATTTTTACCCGGTTTATAACAGGCATATATCGTGATACCGCCTTATTTAGTGCTTCTTGACAGATAAATTTTTTTTCATTATGATAGTGATAAATGAACCCCGTCAATCTGATTCTGCACCGGAGGCCTTTCATGTTCCCATCTATAGCACCACCGCCAACACTGGTTGAAACCGTGTACAGTTACATTAAGTCCGATATTGCTTCCGACTACCTAAAACCCGATGAAAAGATCAACTTAAGAGAGTTGAGCAGCCGGTACCAGGTGAGCGAGACCCCGATCAAACAGGCGCTGAACCGTCTTGTTTCAGAAGGTCTTGTCCTTTCTGTCCCCAGAAAAGGGATGCGGGTGCGGAAGATCTCCATCCAGGAGATCGGGGAATTGTTTGATATCCGTCTGATGCTGGACACCTTTTTTATCACTCCGGTCATTGATACTATTTGTGGGGACACTACTCTGCAGGAGCAGATGCAGGGGATCATCCGGGAGCACATCCGTCTGGTCCGTCAGGCCAGGACTCCGTTGGACTATGATACCATCTACCAGCTGGACAATCAGTTCCATGAACTGTACATCATGGCCAGCGGCAACCAGAAAGCGGTAGATATCTACCACAGCTTAAATTCCCATGTCTACTCCACCTATATCTATCTGCACCAACCGGCAGAAAAGACCCTGGATGGCGCGATGGAACACCAGGAGATCCTGGATGCTATTCTTGAAAAGGATAGGGAAAAGGTGAGGGAGAAGGTATCGATACATATTGAGAATGCAAGGAAGAGCGTTTTTCCGATATTGGAAGAACTGGAGGGAGATTAAGCAGTATGCTGAAGAAATCCCCAGAAAAAACAGCCCCATTTCACATTTCTGTAAAACAGGACCGTACCAATTTATTCTATACTGATCAATAATGTAACATCGTCGGCAGCCAGTCCGCCATCGCCGGAATAAAGGTCGTCCCCAGCAGCACCAAAATATTACAGGCGATAAACGGAAGCGCACCTTTGGCGATCCTGGTCACGGACATTCCATTGATCTTATTGCAGGTATTCAGGCACATGCCGACCGGTGGGGTCACAAGGCCGATCGCCAGGCCCACGATGAAGATCGCGCCGAACTGCCAGTCGCTGACCCCGATGCCTCTCATGACCGGGAGCAGGATCGGCGCAAGCATGAGGATGGCAGGAGACACATCGATAAAGGTTCCCAAAAACAGAATCAGCAGGTCGATGAGCAGCAGCAATACCCACTTGGGCATATCCAGACCCAGGAAGAACGAGGATACGATCTGCGGGATCTGCATCATAGTCATCAGCCAGGTAAAGATTGTAGAAAACCCGATGATGATGGTAATCGATGCAGACGAGATCAACGTCCTGCGCAGTGCCCGGATGATCTTTTTTACCGTCAGCTTCTTGTAGATGAACAGCCCCAGGATCAGGGAGTAGAACACCGCGATCCCCGCCGACTCGCTGGCTGTGCAGATGCCCAGGGATACAGACAGAACGATCACAAGCGGCATCAAAATAGCCGGGAGGCTGTACACCATGGTTCGGGCAAACTCCTTAAATACAAACGGAGGCTGAACCGGATGATATCCATTTTTTCTGGAGATCACATAACACACAATGAGCTGGAGCACGCCCACGGACAGGCCAGGGATCAGTCCCGCCATAAACAGCGCGCCGACTGAAGCGCCTGAGATCATGGAATACATGATCATCGGGATGCTGGGCGGAACCACCATTCCCATAGTGGAGGAAGCAACTGTTATGCCCGCCGCAAATTCCGGCGGATAGCCCCGCTTTTCCATCTCAGGGATCAGAACGGAACCAAGAGCGGAGGTATCCGCAACAGAAGAACCTGAGATCCCGCCGAAGATCATGCTGGCAACCACATTCACCTCTCCTAAGCCTCCCTTGATCGGACGCACCAGATACATACAGAAATCCAACAGCCTTTTTGTGATCCCACTCTCATTCATCAGCTCACCCATAAAGATAAACAGCGGCATGGCGACCAGCACATAGCTGAAGGAACCAGACCAGATACGCTGGGGTATCATAGCCAGAAACTGCGGTGTCTGCACACTCATGTAGGTGATGCAGGACGCCCCGATCGCAAAAGCCAGGGGCACACCGATCAGAGCAAATACAACCAGCGCAAACAACAGATATACCATAATCATAATCTACAGCCCTCCTTCCTCGTCATCATAAATCGGCTTCAAAAATCCCAGATCCACATTTTTCACAAGGCTGTATATCTTTACCAGAACGCAGATCAGGCTGACGCCCACGCCGATGGGCATGATCCCGTATATATAGAGATAGCGGATCCGCATACCGTTGGAAATGGTCTTTCCCGCCACTCTGATCCATCCGATCGCATAATACTGCAGGATCGCCAGGGAGATCAGCACGATGATGTAGTTCACCACGTTGATCCATCTCTGGATATGCACCGGTATCTTTTCAAAAAAGAAATCGATCAGCACATGCTCATTTTCCAGCACGCAGATCCCGATCCCCCAGAATGTGGTAAACGTGAATACCAGCGTGATCAGTTCTTCCAAAAATGTAAATGAGATATTGAAAAAATATCTCATGATAACCGCAAAGATAACTCCGGCCGACACAAAGGCCATGGCCGCGATCCCCAGAGCAACATAGCACTGGTAGATCTTTTTTCCTGTCTTCTGCAGCGAAGTCACAAAACCCCCTCCTTCTTGTGAAGGAGGCAGGATAACCTGCCCCCTCAGTTTTGCCATCCCAGTTTTACCAGGATACTGTTTTACCAGGAAACCTTCTTGCCGATCACAGCCAGCATCTCATCCAGATCTTCACGGGTGATCCGGCCGCTCTCAATGTACTGCTTCCACACTTCCTCAGCCTGCGGACGGAAGGATTCTCTCTGCTCCGGGGTCAGGACGGTCACTTCACAGCCGCTGTTCTTGATATGCTCGATGTAATTGTCATTTTCCTCATCCGTGATCCGGCTGTTCTCATCCATCATCTCCCTGGACGCCTCAGTAAGGATCGTCTGATACTCCGCCGGAAGGGATTTCCACCAGTCCAGGTTCACATACATGACCTCTGCACAGAACATATAGTCAATAATCGAACAATATTTCTGGACCTCATAAAACTTCTGGGAATCGATAAGCGCTACCGGATTCTCCTGTCCGTCAGCAACGCCGGTCTTCAGCGCCATATACAGATCTGTAAATGGAACCGACACGGTGGATGCGCCAAAGGACTTCATGGAAAGGTCGATCACCTCCAAAACCGTACGCATTTTCAAACCTTCCATATCAGCCGGGGATAAGATCGGGCGGACATTGTTGGTGATCTGCCTAAACCCGCTGTCGTCGCCTACCGCCAGCACCTTCATGTTGTGCTCCGTCTCCACGCTGCTCAGCATGTCTTTCACGAAATCACTGTAGCAGAGGGTCCTGACTTCCTCCAGGCTGTCACACAGCATGGGCAGGGACAGCATCGTGATCTGCGGAAGGTATTCCAGTTCCCCGCCCCGGACCGCCTGAAGGGTCCCCATGGAAACTGCCTCCGTCATCTCCGTCTCGTTGCCAAGCTGGCCTGCCGGATAGATCTCAACCTGGACGCCGCCGTTCGTCTTTTCCTCCACGGTCTTTTCAAACAGAAGCAGGGATTGGTGGCGTGCGCTGGTGGTCGCCTGGGCATGTCCCACCTGCATGGTGAAGGTCTCCCCCGCCGGGGCTTTGGCCTCCGCCCCGCTGCCCGCCGCAGCCTGACTGCCTGCTGCGTCCGCCTTGCCGCCTGCTGCGTCCTGTCCTGCTGCGTCCTGGCCCGATGCTGCCTGGCCTGCCGCAGCCTTCGTCGTCTCCGCCTTGCCGCCTCCGCCGCAGCCGGTCACCGTACCAGCCGCCAGGGTCATTGCCAAAAAGATTCCCATCCACTTTTTCATAAAATACATCCTCCTGTGATTGTAGTTTTTAACGGTTTCTTTCGATGTTTTGATGTTTTCATTATAGAAAATTAACAAAAGAATTACACTACAATAAGTTGTGCTGCATCCCTAATATTTTGCTGAATCAAAAAATACCTATAAAATATTGCGTTTTCACTTCTGCACTAATTTACAGGTATCTTTCTTCTATCACCGCTGCTTACCGCCGCATCTTGATCACTTCCCGGTCTCACTTTCCGTTCACACGCCCGGCTCCTGATTCCCGCTTCCAAGATTCTGGAAGTACCGGTACTTGATCGGTGAGATCCCCAGATATTTTTTAAAGGACCAGGTAAAATAATTGGGATCTGAATATCCCACCATAAAGCTGATCTGCTTGATGCTGTAATCCCCCTTTGCCAGCAGCTCCTTCGCCCGGTCAAGCCTGACCTTGATCAGATAATCGATGATGGTCACGCCCATGTGCTGCTTGAACAGCCGGCTGATATAATATTTACTGAACCCCACGCTGTCCGCAATGGAGATCAGCGTGATCTTTTCACTGTAATGCTCCTTCATATACCGGCAGACCGCCTCGATCTCCGGCGGGACCGCCTTCAAATCCTTTCCCCCTGAGGGCTCCTCCACAATGATCTCCCTCTGCTCCGCCGTCACATATTCTCCCACCGCCTCTTTTGCGCAGAGATAGGAAAATTCCATCTGCATCAGATCTTCCTCCCAGGAACCGACGCCGATGGTATGGGGGATCACAAGGCTGTCCATCGCATAGGCGAGTATTTTCTCCACCTGCTTTGCGATCTCCCCGGTCTGGTCCCCGGTCTTGGAAAATACCATAAAGTCAATGGATTTCCGGTGGACATACAGAAGGTGGGTGTATCCGGCCGCCGTCAGATCCGATCTTAATAGCTTAGAGAGCCTGGCTTTTTCCTCCTCGCTGATCTCCCGCTTGAAACGCACAAAGAAAATACAGCCGTAAGGTTCCCGGATCCCCATGGCATCAAAAAACCACAGGGTTTCCTCGTCTGTCTGTCCAGTGATCAGTTCCCTCAGAATCCGTTTTTCCAGCACATAGGTCAGGTCCGTTATCTTGGACCGGTACGCCTCCTGGTTCTGCTCTGCGTCCAGTTCGTCGATCGCCTTGTTCACCACCTGGATCAGCTTCTCCTTCTTCACCGGCTTCACCATGAAGTCCAGCGCCCCGGCCTGCAGCGCCTTCACCGCGTAGTCAAAATAGCTGTACGCCGTGGAAAATATGATCTTACAGTTCTTATTTACCACCTTGATCTGTTCCATGGCCTCCAGGCCGGAAAGCCCCGGCATCTTGATATCCAGGATGCAGATCTCCGGCTGCTTTAAAAGTGCGGTCTTCACGGCGTCAATCCCGTTGGCGCACTCTAAGATCTCCACGATCTCCAGCTTGGAATTCTGGATAAAATGGCGCAGCGCCTGGCGCTCCAACGCTTCGTCATCTGCAATCATCAACTTGTACATTCTGTCCCCTCCGTTGTTTGCAATCCTTCCGTCAGCGGCTTTGCCGGTCCCTGGCTTATCTCCAGCGGCAGATAGATCCGCACAATCGTTCCCTTCCCCCATTCACTCTCTATTTTCACCGGCTCAGGCAGCTTTGTAAAAAACTTAAGCCGGTCGATCGTATTCATGATCCCGATGGATTTCCGCTTGCCGGAACCGATCTGCTTTCTCTGGATCAGCGCTTCCAGCTTATCTGCCGGGATCCCCACTCCGCTGTCCGCAATGCTGACAACACAGTTCTCTCCCTCCGTCCTGAGCTCTATGCGCACTACACCCGGCTCCGTCTTCGGCTCCAGCCCATGGATCACGGCATTTTCCGCAAACGGCTGAAGGGAAAACCTGGGTATCGTCACCTGCTCCGCCAGCTCCTTCTCATAGTCAAACTCCGCCCGAATCCTGTCCCGGAAACGGAAATTCTGGATATGCAGGTATTCCTTCACCACCTGGATCTCTTCCTCCAGGGAAACCGGCTCCTCAATATCCTTTAAGTTGTAGCGGAGCATGGCGGCCATGGCGTCGATCATTTCCACCGCCTCGTCGCTCATCCCCAAAGTGACCGTCCGCGAGATCGTATTCAGCGTGTTAAACAGAAAATGCGGATTGGTCTGTAATTGAAGGTTTAAAAAATCAGCCTGCTCCAGTCGGTGCACATACTGCTCATTCTTCAACTGCTCGTCCAGAAGCTTCGTCCTGATATCCGCATGTTTCTGAATGTCATCCATCATCCGCACAATGCTCCTGGACATCTTGTTAAAGGCCGCCGCCTGGATCTTGATCATCCTGTCCTGCCAGTCCTCCCGGACCTGCACCATCTCTCCTCCCGCAATCTTTAAGGAGGCCCGGTAGATCTCATTCAGAGGCCGGTAAAATCTGTCGTTTACATAGTACACACTGTACCCGGCTGCCGCCGCCAGAAGGATCACCGCATAAAGATTGATAAAAAAGAGCTGGCTCTGCTTCCGGTTCAGCCATTCATAATAATCCTGATTCGCCGTGAGAAGGACTGTCAGGATCTCATCACAGTATTCCTGTATGTATTTCCCAATCTCCCGGGATTCCTGGAAGCTTAAGCTGCCCTCATAATAATTGCTCTCCGCATAGGAAAACGCACTGTAATTGGCCTCTGTCTGATAGGAGGAAAATGCGTCCGTGATAGACTGGATGAAGGAGGCAACCGCCGGGGTATCCACCAGATCCCGGCACCGCCTGAGGCCCGCATCCACAGTTTTCACCGCTTCGTTATGCTCTGCTAAAGACCCGCGGTTCCTGCTTAAAAGATAGTCCTCCATCGTGATATCACACTGCTTGATCGAGTCCTTTACAGACGCCGCCTCATAATACAGGTCCGTACTCCTCCGGTACCGCTCCCCAATATCCCGGTACATCAGGTAGTTATACATGGAAAATACCAGCGTCACCACTGTCAGCAGCAGAAACATCCAGTTGATCATGGTGATCGCGGAGCCTTTGACCCTGCCCATTGTTTTCATCGCGGCACCAGCCTTTCCTGCGCTTCCTTCAGGGCCTCCACCTGGAACGCCTCTGTCTTGAGGGCGCAGTCCATAAGGAGCTTCTGCTGTTCATCCGTCAGATTCCCCAGAGACACCGTGCTGGCCACAAGCATGTCCGGCACCAGGAAATCCTCATAAATCCAAACATAAGGCATGACCTTGTCATACCCCGCCCTGCCGTAAAAAAGAAGCGGCATCTCTATGCCGTCGATGTATCCCGAATCCACCGCCCGAAGCAGATCCGTCCGCCCGAAGCTTTCAATCTCCGCCCCCATTCCCAGGAGATAGACAGACAGCGCCGCGGCCTTTGTAGCATGGATCTTCATCCCCTCAAAATCCCGTTCCGCCGCGGGCTTTTCCTTGGTGGCAATGCACCGGTAGTCGGGTCTGTAGCAGGATAACACCTCCAGCCGTTCCTTTGAAAGATATTCGCCAATGGCGTCCATCTGCCCGCAAAACCCTGCCTGCGCCTCCTCCGGAGACTCATACGTCTGGATGAACCGGTTCAGTTCCGGAATGTCCTCAGCAAAATCAAAATAATTCACCGCAGCAAAGGCGATCCCTCCGAACTGAAGCTGTTTAACGATCTCCTTCTCGCTTCCCGGCTCCGTATTGTACGCAACCGCGATCTGCAGCTCCCCGCCTGATTCCTCCCTCACAAGCCTGGCAAAATATTCCGCCGCCTTTCCGGTGGGATGGTCCTTCTCATAAGGAACCTCCATCCGGAGCATGATCTGGTCCTTCCATTCCCCCTGCGGCCTCTCCTGAAAAACAAACAGAACCGATATGATCAGCAGCAGTGAAAACCCTATGGTAAATATTGCAGCCGCACCCCGTTGTATCATGAATTACCCCCATATTTTCAACTACTTTTTAGGATACCACATCGCATAATACAAAACAAGAGACCATATTATCAGGGTCATCGGATAAAGCTGGTCCAGAGATGTTCTTCCGGAACAGGGTGTAATACAGCTTCCTTTTTGCCCAGCTCAAAGCACTTCAGCATCCATGCCATGTTTCTTCCCAGCTGCCGCATGATCTGAAGCCCCTCCAGATCCTGTAACGCCTCCTCCTTTGCACTTCCGTGGATGCTGTTCCAGTACTGGCTTGGGACAACCGGCATATTGTTGATGGTAAAATATTTATTCAGCTCATCAAAGGCCGCGCTGGCGCCTCCCCGCCGGCAGCTCACCACACAGGCCGCCGGCTTAAAGGCCAGCTTCCCGGGCGCCGCCGTAAACAACCTGTCCAGGAAACAGGATACTGCTCCCGCTGCCGCCGCATAGTGGACCGGAGATCCGACCACAAGCCCGTCTATCCCATCCAGCTTCCCGATCACTTCATTCAGCCTGTCATCCTCATGTACACAGAACCCGGATACGCCGCAGCCTCCACAGCCCATACAGCCATGGGTTTTATCGGCTCCGATGTGAACGATCTCCGTCCCGATTCCTTCCCGCTCCAGGGCACCCGCCGCCTCACTGAGCGCCGCATGGGTGCATCCGTCCGCATGGGGACTTCCATTTGACAATAATACTTTCATATTATTTCTCCTCTCCTCATCTGTTTTCTATATCGGTAAATAAAAAACCCTGTCATCACACAGCACAAGATCTCCGAAACGATCTGGGACAGCCAGATTCCCTCTCCTCCCAGAACCATAGTGCAGAGCTTTAAGGCAATCGCGATGATTATGACGCCCCGCCCCAAAGAGATCGCCAGCGCAGGCTGGGGCCTTTCCACCGCCGTAAAAAATCCGCCCATCTGGATATTGACGCCCATGATCAAAAATGAGAGTGCAAAAATACGGAACACCCCTGCCGAATATTCCCGCAGCGCAGTAAGCTCCCTGGAGATAAAGAGGCTCACCAGCAGGTCCGCCCCCGCCGCGGAAGCCGCATATGCTGCGATTCCCAGTCCCACAGACGTAACGATCCCATATTTTAACAGGGTCATATACTTTTTCTTTTCTCCCCTGCCATAATAAAAACTGACCATGGGCTGCGCCCCCTGCGCGATCCCGGCCAGAGACATCACAACGATCGTATTTACATATGCAATGATCGTATAGCTGATGATCCCGTCATTTCCCAGATACTCAAGGATCGTGTGGTTAAACAAAAACACCGTGATCCCGGCGGAAAACTCCGTCAGGCAGGAGGACATCCCGATCTTAACGCTGCGCAGGATCTGCCCAAAATCCCACCGGAATTTTCGAAACCGTATGGTTGCCTTCGGACTTAAAAAATGGCTCAGATAGATAAAAACCAGCGCGCACTGTGAAAGCCCTGTGGCCGCTCCCGCGCCTGCGACTCCCCATCGGAAAACAAATACAAAGAGATAATCCAGGATACAGTTCATCACCGCCCCCGTAGTCACAGCCACCGTCGCAAACTTGGGATAGCCGTCTGTTTTCACAAGGATCTCAAAGGAATATGCAATGATAAAGCACCAGGAAAACGGCAGGATCGACAAAATATAATTCTTCACATATTCCATGGTGGTTTCGGTCGCCCCCAAAAACACAGACACCGCATCCAGATTCAAAAACACCACCAGCATGATCGCCAGAGAAACCACCGCCAGAACTGCCAGGCTCTGGGTATAAACCTCATCCGCCATCTGTTTTTCGCCCTTTCCCAGACAGATCGCCACGATCGTGGACGTTCCCACCGCAAACAGTATGGATACTGAAAACAGGAAATTCACAAACGGGGACGCGATATTGACCGCTGACAGCGCCACCTCCGATACCCCTCTTGCCACGAACATCCCGTCTACCATCGTATACAGGGCAAAGATCCACTGAGCGATGACCGAAGGCCAGATAAACCTCCAAAAGGCTTTCTTTAATGGCATATGTTCAAAATTCATTCTATATCGTTCTCCTTTATTCTCCTCAAAATATCCATTCTCCCGCTCATTGATATTATCGACAAATGCTCCTGCCAGGCATCCAGATCACTCTGCCTGCTCAAACAGGAGCATTTCTCTTTTATCACAACACTATTATTACAGCATTATATTACGATCTTGATGCAGGCCTTCACCACATCTGACGGCACCAGCGCCCGGCGCTGCGGCATATGTACATCCTCCGGATAAACGATGACCACATCTCCCGCTTTCATCAGGACGCCAGTCTCATAATCCCTGTTATACAGGAAATCATCTTCCACCTCATCATACTCCGTAACCGGCTTCCCTGCCCGGGCCAGAGGCGTATAGCAGAAATACTCCATCCCATCCGCCACATAATGAATATCAATAAATTTCTTATGCCCCTCAAACCAGCAGTCATCAATCGAACGAGTGGTATAACGCTGAACCAGAATAAACACGCCCTGCTTCTCCTTGGCATTCATATCCAGCAGACTGCTCTTGGACAACACCGTTCCATCCAGAGCATACCGCCCATCCTCCATCTCACGGATATCATTTGCCTTCAGCCACTCCAGCGCCTTCTTAACATTCTCACCCAATACATGATAACGTGCGCTCTCTTCCAGTGTCGTAACTATCATTTTCATTTCCTCCTGAACATTATATTTTCCCGCATCCAGATGCAACACAAGAATCATTTACAGTTCCCATTATATAAATTCCAGAAGAAAAGTTCACTGGGATAACTTGCCCAGTGCCCATGAAATCTTGTTACGTTAACACCTTATCCATAAAATATTGCTCTGGCAGTTTCTTATTTTCAAAATTCCCTGAGCAATCACGTTTTCAAGCATTCCTTCATTATAAAATTTCCCCCATCAAGCCATGCTTTTCTCCCCGCCCCCGTCAGTCCCCAGCAGCCGCCCCAATACCCTCAGCCAGCTAAGAAGGCCCCGGACGGCGGAGAAAAAAGATTTCTAAATGTCTTCCGTTTGGAGACATGAGAAGGGCGGCGTTGTGAGGATAGCGGACTGCACGTTCCAGGTGCTGTCCGATAGCCGCATAACGCCGCCCTTCTCATGTCGTAAACAGGAAGACATAGAAACTTTTTTCTCCGCCGTCCGGGGCCTTCTTAGCTGTCACAGCCTAACGATCCGGCTGCGTCCCCCTGACCAAAAATTTCTCCCCTTCATAAACCCTCACCGGATTCCCCCGCTCCAATCTGGTATGCTCTAACCAGGCCAGCTCCTTCTCTCTCCTGTCCTGCTGCGCATTATATTCCGCCAGAATATCACAGAGCCGGTTCACCGCAATCTTTTTATTCATATGCTGACTCCTGGCTTCCGTTGATACCACGGAAATCCCCGTGGGGATATGGATCACGCGAACCCCGGTTTCCACCTTATTTACATTCTGGCCGCCCTTGCCTCCGCAGCGAAATGTCTCAAACCTAAGCTGCAGCTCTGTTTTAAGCTTCGGCGCCTGTTCCAGAATGCTCACATCAATATACCAGTTCTTCCGCTTATGGGCAGGCCGGTATGGGCTGCGGCAGACCCAGAGTACACTCCCCTCCAGGCCGCTTATATCCTCATCCGTCTCAAAAATGACCGATGCATAACCCCCCGGCTTTTTGCCCCGCACGCACTGAACTGTCCTAATATCCCTTATCTCCTTTTGCAGCTGTGCATAAAAAAGCCCCACTGCAAGCTCACACTCCGCCGGTCCCTGACCGGAACTGATCTGTATCTTCATGCGCTTCACCTACCCTTTATATGTGATCAAAGGGCGCAGCACGGCAACCACATCGATCAGTCCAAACTCCCGGAGCGACTCTATGACCTGTTCCACAGGCTTATACGCTTCGGGCGCCTCTGCAAACAAAAGGTTGGTATCATGGCAGACCACCTGGCTTTTAAACTTTGTGCTGCGGATGGATTTCCGGTCATACATCCTGTCGATCCGGCTCTTACAGATACTCCGCGCCCACTTTCTGCCCGCCCCGTGGGAAATAGAATCCAGCGCGATACGGGTATCCTCCCTCGGCATGCACACATAGGTCAGGCTTCCCCTGGAACCGGGGATCACTACTGCTCCCTGTCTGGCCGATACGCTTCCCTTGCGGTGCAGCCAGCCTTCCTCCGTACGCTCCACATAATTGTGGCAGCTCTCCAGTATCGGCGTCACCTCACTGTCCGTTCCCAGATAATCCAGCATCTTCTCTGCCGCCGCCAGCCGGTTCCGCCCGGCCCACAAAAGCGCGTTATCATGCTCCGCCATATACTCTCTGGCCCTGTCAGAACCCTCTAAAAGCCCCTCCGGTACATAATAGCGGGAAAGGATATCCTGACCGTAGCCTCTTGATCCGGAATGGACAAGAAGAAAAACCCTGTCCTCCGCAAGCCCCAGCCTATCTGCCAACTGGTCGTCAAACACCCTGTCCAGGCACTGGAATTCCATAAAATGATTCCCCGAACCAATGGTTCCAAAGTCCCGGATCGGACATGGTTCTTCATATGGAATATCACATAAGATATCCGAAAACTCCCGGATGGAATTAAGCCGTGCAACCCATTTCTCCATCCTGAGCCGCTTCTGTTTTACCCCGGTCAAATAGAGGCTCATTCCGCAGCCAATATCATTCCCGATCAAATGGGGGTAAAACCTTCCTTCGCTGAGGGCCGCCATCCCCACGGGACTTTTCCCCGGATGCAGGTCCGGCAGCCCCACCGTCCTCACCATGCCCGGCAGCCGGCTGACGCCGCGCAGCTGGTCTATGGCCGCCTGTTCTACCCAGTTCTTTTTGTTACTGATCAATATGCAATTTTCATTATTCAAATCTTAACTCTCCTTCATAAGCGAATGGAACCGCGCATTTTCTGTTCAAAAACTTCCAAAAAAGGGTACAAAAAAACACGACAACAAGCCGTGCGCAATACTCTCCCTTATACGCCAGTCCCTGTCTGTTTGCAAACCTATACTGTTTTCACCATACTCTCAATCTTTGCCAACATAACAACCACTCCTTTGCTTATGAAGGACTCTGCCCTCTTATTCTTAATCTAATATATACATAAATCCAGAAAATGTCAACCCTTATCTGCCCTGTGCTTGGGTGATCCCCTTTCCGTGCTTCCCGATATCCCCTATGTACTTCGGCATGTTACCTGCCCCACCCCGGCGGCAAACGCCGGGGGAGACCATCACTTCTATCTGAGCATCATCACGATCAGGTTTGGCAGCACCATCGCCATGGCAACCGCATAGATAAAATCCAGCCACATCATGGAGCCGATCGCCCCAAGATAGACCAGCCCGATAACAGGAGCCGTAATGATTTTAACAAATAAGTTTACATCCGGGTTCTTTAAAATAGACTGTACCATCACCTTTGCATCTCCGGTACTGGGAAATGCATGCATCAATATGGAGATCCCCAGCCATCCAAGCAGCAGGGAAAGCACATTGTGGTACACCTCAAACCGGAACAATTCTATGGCTGCCGGAAATACGATCAGCATTCCAAGCACCGTATTGACCAAAAACGGCCCTACTGAGATCATAAAGGATGCCAATGGACGTTCTGTAGGCTCATGGGCAACATATCCGCATGGATTCTTCATCTGGAAATAAACAACATCATAAACCGGCACACGAAAAATGCGGCAGAATAACTGATGTGCCGATTCATGTACGATAACACCGGGAAACGTGACTGCTGAGACTAAAAAGCCTGGTATGATAAACATAATTCTTTTCCTCCTTGTATTCCGCAACGATCACTCTGTACATTCCCTAATCTACATAGTAATCATGCAGGCTGACCTCTCCATTCAGATAGGATAAAAAGTCCACATCAAACTCTATCCCTTCCGCTTCAAACTGCTGCCGGAGTTCCTCTGCCTTCTCCTTCTGTCCGCACTCCATCATTGCAATGACCAGAGTCTCCCGCACATAATTCTCCTCAGGATTCAAGTCAAATGCTTTCTGCACATCTGCCAGGCCAGCTTCCTTATCCCCCTCCAGCATCTTCAGGATTCCCATGGCCCTCAGGGCGCCGGTATTACTGTTGTCATTTCTCAGGACGGACTCATAGCACTCTCTGGCGCCTTCAAGATCACCGGTCCGCCGCCGGTATGTCCCCAGCTCAACTTCCGGAAATCCCAGTTTCGGATCAGCCTCCACGCTGGCCTCAAGGTACTCCCGGTGAGCTTCCTCATCCTCACTCAGGGTAGCCAGGTAATAATAGAGCAGACCTTTATCCAGATCAGCATTTTTCGTCATCTCTTCCAGGTCATCTCTCAGGCCCTGCAAAGCTGCTATCGGCGCCTCCCCGTCCAGATCCTCCTGACCCAGCGCTTCACCAAATGACGCATACAGCTCATCCACCTGGTCCAGCGTATCATAATACCGGTTTAAACGTTTGGTATGCCGCATCATACGGGAATATGTACTGTCGTCAACTTCTTTTCCTTCCAGGTAAGTGCTCAGCGTATATGCCGCCGCATCATAATACCCATGCTCCATGGCAATGTCGATCATGGATACTGCTACCGGAACAGAAGACGGATATGCCTCCATCACCGTCTCAAGGTTCAAAAGCGCGGGGTAAACATCCCCTCTGTATGACTGCAGCTCTGCCTGATAATACATCTTATACATCCGGATAATACCAGGAGTCCTTGCCATAGCCAGTACCATAAGAGCCAGCACAATCACTGCAGCCGGAAGCATTTTCTTGGGAAATGGGTATTTTATCTGCTCTTCCCGGCATTCATGGCACAATATGGAATTCTTATTTTCACTGCGGTCGATCCTCTTTCTGCCGCATTTCCTGCATAACTGATCCTCAGGAATCTCCTGTCCGATCCCTATATTATCGGTTTCAACACTACCGCCTGTAACATTATCTCTTTCGTCCATAGTTTATCTAACCTTTCAACTTTTCGTTCATCCCCCGCATCATATAAACCACCAAATACTTATATTCCGGACTCAACGGTTCCCACTCTGCTATCGGAAAGTCATTAACCCTGTTATTTTCTTTATGATCCTCTACCAGCCTGATAAATTCTGAAAGCCTCATACCAAATGCTTCACTGATCTTATTCAGATTATTGATACTGATAATACTTCTTTTGTTCAGCATTGTAGTCAGTGTAGAGTGTTTGATTCCACTCGCTTTAGAGAGTCTGTATCTTGTCATTCCCCTTTGCTTCATCAACGCTTCTATCTCATCCAATATCCTTTCATTATCCATATTTGATCTCCTTATCCAACGGTATACCCCTATCTTATTGGATTTTGGAGACGGAAAATAGATTTTATGTTTCGACATCGTACGTCGGGCGATTGACATAATTTTCCATCTTATTTCAGCAGGCTCTGATACACGTCTCTCTTTGCGATCCCCCGGTCTTTTGCCACCAGCTTCATCGCCTCTTTCCGGTCAATCCCCTGATCCAGATAAATGTCCATATGCTCTTCCATGGTCATATCTTCCCAGGATTTCTGCTGTTCCTCTACCATCTCACTGATGCTGCGCCCTTCGATGACGATCACGCACTCTCCCTTGGGTTCTTCATCCTCATAATGGGAAACCGCTTCCTCAAACGTAGTCCGGTATGCCTCCTCGTATTTCTTTGTCAGCTCCCGGCAGATCGTGATCCTGCGGGTACTTCCCAGAACCTCCGAAAGCTCCTTTAATGTCCGTACCAGATGATGCGGCGCCTCATAGATAACAATGGTCCTGGTCTCCTCCTTAAGCTCCTCCAAAATCCACTGCCTCTGTTTTTTATCCACCGGCAGAAACGCCTCAAAACAGAATCTTCTGGTAGAAAGCCCCGAGATCGTCAACGCCGTCACACAGGCCGCGGGCCCCGGCAGGGACGTCACCTCGATCCCGGCTTCATAGCATTGCTTCACCAGCTCTTCCCCCGGGTCTGAGATACCAGGCGTGCCTGCATCCGTCACCAGAGCGATATTTACGCCCTGCTGCATCTGACCTACCAGATACCGCGCCTTGTCAATCTTGTTAAACTCATGGTAACTGGTCATTGGCGTTTTGATATCAAAATGATTCAGAAGCTTGATGCTGTGCCTGGTATCTTCCGCCGCGATCAGATCAGCTTCCTTTAACGTATTCAGCACCCGCAGGGTAATATCGTCCAGATTGCCGATGGGAGTTGCACACAAATATAATTTTCCAGTAGTGCCTTCAGCCATATGTTCCGTCCTTCCCCTTCCTGTTTAATATCCATAGATCGTATAGATCTCATCCGTATATACGCCCGGCTCCCGATATACGATCACTGGCGCTTCCACCTTCATCATGGACCGGCCGCCCCGCACTGCTTCGATCAGTACCATATTGGCTTCCTTATCCACAAAAGGATGCACCAGCTTCATGCGCTTCGGCTCCAACCGGTATTCTCTCAGCGCGGAAATGATCTCTGCCAGACGGTGAGGGCGGTGTACCATATAGAACCTGCCCCCGGGCTTCAAAAGAAGCGCCGCCTCCCGCACCACATCCTCCAGCGTGCACAGCACCTCATGGCGTGCGATCGCCTTGGGCAGATCCGGATTTTTCAGTCCATGACTGTCATTCATATATGGCGGATTGGATGTCACAACATCAAAAGAAGCCTTACCGAACAACCGGCTGGCTTCCCTGATATCTCCCTGAACAATCTCCACCCGGTCCTCCAGGCCGTTAAGCCTTACACTGCGCACAGCCATTTTAGCAAACTCCTCCTGGATCTCCAGGCCGGTAAAATGTCTTCCTTCCGTCTTCGCCTCCAGAAGGATCGGTATGATGCCCGTCCCCGTTCCCAGATCAACCGCAGTCTCACCGGCCTTCACACGGGCAAATCCCGACAACAGCACCGCATCCATCCCAAAACAGAATCCGTTTTTCTTCTGGATAATGCGGTACCCATTCCGCTGTAAATCATCAATCCTCTCATCCGCCCCAAACATTTCCATGGTCTGGCTCGTGATATCCTGACTACTCATCCAGCTTAGATTTTCCTTCCTTTTTCTCCATAGCTTCCAGCTTCTTTAACTCCGCATCCTCTACGTCGGCTTTGCCCTTTCTGCGCCTGGGCTTGAACTTCAGCTGTTCCACTTTGTATTCCCGTATCTCTTTTTCATCCCGGTCCACCGTCACGATCACCTTGACCGTTTGACGCAGGACACTGACACTCTGTACCTCGCCCTTCAACCCGTCATCCGTAGTCACATAATCACCCATCCCCGGAAGTTTGCTGTTTAAATACTCGTAGGTCTCCTCCTCGTTCTTTAAACAGCACATCAGCCTTCCACACACACCGGATATCTTGGTCGGGTTAAGAGACAGATTCTGTTCCTTTGCCATCTTAATGGATACCGGGATAAACTCCGACAGATAGGAATGACAGCACAGCGCCCGCCCGCAGATGCCGATACCGCCTACGATCTTCGTCTCATCCCTGACACCAACCTGACGAAGCTCGATCCTGGTCTTAAACACCGATGCCAGATCTTTCACCAGTTCCCGGAAATCAATCCTTCCATCCGCAGTAAAATAGAACAGGATCTTGTTGTTGTCGAAGGTGTATTCCACATCGATCAGCTTCATGTCCAGATTGTGCTTACGTATCTTCTCCTGGCACAGCTTGAACGCATCCTTCTCTTTTTTGCGGTTGGACGTCTCCCGGTTCTCATCATCCTTATTTGCCATGCGGATCACCGACTTTAAAGGCTGGATCACTTTATTGTCCTCCACCTCCCGGTTGCCCAGCACCACATAGCCATATTCCACTCCGCGGGCCGTTTCCACGATCACGTGGTCTCCACTTTTGATCTCCAGCTTGCCCGGAGCAAAATAATATATCTTTCCCGCATTCCGGAACCGCACTCCAATAACCTTAATCATGTATTTTACGTCTCCTTTTAATTCTCCTTCATGACCAGGAGCATCAGCTCCATGGCTAATTCCATATTCACATTGGCATCCAGCCGCGCCTTCGCCTTATCGATGGACTCCAATATCCGCTCCAGCCCATCATAACCGCTGTTCTTGCTCAGCTCATTGATCATCTTATATTCATCCTTGAAAATGAGCAGATTCATATCCTTAGTCACTTTGTAGAGAAGTACATCCCGATACCAGAGCTGCATAAAATCCAGGCATTCATAGATATCCAAGTTGTCCTCTTTCAGCTTACGTATATAATCCAAAAGCTCCGAAATATCCATATCCTTCACATGCTTTAACAGATGCAGCACTTCCTGGTGGAGAAGCTTAAAATCCTCCGAAGATGCTATGGATATAGCCTTGCCCAGATTCCCCCGTGCAAATGCTGCGTATACTTCGGCATCTGCTTCCGGCACCTGCATGGACTCTGTCAGATAACTCTTCACCACAAAATCCTTCAGGGGCTTCAGCTTCAGCTGTACACACCTGGACAGAATCGTAGGCAGAAACGCCTCCTGGTTTGTAGTAAGCAGTATTATGATCGCGTATGACGGAGGCTCCTCAATTGTCTTCAACAGCGCATTCTGCGCCTGCTGGGTCATCTTCTCCGCCTCATCCACGATATAAATCTTATAATAACTGCTGTAAGGCCGCACCATGATCGTGTCATTGATCTGCTCCCGGATATCATCCACACCAATGCTGTTAGGCTTTTCATGGGTCACATAGATCAGATCCGGATGATTCCCACTGAGCACCTGCTTGCAGGCGTGACATTCCATACACGGTTCACTCCTGCCCTTCTCACAGAGAAGCGTCAGGGCAAATGCGTTGGCAAGAGACTTTCTCCCCATCCCCGCTTCACCGTTCAATATATAAGCATGAGAAACCTTGTGGCTCTCGATCGCTTTCTGAAAATGCTCTTTAATCTGTTCATGTCCGATAATATCCTGGAAACTTAACATGGCAGGCTCCTCACAATCGCTGCTATTTATGCTATTACATCCCAAAGTATAACACAATTTAAAGGTTCTGTATAGAAAAATCCATTTCCAGCCGGGCTTTAGACAGTCCTTTCCCTTCCTCTGCACAGCCTCATTTTACTTCTTCCCTTCCCCATGCATGATCTCTTTTTTTATTTCTTCCACACAGGATTCCAGTTCATCATTGCGGTATTCTCTGCGAATCCCCAGCTTGTCCAGATTCCCTTCCGAGAAATCCTCATCATCCGCTAAAAACCTCCGGCACAGCTCCGCATATTTAGGCTCCTTCTGCTGCCTCTCCCTGAAAAGGGCCCGCTCCAGCCTTATTCCATCATCCACATTCACATACAGAGGTACCACCGCAGTATCCCCATAATAGCTCCGCAGACGTTCATAAGATTCCAGCGTTCCGATCGTCAGATAGTCCGCTTCCCCCAGATCGATCTGCCCATCATCCACCGTAGCATAGCTCCAGGGTCCATACACCGTCTGATAAGTGCGAAGCTCGATCATCCTTCCAGTCTCCTGAAACTCCTGAAGCTTTTCCGGAGTAGTAAAATGATACTCCACCCCGTCCGTCTCCCCCTCCCGCATAGGCCGCGTGGTATACAGTACCACCGTGCGAAGCCCGGGACATTCTTTTAGAAGACGCTTGTAAAGCGTATCTTTTCCCGATGCGCTCTTCCCCATCAAATAAAATATCCTGCCCATAACCGTCCTCCCATAATTATCATCATAAGCTCATTCTTCTGTTCTGGCTGTTCAACCGGTATACAAAATACATCAGCCTCTCAAAACCTTCAGATATCCAGCGTCCTTATGGGCCATTCCCTGTACGGGAAGCCCGATTCTTTTATAATACTCCACCTGTCTCACAATCGCCTCAGTAACCAGCTCCCCCGGAGCCACGATCGGAATACCCGGTGGATACAGATAAATAAATTCCGCAGAAATCCTGCCCGCACACTGGTTGATCAGGAGCGCCTCGCTCCCTGCCTCCAATGCATCAGCCGGCTTTATGCAGATAATCCCGTCCATTTCAATTTTATGCTGCACTCTCTGCATATCCTCTGTGCTGTCAGGTTTCCTATCTATCCTGTTGTCGATATGAAGCAGTGCATCTGCCAGTCTGTCCAAATGTTCCCAGCTATCCATAAATGTAGCTATGGCCACAATATAATCAGCCCCGCTCATCTCCATTTCCAGATGATACTCCTCACGCAGCCATCTGCTCAGCAATTCTCCACTTAGTATTTCGCCCCCAGACATTCCACGACTCAATGTGTCGTCGCTCAGTGTGTCGTCGCTTATCCATTCATCACCAATCCCGTGCATCCCTGTCTCAGAACGTCTCACAAGGCACCCCCGACAGGATATCACAAGCTTGGACAGATCTACATCAAATATACCTTTAACCCCCACAGAATCCGCCCCCAGCAGCCTCAAATGCTTCAGCCCGCAGAGTTTCCCACGCAGCTGCGCCAAATGTACAGAGAACTCCTCCATCCATCTTCCTCCATGCTGCTCCATTTCATAAATACAGTTTTCAATCCCTGCCATAAACAGGTAAGAAGGGCTGCTGCTCTGGAATATCTGAAGATACCGCTCCAGCTTATCTATATTCACGCGTTCCCGGCGTACATGCAGGACTGCTGTCTGCGTAAAGGATGGAAGCGTCTTGTGCAGGCTCTGGATCACCATATCTGCCCCACATTCCAGCGCTGATTTTGGAAAGAAGCCTTTTCCAAATGGGAAATGCGCTCCATGTGCCTCATCCACGATCAACGGAATCCCATAGTCATGAACAATTTCTGCGATCGCCTGGATATCTGACACGATTCCATCATAAGTGGGTGAAACAACCAGTACCGCCTCCGGTAATGGGCCTCTGTTCAACATGTTTTCCACATCAGCAGGGCATATCCCGCCCTGTATCCCCATTTCATCCAGTATTTGTGGATAAATGTACTCCGGTTCCAACCCATTGAGGATAACTCCATGATACGCCGCTTTATGGCAGTTCCGGCTCATGAGGATCTTTCCTCCCGGATGGGTTGCCGCACAGACCGCGCTCAGAATTCCACCACTGCTCCCATTAACAAGATAATATGTCTTGTCCGCATGATAGATCTCTGCTGCCCATTCCATGGATTCTTTTAAAATTCCTTCAGGGTGATGGAGATTATCAAATCCATCTATCTCCGTGATATCAATAGAATAAGGATTTGGAAATGCTTTTAACATCCCATGTTCCGTCCGCCGTTTATGACCTGGCATGTGAAATGGTATGGCGCTTGAATTCTGATAATCCATTAATCTTGATAACAACAAATTTTCTTTTTTCATTTTATTATCCAGTTTCTTTTATTTACTACATGACATTTTACCATACAACAGCTTTACATTCCAAGAGTATTTCCTTATAATATTACCTGTAAAGGAGATGATCTGTTTTGCGTGAGATGGAATTTAAAATGGAGCGACAGGGACTTGTCAATGTAGGTGACCGGGTTGAAGTCATTGAACGTGAGGGCGTCAATTACAGTTACATCATTGAACCTGCCGTCGCTATGTCAGGCTGCTACAAATCCCGTGACCGGCTAAAGTCCAGAGAAGGTATCATCAAAGACATCCGTGAGAATGACCGTGGGTTTTATATTATTGCTGAATTTGACGAATAGCTTTCCGAAAAACAGGGTTGTGACAGAAGATCTATTCTTCTATCACAACCCTGTTGTGGTCTGGGATAACCAGCACTTTTCTCCATTTGGCTACTGGTTCCTCCCCCTTTTCCCAATAACAATCCTTCCAGTAACAATACACCTGTCCTTCCTGCATCATCACAAACTCCAGCATATCATTACCCGTAGTCTCCACTTCCTTACGAAGTTCTTTATCTTTCAGATAACTCATCTGTCCAGACAAAGATATAACAGCAATCACGCCGTGATTATTCTTCCAGTTCTTCGGAATATAGTTGGCATAAATCTGGTCTGCCTCCTCCGAATAATACATCTGATAAATCCGTCCCGTAAACTCTTCCCGTAAAAGCTCTGCTTTCTTATCTGATGTCAGTGATTTTT